>CAYNNN010000104.1:0-2534 GCA_964398665.1 uncultured Gammaproteobacteria bacterium | reverse complement strand
CGCATTTCATGCACTCAACCCTCGCGCGGGTGCCGCACAACTCGCGCACGTTAGGCGTAAATCTGGCCGATGCGCCGAATAATCCCGAAATGGGATATCCCGAGTTGGGATTTATTATCGTCGCATGGCGAAATCCTTACACACTCCAGAATACGAACACTTCCGTGCACTGCTAGTTGAAGCGCGCGAAGGTGCTGCCCTTACTCAATTAGAAGTCTCGTCAAGACTCAATCGGCCTCAGTCATTTGTCGCCAAGTACGAAGGCGGCGAACGCCGTTTAGATGTGATTGAGTTTATTGAAGTCTGTGAGGCTCTAGATGTTGATCCAAACCGGATCATTGCCCAACTTCGCAAGAGGATGGGCAAATGAACACCCAGGAGGTCATCGATCTTGCCCGAGAGTATCTGCGTGGATTGGCGGGCCATGAGTTCGACGTTATGGAAGTTGCCAAGCCCGTATCGCCGGAAGCAGCGGTCAACTTGGCAAAGATCATCTCTAAGCTATCTCCACTGGTTGGAAACCTCATCGAGTTCAACACCTGCGAGTATCTTAACGACCAAGAGGGCTTTGGCGCCTTCGGTCGGTGGCAGCGGCAAGACCCCGGCTTTCCCGATACCATCTTTGCCGGGTCTGTCTCACCTACCCCTGGGTTTGAAATCAAGGCGTGGTTTCCGCTAGCAACCGAAATAACCGCACGGTTCAAGGACAGCCAGAACCACTTTACGCAAGACCAAACCTACGTGGCGATGTTGGCGTGGTTGCCGGAATTCCTCATCTTCGGGAAGCCGAAGATAATTGACGTTGTCGTGGTCTCTGGTGGGTCGGTCGCAAAGGCGCGCGATGACCATTACCACAACCCACCCGACTATCTGGTTCTAGAACCAGAGGACACGGCGGCACGCACCAGCAACCTACAGCAGACGAATACGAACGGGTACAAATTCCAAGGTACCCCAGCGCAGTTCATTGAAGCCCAAGCAGTCGTCGCGTCATGGGGTCGCGGAGGAGCTACATATCTGCCAACGCCAGCCTATCAGGCGCGGCTACGCGAGCTGACTGCCCGCTTTCCATATCGGCTCGACACGAACTTTGCCAAGATGGACCGGATCGTTCATGCCGAGATAGAGACATTCAAGAACCGGGTGCATGGTACCCAGTTCCATGGCATGAGCATCGGGGAGTGGAACCGACTTTTATCTCGCGGTGATGATGCCAGCATCCGGCGCGAGCTAGAGCAGCGTTTCGATATCCGCGATGTAGGGCAATCGGTTATCGAGTGATGCTAGAACAGGTCGGTCTGTTTGAACCGAGATAGACCGAGCTGAAAATAAGTCGCGTCCAACTCACCCGCAAACGCCTTTCGGCCCGTCTGCTTGGCGGCTAGCGAGCCCGAGAACAGGCCACCAAACGGTTCCCATACGACATGCCCGGGGTCGCTCGAAGCTTCGATGATCATCCTCATGAGATCGAGTGGCTTTTGATTCAGGTGTGCGGCCTTGCCGCTGATTTCCGGGACGCGGATACGCTCAGCCCCTTTCAAGGGATTGCGTTCCCATACGTTTGTCACTCCCATAGGACAATGGAAGGTCGAACGCATGGATGCCCACTCTTCTTGAGTCATAGGGCGAAGGCCATCGCGCGAGAAATAGGGCAAGCCTGACGGGTCACCGTGCTCGTTGGCATAGGAGGCCATCTTGGCGAACATCTCCGGTGGCGGGTAATACCAGAGGTGTCCTTGGTCAAGGTACTTGCGCACGGCTACATCGGCAACTCCACAAGCCTCGTTCGCCTTTCGGAAGGCAAGGCCGGTGCGCTTCCATTCCCGATGGAGCCAGCGTTGCAACGTTAAGCCGTCAATACGAGGCTCAAAGACGTACTGAACGCACATTTCTGTGACGACTGGAAAACGGCGGATCTTAGCGGTGTTGACGTTACCAGCAATGTGAGCCTTACCCTTGTTCCAGATGTTTGCATTCACATAGCGCCAGCCATAACGTTCTAATACCGGATGCACTGCGGCCCAGCCGATTTCAGAGTTCCAAAACCATAGGGTTGTCTGCGCTGTCGCGCGCTCGCTCCATGCCTTGACATGTGGCTCGTACCACGCGGGCATGCCTAGGTGGTCTGACGTATCACCTTCGAAGCCAAGGATTCCATAGGCTCCATCGGATACGATTACATGAGGGGCTTGCCAGCTCGCATAGTGGTTTAGGCTATCCCCGAGGCACAAAGTCACGTCACCATCGGCCCAGCGGTCCGTCTCGGGCGAAGTGGGGAGCGTAACAGTTTTTCCGCGCCCAACCGTGCTAGCAGGAGTATTCTTAGCTTGCTTTGGGGTGGTGATTCCCGACATAAAATAATCCTCTTTTGGGATATTTTACACGCTTTAACAGCATTGGCAAGGAGCCGAATGGCCGCCCAACAAGGCGCTCCAGCGGATGGCAAAAAGCGCAGCTTTTTGCCATCCGCTGAGCTTCGACGTTGGCGCAGCGCGGGCGCTTGGTTTCCTCACTACGAAACAAAGGATTAGGGA
>CAYNNN010000103.1:0-2537 GCA_964398665.1 uncultured Gammaproteobacteria bacterium | reverse complement strand
AGGGCAAAATTGCTGGTTTTAGCCCCGCCGACAAACTTCGGGGTCACATCGGCCAGATTCCCGTCCGGCCCGTCGCCCTTCAGATCCCCCAGGGCTACACCGTTGCTGTTGTCAGTGGCATTGAAACTGAGGCAGTTGCTAAAGCCCCCGGAGCCATCATTCAGGCAGCGTTGTTCGACGGCGCCGAGATTCGCCACCACCGCATCCAGATCCCCATCCCCATCCACATCCCCCAACGCAATGCCGAAGCTACTATCTGCGGTATTGAAACTGGCGCAGGCACTGAAACCACCAGAGCCATCATTCAGGCAGCGCTGTTCGACCTGGCCACCCCCATTCGCCACCACCGCATCCAGATCTCCATCCCCATCCACATCCCCCAGCGCAATGCCGAGGCTACTATCTGCGGCATTAAAACTGAGGCAGTTGCTAAAGCCCCCGGAGCCATCGTTCAGGCAGCGCTGTTCGACCTGGCTACTCCCATTCGCCACGACCGCATCCAGATCCCCATCCCCATCCATATCCCCCAGCGCAATGCCGACGCTACTATCTGCGGCATTAAAACTGGCGCAGGCGGCGAACCCGCCCGAGCCATTGTTCAGGCAGCGCTGTTCGACGCCATTAAAATTTGCTACCACCGCATCCAGATCCCCATCCCCATCCACATCCCCCAGCGCAATGCCGTAGCTTTTAATCCCGGCATTAAAACTGGCGCAGCTAGTGAAACCGCCCGAGCCGTCGTTCAGGCAGCACCGTTCAGCTGCGGAATCATTCGCCACCACCGCGTCCAGATCGCCATCCCCATCCACATCCCCCAGCGCAATGCCGACGCTACTATCTGCGGCATTAAAACTGGCGCAGCTAGTGAAACCGCCCGAGCCGTCGTTCAGGCAGCGCTGTTCGACCTGGCTACTCCCATTCGCCACCACCGCATCCAGATCCCCATCCCCATCCAGATCCCCCAGGGCAATAACGGTGCTACTATCCATGGTATTGAAACTGGCACAGGTGGTGAAGCCGCCCGAGCCGTCGTTCAGGCAGCGCTGTTCGACCTGGCTATTACTATTCGCCACGACCGCATCCAGCCGGGCCTTGCCCCGGATCGCAGGCACTGCACCATAGCCCCACACCACTTGCGGCGCGGCGGCCAAAGCGCCCCAGAGGGCCAGGGTGGAAACCTGAAGGGTCAGCGAGCAGCGAAAGATGCACATGGCTAATTTCCAATGGGGTGGGAACCCAATGAGTGTAGCAGGCTGAAATGCGCCGTCACAAGGAATTGCGCCACCGTGCCTGGATGCACTGCGCAGCGGCGCCTGCAAGCGGCTGCTCAGGCCAGGCATCGGGGCCGGACTGCCCAATGTCCCGATAACCTGACAGTCGGCAGGACTGAACACAGGGGGTCGGCGCGGATGTGGTATTTTTGCGTTATACTCCGCGCAACACGATTATCTGATGGCCCATGGCATTCTCGGCAGAAGTGATCAATCTGGCGCATGTGATCCAGGACGCACGGTCGCGGTGTCCGGGTCAGCAGTGCCTGGCCGAGGAGTTGCGCCAGACCTTGAGCGAAATGCAGGAACTGCTGGAGGGCGGTCAACTGGATTTTGTCATGGTCAGCGGGGGCAAGCCCAGCGTGCTGCTCCGTGGCTGTGCCGACACCTGGCGCCCGCCGGACAACCTGACGGAAGCCTATTCCCTGCGCATGATGGCCTCGAACCTGCGGAATCTGGGCGTGGCCTATTTGTCTCCGGCGCTGGAGGAAGAAGTCCGGGCCTCCCGACAGTTGTTGCTGCGCAATCTGCAAGATCTGCATACCCTGCTGACCAGCGACCAGCCCCTGCCGCCGCCGGTGCCAACGGCCTCTTCCAAAATGGGCGTGGCTGCTGCCATTGCGCACAAACGATTGCTTGAAAAGCAAAAAGATGAAGTTCTGGACAAGATTTTGCGTGATGCCGACGCGGCTGCCCTGCTCAAGGAGGACGATGGCGCATTCTGGCAGTTGTTCGAACCACTGGGCCACGCCCTGGATTTGGGTACCCTGACCTCGGAGCAGGCAGCACTGGAAGCCATCCGGCTGGTGCGCCAGACGTACCGGAATCAGGCGTTGATTCGGGCACAGGTGGCGCAGGATCTGGCCGCACGCCAGCAGGCAGCAGCCCAGAACAACAGCCGGCAAATCGTCGATCTGGTGCTGGAGCAGCAGCGCCAGCGCCCGGATTTCACGGAGCTGGACGCAGCCGATTGCGTGCTGGAAGGGCTGAATCAAAGCCAGTTGCCTGACCAGGGCACGGTGCCCCTGAACGGTATCCGCTTCATCAATGCCGCCGCCCTGCGCCTGCAATTACATCAGGCCAGTCCGCAACGGCGCCCGCTGGCCATCCTGGCCGAAGCTTTTGCGACCCAGCAGCAGACCCTGACCCCTGATCCGATCGCCAGTCTGTTTTGTCAGACGGCCTTATGGGCGATGGAGGCCCTGAAGCAATACGAGTTTCCCTGTCGTCCTGTCGCCTGATTACCCATGCAGCGCATCGCCCTCT
>CAYNNN010000102.1:0-2546 GCA_964398665.1 uncultured Gammaproteobacteria bacterium | reverse complement strand
GGCGAGCCAGGGCGGGGGGCCGCTTAACGCCGACTCGGCAGGTTGCTGGTGCCGGTCGGGAAGCTCAGCACGGGTGTGACGGGCGTCGGGGCACTGCCGCCGGGGGTTGTAGCGGGCGGAGTAGTGGTCTCGGGTGCAGCTTGCAGCGAGCCTAAGTCCAGCTCAATCTCGGTTGCAGCAACAGCGCCCAGGTCGTTGGCACTCAATGCACCGGGATCGACGGCGAGTGCCAGGCTGTCGCCCAACGTATCGCCGCCCAGAGTACCATACAGCCGCACCGCAAATTTGTATTTGCTCAGGCTGAACAGGTTGAACTGATAGTGCACCACTGCGCATTCCCCAGATTGCAGTTCACCATCTGCGTAACCAAAAGTCTGGCCCGCCGTTGGCGGCACCAGTTCCGCCCCAACCCCACCTTCCCGCCATTCGGGCGCAGTCAGGTATTGTGCAGGCGTCAGCCCGTTGAAGTTCAGGGCATTGCCCTGGCTGATGCGCACGGTGCGGGTGCGCAGGTGGGTCAGGTTCTCAATCAGGGCCAGGCCCGTGGCACAGTATTTCGCATCAAACTCATACAGCGCCACCAGGCCCGCTGGCTTGACGCCCGTGATCATGGAAGCCAGGGTCAGGGCAAAGTTGCTGGTCGTGACCCCGCCCACAAACTTCGGGGTCACATCGGCCAGATTCCCGTCCGGCCCATCGCCCTTCAGATCCCCCAGGGCCAGACCGAGGCTGCTGTCCGCAGTATTAAAACTGGCGCAGTTCGTGAATCCACCTGACCCATCGTTCAAGCAGCGCTGTTCGACTTGGCTACTACTGCGTGCCACCACCGCGTCCAGATCCCCGTCGCCATCTACATCCCCTAGGGCAATACCACGACTGCTGTCTGCGGTACCGTCCATCGTATTGAAACTGGCGCAATCAGTGAAGCCGCCCGAACCATCATTCAGACAGCGCTGTTCATCTGCGAATCTATTCACCACCACGGCATCCAAATCGCCATCTCCATCTACATCCCCCAGAACAATGCCTAAGCTATTGTCGTTGGAATTAAAACTGGAGCAGGCGGTGAAGCCACCGGAGCCGTCGTTCAAACAGCGCTGTTCATTGCCATTATTCGCCAGCACGGCATCCAAATCGCCATCTCCATCTACATCGCCAAGCGCAATGCCGTTGCTACCGTCGTTGGCATTAAAACTGGCGCAGGCGGTGAATCCGCCCGAACCATCGTTCAAACAGCGCTGTTCGACTGCGCCAGAATTCGCCACCACCGCGTCCAAGTCCCCATCCCCATCCACATCCCCCAGGGCGATGCCGCGGCTGTAATCAGCGGTATTGAAACTGGCGCAGGCGGTGAATCCGCCCGAACCATCGTTCAAACAGCGCTGTTCAACAGCACTCTGATTCGCCAGCACGGCATCCAAATCGCCATCCCCGTCCACATCGCCCAAGGCAATGCCGATACTGTTGTCTATGCTATTGAAACTGGCGCAAAGGGTTCCTATCTGGAAATTACCCAGCCCGTCATTCAGACAGCGTTGTTCAACGGCACCATAATTTGCCACCACCGCATCCAGATCGCCATCCCCATCCAGATCGCCCAGGGCAATGCTGTCGCTGTTATTCGTGCCGTTAAAGTTGTTACAATTTGCAAAGCCACCCGAACCATCGTTCAAACAGCGCCGTTCAGCTACGGCAAAATTCGCCAGCGCTGCATCTAGCCGGGCGGTGCCCCGAATCGCAGGTACGCCGCCATCACCCCACGCCAGTTGCGGCGCAGCGGCCAAAGCACCCCACAGGGCCAGGGTGGAAACTTGCAGGGTCAGAAGACGGGGGGCAGAGAACATGGCGAGATTCCGAGGGAATAGAGTGATTAGGAGTTTATTTGATAAAACAGCAGGTCGCAAGCTGCCGCATCCACCCCACCCTAGCCCTCCCCATAACTGGGGAGGGAACTGGAGTTGGCGTGGATCGGCGGTTAGCTCAGCGCCGACTCGGCAGGTTGCTGGTGCCGGCGGGGAAGCCCAGGGCTGGAACCGGGGTCACGGGTGCGCTGCCGCCGGGGGTCGTCGTGGTGGATGGCACCGCAGTCTCCGGTGCCGCTTGCAGTGTGCCTAAGTCCAGCTCGATTTCCGTCACTGCCGCCGCTGCCGTCAGGTCGTTGGCACTGCTGCGGCTATCTGGCAAGGCATCTGGGCCCGTCACGGTCCCATACAGCCGCACCACAAAGCGATAGTTGCTCAGGCTAAACAGGTTGAAGCGGTAATGCAGCGTCGCACATTCACCCGGTGCCAGCGTCCCGTCTGCATAATCCGCGCCCGCTTCAGGTACCACCTGCTCTGACCCAACCCCACCTTCCCGCCACTCGGGGGCGGTCAGGAATTGGGCTGAGCTCAGGCCGTCGAAATTCAGGGCATTGCCCTTGCTGACCCGAATCGTGCGGGTGCGTAGTTCGCCAACTGTCTGGCCTGCATGGTTGATATTGCAATACTCCGCATCAAACTCATACAGCGCCACCAGTCCCAACGGCTTGACCCCGGTGATCATCG
>CAYNNN010000101.1:0-2653 GCA_964398665.1 uncultured Gammaproteobacteria bacterium | reverse complement strand
AGGTCGTCAATCAGCACCCCGAGGCAATCAACCTGGCTGTATTGGTCTTTGAGGGGTTAAGGGTGTTCTGGGGGGTGATTTTTGCCATTCCGCTGGCAACCCTGGTCAGTGCCATCATCAATGCCTGGCCATCGGAACCGCTTGACACCACAAATTAAAGCTGGGTTGCGGCAAAATCGGCCAACCGGGAACGTTCGCCCTGACGCAGCAGGACGTGCCCACTGTAGGCCCAGTGCTGGCTACGTTCAATGACATGGGCCAGCCCTGAAGTCGTTGCGGTCAGCGTCGCCGTGTCAATCTGCGCCAGATTGCCCAGACAAACCACCTTGGAACCAGGCCCGGCCCGACTAATCAGGGTACGCAACTGGCTCGGTGTCAGATTCTGTACCTCGTCCAGAATTAAAAAGCGCTTGAGAAAGGTGCGTCCGCGCATGAAATTCAGGGAACGTACCTGAATCCGCTCCTGTAGCAACTCGGTGGTGATGGCCTGCTGCCAGCGGCTTTGATTGGCAGCAGGCTGGCCCAGCACTTCCAGATTATCCAGCAGGGCACCCATCCAGGGCGTCATCTTTTCTTCTTCAGTACCCGGTAAATAACCGATTTCCTCGCCTAGGGCAATGGTGGCACGGGTAATGACGATACTTTGATAACGCTCCAGTTCCAGCGTTTGTGTCAAGCCGGCAGCCAGGGCCAGCAAGGTCTTGCCGCTCCCGGCCGGGCCAAACAAGGTCACCAGATCGACTTGCGGGTCGAGCAACAGATTCAAGGCCAGATTTTGTTCCCGATTGCGTGCTGCCAGGCCCCAGACAGGAGTACGGGCATAATCTTGCTGTGCAGCAACCTGCCAGGTCTCGGCATCAGCTTCCTGGACCCGAAGCTGGGTGCCTGACGGTGTGAAGAGGCCCCGTTGGGGCAGCCAGCGCGGGGCAGCACTTTTGGGGATTAGGTGGGGTCCCCGCAGGCCGTTGCCAAACCAATGTGCGGTTTCAGCGCTGCTTAACTCCTGCCAGCCGGGATCCAGCAAATCAGGATCATCCAGAAGCACACCCGGTAGATGCGCCTCGCTGGCCAGGCCCAGAGCCAGCGCACGCAGTCGCAGGGCCAAATTGTCAGTTACCAGAATAACTTTATGATTTAAATAATTATTATGTGCAGTCATGGCGGCATCCAGGACTGCTTGGGGTGTATAGGCAATGAAGTGATCGGTAGATTCAAAGTACAGGCGGCTGCCCCAACTATCCGGACCACCCTGCAACAGGATACCCTGCTCCAGCGTACTGGCATCGGCGCGTGCCAGCAAAAGACTGAGCTGTTGTGCAGCTTGCCGTTGTTTGTGGGCCTGGTTGGGTGTTGCCGGGAGGGTATCGCAAAGGGCCGCCAGAACCGCCTGAGGCAGGTAATAATCACTGTCCGGCGCGCTGCCGTAAAGGAACTGGGTTTCGGTGCGCAGGCTATGCAGGTCCAGAACGCGAAGTGGGCGGGACATGGAGGGGCAAACAGCAGGGGGAAACGCGCACAATTTACGCGGATAAACGGGGGCTGGCAATGGCAGGACGGACGGTTTTAGCCTAGAATCAGGCGGCCGGTTGACTCGGCAGTCCCATTTTAACGACCTGACAGGAGTGCTTATGGCAGAATGGCGGAAAGTGGCGAAAGCCGCATTGTTGGTTGATGGACATATCTCCAAGAAAGAAACCGAAATCGTGCGCAAGGAAATCTTTGCCGATGGCGAAATCAGCAAAAGCGAGCTGGATTTTCTGCACGAGCTCAAAAAAGAAGCGCAATCCGTAGTCAAAGACTTTGAAATTCTGCTGGCCGAGGCTGAAAAAGCCCACGCCGCAGGCCGTTCAGCCTAGCGTTATCGGCTCTGGCCCCCTCCTGTGGCCGCTGGCCCGCCCAGCCGCAGGGGGGCTAGCCGCGTGGGCTGCCTTGTTGCCACATGCGAACCTGGAACAGGATACCGTTCGCATCAAGCTGCAAGTTGCGTAGCAGTTCGGCGTGTTCACCGTGTTCTATGAAACGATCGGGTAAGCCCAGGTTCAGGACCCGGCCCCGGTAGCCCAGCGCCAGCAGGGCTTCGTTGACGGCGGATCCCGCTCCGCCCATCACATCGTTTTCCTCAACTGTGACGAGTGCGTCGTGGGTATCGGCCAGCCGTGTCAGGCAGGCGATGTCCAGCGGTTTGATGAACCGCATGTTGACTACAGTAGCATCCAGCGCCTGCCCTGCTTGCAGGGAATCGGCGACCCGGCTGCCAAAGGCGAGGATGGCCAGTGCGCGACCTTGGCGCAGGGTCAGCGCCGTGCCGATGGGGACGGGGGCAAAGTCCAGGCTGAGCGAGACACCAGGCCCGGTGCCACGTGGATAGCGCACGGCTGCCGGGCCGGGATATTGATACGCAGTGGTCAGCATCTGCCAGCATTCTTCCTCATCGGCAGGCGCCATCAGTACCAGATTGGGCAAGCAGCGCAGGAAACTCAAATCCAGTTGGCCGCCGTGCGTGGCTCCATCAGCACCAACCAGGCCGGCACGGTCTATGGCCAGGGTGACATCCAGATTTTGCAGGCAAATATCGTGGATGAGCTGATCATAAGCCCGTTGCAGGAAGCTGGAATAAATCGCCACAATCGGCTTCAAACCTTCACAGGCCATG
>CAYNNN010000100.1:0-2904 GCA_964398665.1 uncultured Gammaproteobacteria bacterium | reverse complement strand
AGGCGGATTTTCAACACCTCGACTTCTTGCCTGAGGTTATCCGCCTGAGCAAATAGCAATACCAGGCCTTGCTGACCATAGTAACCCACTGCATTGACCTGAGGCATGCCGGCCTTGATCTGGGCAAATATGGGTGCTCCCAGGGCCAGTGTACCTGCCGCCGGATTTTCCCAGGCCAGGTAAATGAGGCCTACAGTCGTGCCCGTACGCTGGCTGAGTCGTGCGAGTTGTTCCAGTCGTACCAACAATGCGGTCTGTGTCAGTGGTACTGCTACCGGGGGAGGGGCTGCCAGGTGCCCAGGGCCACCCCCCAGCTCGGTGCCGGTGCCACCCGCTGGTGCTGATCCGGCCGGGCGCGATTTGCGCAGGCAATTGGCAACCACGGCGAGCAGTTGCTTGGGCAGGATCGGTTTCTCCAGGAAATCCTGCGCCCCGCTGGCCAGGGCTTCCGCCTGTACCTCGGGGTCTGTTTCCCCGGACAAAAAAATGATGGGTAATGATTTGAATGCCGGACGGCGGCGCAGGAGTGCGGCAATTTCCAGACCGCTGGCCTGTGGCATGTGGACATCCATCAAAATCAGATCAGGGTGCATCCGCTCTACAGTTTGCACAATCTGCAAGGGGTCCTGAAGGGTTTCCACCTGTAGCCCCACACGTTGCAGCAGGGCGCGGGAGAAATTGGCATCCGTGATGCTATCGTCAATGATTAATATCTTCTGACCCGAGAACGGCTGCGCTGTCTTTTCATTGAGGAGGCTGCCCAGCTGTTCCCAGATTCGACCCAGGGACAGAAATCCTTCGGCCCCGCCTCGCATCGCCTTCAGTTCGCAGCGCAGGTCTTCCTGTGGCCCCACCACGAAGAAGCTGAACTGCGCCCCCCGCCGTTTTTTGGCATTCTGCAACAGGGCCTGCACCTCGGTCTGGGCAAGCTGCTCCGGACTCAACAGCACCAGGGAGCAGGTCTGGGGATCGTCTGCCAACTGCGCTTCGAGTACTGCAATACTGGCGGCTGCCTGACTGATCACGGCCGGGAAGTGTTGGCGCACTTCAGCCAGCGATAACGCCGGGGTCAGGAGCCAGAGCTGCTTGGCAGGTGCATCAGGTGCTGCCTGGGCAGAGAGCTTCTGCAGGGCTTCGAGGTAGCGGGTGATCTGCTGCTGAACCGTTGCTGCCGGTGCTGCTTCTGGTGCTGCTTCCTGGGTCAGCAGCGTCTGCAAATAGGCCGCAAAGGGTTGGGTGACCGCACCCAGTTCGGGTAGATCCAGAAGCGCGCTAACCTGTTCAAGACTATGAATTTGTAAATATAATTGCTTTATGGGCGGGTTCCTGGCGTGTTGAACGCTTTGCGTCACCTGACGTGCCAGGAATTCAGTCCGTGCCGGCAAGCTGAGCCAGATATCCGCACGCAACTGCGCCCGTCCCTGTGCGTCAATCGGGGGAAGCTCAACACTCATGGTGTGCAGCCAGAATCATGACCCATAACGCGCCGAGTGTAGCAAAATCGTCAGGGTTCACCGGTTCCGGCAGGGGTAAAATTCACCGGTTCCGGATGACACCCCGGTCTGAGGGTAGGTCTGTATCCACTCTGATCAGACTGCTGCCGCCATCAGGGCTGATCATGGCCGTACTCTCTGCAAGGCCGAGCCGGGCTGCGGTAGCCAAAGGCCCGAAGCCCATGCGACACTGCGGCATGAACGAACATGACCTGCTTTTCACGATCCTGCTGCTCTTTGCCAGTGCGGTGCTGGCTGTAGTGCTGTTGCGCCAGGTTCGCCTGCCCTCGATTTTTGCCTATCTGCTGGTCGGCACCTTGCTGGGGCCATTTGTGCTGGACTGGCTCCCGGCACTGGCCCACACGCGTTTTCTGGCCGAACTGGGCATTGCCTTTCTGCTCTTCCTGATCGGTCTGGAGTTTTCGCTGCCCAGCCTGTTGGCTGCCCGCAAAGCGGTATTTGGTCTGGGCGGGTTACAGATGCTGATCACCACGGGCGTAGGTTTATTGCTGGCCCGGGCCTGGGGCCTGAGCTGGGAAATGAGCGTGCTGCTGGGCGGGGCGGTGGCCATGTCCTCAACCGCCGTTGTGCTGCGTCAACTGGCGGAACAGACCGAAATCAATACCCGGCACGGACGCATGGCGGTGGGCATCCTGTTGTTTCAGGATTTGGCGACTGTGCCATTTCTGGCGCTGGTCAGTGCGCTGTCGGTCGCACAGGCCGACCTGGCGGCCGTGGGTTATAGCCTGCTGCAAGCCCTGGGCATGTTCGTGTTGCTGGGTTGGTCAGGGCGTAAATTAGTGCGTCCCATCATGCGCTTTGTCGCACGCCAACACTCCAGCGAGCTGTTCATGCTGACCGTGCTGCTACTGATTTTCGGGGCTGCCAGTGGTGCGGTGCTGGCCCATTTATCCCTGCCCCTGGGCGCCTTTTTGGCGGGGATGGTATTGGGTGAAACGGAATTTCGCCACCAGATTGAGGCGGATATTCGTCCGTTTCAGGATGTGCTGCTGGGCCTGTTTTTCATCACCGTCGGGATGCAGCTCAACCCTGCCGTACTCTGGACCGAGGGCGGCATCATCCTGGGACTGCTGTTGCTGATTGTGGCCGGGAAGCCGCTGTTAATCACGCTGTTGGGCTGGTTGCTCGGCTACCATCCCGGCATTGCCCTGCGCACCGGGCTGGCCTTGGGGCAGGTGGGCGAGTTTGGCCTGCTGATCGTGACCCTCAGCCTGCAGGCCCAATTGCTGGAATTACGGATTGCTCAAATCATGCTGGCCGTGATGATCCTGAGCATGGCCCTGACTCCACTCCTGATCCGCTGGAACGGGCCGCTGGTCAAGAAGCTGAGCATTCTGGGCTATCGGGATTACCTGGCCCAGCAGCAGCATGCCGCGCAACAGCTCAGCCA
>CAYNNN010000099.1:0-2934 GCA_964398665.1 uncultured Gammaproteobacteria bacterium | reverse complement strand
CCAACGCCGGATCGTAGCGGTTCGTCCACCGTTCCAGCCGGCCTTCGGGGCGGCGCAGGTTCAGCATCGCCCGTTGCAATCCAGCACCTTCCAGCAGTTCCGAGTGCGCTAACCAACGGGCGTAGGTGCCTGCTTCCAAACGGCGCTCATGATTGTGCCGCCAGCGCGGGGTGTCTTCACCGGCTGCCCGGCTGTTGTAGTGCAGCGTGAGGTTCAGCGGAAATGGCCCCGCATCTTGATACACTGCAACGGCCTGATACTTGTTCCCCGTCAGGCTGTGGATCGGGTTGGTGCCCGCAGGACAGTTCGGCGGGCCTTCGTTCGGGGGTTCGTCCACCGTGTCAGCCGGCAGCACGCATTCATGGTCGTTGGCCACGCCTGCGCGTGCAACCTTGAGGTAACCGGGCGGACAGCATTGAATCGCCGCACAAAACCAATTCGGCCCAAACTGGTTCGCACAAAACCCTATCGTGAATGAGTCAGGTGCATGTTGCAGATTGGGAGGCATCAAGACCGCGTCATCACACACCGGCCATTGCTGGCCTATCTGGTGGTGTATCAGATAGTCACAGGCTTCCAACGGGTCTGCATGCGGGTATTCGAGGTAACCGGGGCCTTGGATGTTTTGTGGGCAGTATAACGGAGTCAGCGCGCCCGGCGTATCACCCCACGCCATCCCAGCCAGCCCCAACAGTATTATCCCCAGTGACGCAGTGACGCAGTGACGCAGTGACGCAGTGACGCAGTGACGCAGTGACGCAAGCATAATCGCAGTCCTTGACTTCAGTAGCCCAAGCGTAGCTCATGTTGGGGAAACTGCAAGCCATGTTACACTGCGCCCAATGCCACGGCCCCAGCCTCCGCCATGCTGCGTGATACCTACGTCAATCTGTTCACTGACTTCGGCTTCAAGAAGATCTTCGGCGAAGAGCCGCGCAAGGAGTTGCTCATCAGTTTGTTGAATACGCTATTGCCTCAGAAACACCAGATCGCGGCGTTGCAGTATGCCAAACAGGAGTATCAGGGGGATACCGCGCTCGACCGCAAAGCGATCTTTGACCTGAACTGCACGAGCAGCAGCGGGGAACGCTTCATCGTCGAGCTGCAAAAGGCCAAGCAGAACTTTTTTAAGGATCGCAGTATTTATTACGCCACTGTCCCGATTCAGGAACAGGCCCAGCGCGGGGAATGGGATTATAAGCTGGCCGCTGTGTATACCGTCGGGATACTGGATTTTGTCTTTGACGAAGACCACGGTTCTACCGAAGTGGTGCATACCGTGCAGCTCAAGAATCAGCACCATCAGGTGTTCTACGACAAGCTTACTTTTATTTACCTGACCCTGCCGAATTTCCGCAAGACGCTGGAGGAACTGGAGAGTCTGCAAGACCAGTGGTTCTACGTGTTTCGGCATTTACATGAATTGACCGAGCTGCCTGCCAAGCTGCAAGCACGAATCTTTCAGCGCTTGTTTGAAGCGGCGCAGATTGCTCAGTTCAACCCGGTCGAACGGCAAGCCTATGAAGACAGCCTGAAGTATTACCGCGACCTCAAGAACGTGGTGGATACCGCACGCGCGGAAGGCCGTGAGGAAGGACGGGCCGAGGGTTTGGCGGAAGGCTTGGCCGAGGGCGAGGCCAGAGGTGAAGCCAAAGGCCGTGCCGAAGGCGAGGCCATCGGCGAGACTAAGGCCCAACGGGCATTATTGCGCAAGTTGCTCACGCTGAAATTCGGCCCGCTGCCAGCGTGGGCAGAAAGCCGCCTCGCTACTGCCAACAGCGCACAGCTTGAAGTGTGGGCAGAGCGGGTGCTGACGGCGGAGGGGTTGGAGGGGGTATGGGGAGAGATGTAGGGGGCGCGAGATGCCAGCGCACGGGCTTGAAAGGGTCTGATTATCGGCCGGGCCCGGCCGTGGTTTTCTCCCGGTCAGTCTCAGTCCGGCCAGCATTGATGCAGTCTGTTTGTGCTAGGATGGCCGACTTTCAATCAGCAGCCTGAATCATGAATCTGCACGAATATCAAGCCAAGACCCTGTTACGCCATCAGGGCGTGCCATTGTTGCCGGGGGCCTTGTTGCGCGACCCGGCGGAAGCGGAGGCGGTGCTGGCCACCCTGGAGCCAGGACCGTGGGTGGCCAAGGTGCAGGTCCACGCCGGCGGTCGTGGTGCGGCAGGCGGTGTGCAGCGCGGCACCGGTGCAGCGACCTTGGCGAGCTTCGCCCAAACCTGGCTGGGTCAGACTTTCCGCACGGCGCAAACCGGAGTACGTGGCCTGCCGGTCACCGCTTTGTGGGTGGAGCCTGCGGTGGCTGTGGCCCGCGAACTGTATCTGGCCCTGCTCCTGGATCGGGCCAGCCGTCGGGTCACTTTGTTGGCCAGTGCCAGCGGCGGGATGAGCATCGAGCAATTGGCCCATGAAAGGCCCGAGGCCATCTTGCGGGCCAGCATCCACCCGGCTACCGGCCTGCAAGCCTGTCAGGCCCGCCGGATCGGCTTTGGCCTGGGCCTGACGGCAGCCCAGGTGCGTGCGTTCACTGCGCTGGCGCAGGGCCTGTGGACGGCATACCGTAGCCATGATTTGCTGCTGGCCGAGATCAATCCGTTGGCCGTGCTGGAGGATGGACGCCTGCTGGCACTGGATGCCAAGCTGAGTGTGGATGATAACGCGCTGTATCGCCAGCCGGCACTGGCTTCCTTGCAGGATGACGCGCAGGAAGACCCTGCCGAGCATCAGGCTGCTCAGGCGGGGCTGAATTACATCACCCTGGACGGCGATATTGCCTGCATGGTCAACGGCGCCGGGCTGGCAATGGCCACCATGGACCTGATTCAGTATCACGGGGGGCAGCCGGCGAATTTTCTGGATGTGGGCGGTTCGACGACTGCCGACCGGGTGGCCACAGCCTTGCGCCTGATTTTAGGGGAAAGCCGGGTC
>CAYNNN010000098.1:0-2961 GCA_964398665.1 uncultured Gammaproteobacteria bacterium | reverse complement strand
CCGGGCTGTATTAGCCCCCACCGCCGGTTGCTTGTCTGGTTCATGAGGCACTGAAGATGCTCACTGTTCTGTATCGGTTCATCTGGGCGCTGGGGCTCAGTGTGGTCCTGGCCCAGCATATGGCGCTGGCTCAAGTTCCAGCACAGCCTGCCGCCCAGCAGCCTGCCCCGCAAGTGAGTGCCGAACGGCCGATCGCCGTCATCGAGGAAGGCATTCACTACGAACGTCTGACAGCGCCTCAGCCAACCAGTACGCCGGGCAAGGTCGAGGTGCTGGAGCTGTTCTGGTATGCCTGTCCGCATTGCTATGAGCTGGAACCCTATCTGGATAACTGGCTGCACAAGCGCTTGCCGGCGCAGGCGCAATTCGTGCGCATGCCGGCCGTGTTCAACGCGCAGTGGGAACTGCTGGGCCGGGCTTATTACACGATGGAGTTGCTGGGGCTGCTGCCTCAGCTGCACGGCAAACTGTTTACCGCCCTGCATCAGCAAAAGCGCCCGCTGTTCACCGAAGCCGCGCTGGAATCCTGGTTCATCGAGCAAGGCGTCAAGGCCGAGACCTTCAGGCAGACCTTCCGCTCCTTTGCCGTCGAAAGTGCCCTGACCCGCAACAAAGCGCTCATGCCCCGTTACGGGGCTAACGGGGTGCCCACCGTCATCATCAATGGCAAATACCGCACCAGCCCCGGCATGACTGGAACCTACGCCGGCTTTTTCCAGGTCATCGAACATCTCATCCAGCAGGAACTGGCTGCACAAGCCACCCCGGCGGCGTCATCCGCCCAGGCACCTGCGGCGCTTGCCCAGCCCGGATCGGCTGTCACACCGCCCTGATCCCCCCTCAAATCGAGGGGCAGCGTGCGACACCCTCGATTTCCAGCCGTAATTCCGGTCGACAGATGGCGCCCTGTAAAAACAGCGCGGGAATCTCACCCAGCGCTGCCGTCAGCACGGCCGCAATCTGGGCACTCTCTTCAGGATGGCGCAGATAGATCTTCAACTGGCACAGTTGCGCGCCCGGCACTTGGGCCAGCAAGGCTTGTAGGTTGCGGATGATTTCCTGTGTCTGAGCCACAGTGTCATCCGGATGCACGCTGGCATGGCCCACGATGCTGGCGGTGCCCGATAACAGCAAAAGCTCACCCACCTGGGTTGCCCGCGCAAAATTCGGGCTGCGCGGGCTGTAACAGCGTGGGTAGTCCAGCGGGTTCACCTGGCGGGGATTGCCGAAATGCCGGCCGGGCTGCTGCCCGACCAGGGCGATCAACTGGTTAGGCCCGCTGGTGCTGCCTATTGTGGTCGCGGCGGGTAAAATCCGATCGATCGTGACCGGAGCCGCCTCCAGCGCTTGGGCACGCCCCAAGCAAAAGCGCTGGTATCCATCCAGCCCATCCCGGCATTCATGCAGCGCCGGGAAATAATTCCATATGCGCAGCAGGTGGGGGTAACCCCAAGCCAGCATCTGCGTAAAAAGCTGGGTATACAGGTGGGCAAAAGCGGGTTCGGGGTCCGTTGAGGGCAACTCGGCCACCAACAGACCCCATGCCCCCGCCAGGGTGGCCTGAAAGTCCCCCCCGCATTGGGTGTGCAAGGGAGCCGGGGCTGGCCAGACTTCGTAGCACGGGGTCATGCAGGGCAGCTGAGGCATCAGCGGAGCGGCCACACCGCCAAAACCGCAGGTCAGCAAAGCCGGTGGTGGCGGAGTGGAACCGGGCATAAAACGGGGGCAAACAAGCGTCACAGCAAATTCAATTTGGCTTAATACAGGCGAACTATGCCAGAATAGGCGCTTCTTGTCAGTGGATCGGTATTCGGGTGGAGTATTGTTTGCCTCAAGATCTTGAAATGGTGGGGCCTACCCTGACTCGGGTAGACACTCCGGCAGATGTCCGGGCGTTGGCCTTGCAAGAGTTGCCTGCCTTGGCAGCGGAGTTGCGCGCGTTTTTACTCCACAGCGTTGCCCGCACCGGAGGCCATCTGGCAGCCGGCCTGGGCACGGTCGAACTGGCAATTGCCCTGCATTACGTATTTGACACGCCCAGTGACCGCCTCGTCTGGGATACCGGGCATCAGGCATATCCGCACAAGGTCCTGACAGGCCGGCGTAAAAATTTCCATACCCTGCGTCAGGCGCACGGCATTTCCGGCTTCCCGCGTCGGGAAGAAAGTCCATATGACGCCTTTGGCGTTGGCCATTCCAGCACCTCGCTCAGCGCCGCCACCGGGATGGCCCTGGCCCAGCAGGTGTTGGGCACGCATCGGGAAGTTGTTGCCATCATCGGTGATGGCGCCCTGACCGCCGGCATGGCTTTTGAGGCCCTCAACCACGCAGGCGACGCCGGGGCGGACATGCTCGTGGTCCTGAATGATAACGAAATGTCGATTTCGCCCAATGTCGGCGCACTCTCCAGCTATCTGGCCCGCATCCTCTCGGGCCAGGCTTATACCAGTGTGCGGGCCGGGGGCAAAACTGTGCTTGGCACGGTGCCCCCACTGC
This sequence comes from uncultured Gammaproteobacteria bacterium, assembly GCA_964398665.1. Lineage (GTDB taxonomy): Bacteria > Pseudomonadota > Gammaproteobacteria > CAYNNN01 > CAYNNN01 > CAYNNN01. Next base: position 465 of record CAYNNN010000098.1, on the reverse strand, counting down.
AACGCTTTGTCAAACGCTGGGAAGAGCATCTCAAAGGCATGCTGATTCCCAGCACGCTGTTTGAGGAACTGGGCTTTTATTATGTAGGCCCCGTGGACGGACACGACCTGCCCGGACTGGTGAAAACACTGCGCAACCTCAAGGCCATTCGTGGGCGCCCCCGCTTCCTGCATGTTGTCACGCAGAAAGGCAAAGGCTACGCCCCGGCTGAAGGTGACCCCTGCGTTTATCATGGTGTTACACCCTTCAATCTAAGTACCGGCAAGCTTGAAAAAAAAGTTCAGGGCCTGACCTACACCCAGGTTTTTGGCCGCTGGCTATGCCAGCAGGCCGACCTGGATGCCCGGCTGGTGGCCATCACCCCCGCCATGCGCGAAGGCTCTGGCCTAGTGGCCTTTGCGGAGCAATATCCCCAGCGTTATTACGATGTGGGCATTGCTGAACAACACGCCCTGACACTGGCTG
>CAYNNN010000097.1:0-2973 GCA_964398665.1 uncultured Gammaproteobacteria bacterium | reverse complement strand
CCGACCAATCCCAGTGGGCATGGCAATACAAGCCCTGAAACAGCGGCTCGTTGCCAGCGAACAGTTCGGCCAAGGTATCGAGAAACAGCGACTTGCCAAAGCGCCGGGGCCGGGAGAGAAAGTAATATTTACCCTGTTGGGCAAGCTGGAGGGCAAAAGCGGTTTTGTCCACGTAGTAATAATGCCCTTCGCGGAGGTCACGAAAGGTCTGAATCCCGATGGGCAGTTTCTTGCGGGTGGACATGGATGCGACTCAGAGGGAGTAACCGCAACATGATCCCAAAGCTGCCGCGCTTATGCAAATGCTGCCAGTTGCCTATAATCGGCACTTCCTCCGGACAAACAGGCGCAGGCATGAAAAAAGCCGTGGTATTGTTGCAATGTGTCGCTGAAGCCGTGATGCAACAGGGTATTGCCGAATGGGCCAAGGCGGTGCCCGGCGGCGAATTCATGTTCAACGTTGCCCGCGATACGTGGGAAAAATACCGCGCCAGAGTGCGGGTGGATGCGATCAAGGTCGAACTTGAAGCGCTGGTGCAAGCCAGACAGGACGAAATCAACTCATTGGCTGCCGAAGTGGCTGCGCAAGCCACGCCTGATCCGCGCGTCCAACAACAACTTGCGGCCTATCTGGCGCAAATCCCTGGTGCGACTCGGCAATCGCAAAAACGTGCGGCTGACCCGACGGGGCGCACCGTGGCGGCTGACTTTGCCCTGAACCAGCCCGAAGACCTAGTGCGCATCCTGCCACCCGCCCCGCCGCGTTGGGTGGCGGGGGACGAACTGCCAAGCCGGCCCGGCTGGCGGCTGGAACGCCTGCTGGGGGTGGGCGGGTTTGGCGAAGTCTGGCTGGCCCGGCACACCCAGTTGCACAGCCTCAAGCCTGGCGCGGTCAAATTTTGCCGCAATGGCGGGTTGCAGCACGAAGCTGCGGTGATTAACCGGCTGCTGGGCTGCGGTGAGCAAGCACACGTAGTCACCCTACGCGATGCCGACTTGAGCGGCGCTCAGCCCTGGCTGATGTATGACTATGTTGCTGGCGGTGATTTGGGCGATTTGCTGCACCGCTGGGCAAGTCTGCCGCTGGCCCAGCGCCAGCCACGGGTGCTGCAAACCCTGACGGTGCTGGCCGAGACGGTCAGCCGGTTTCATGCCCTGAGTCCGGCGATTGTGCATCGGGACCTGAAGCCTGCCAACATCTTGTGCGATGCCCAAGACCAGCTCTACATCACCGATTTTGGTATTGGCGGGCTGGCGGCGCAGGCGCAATTGGCCGGTGCCTCGCGCCTCACGGCGGCGGGTCGGCTGCAAACCGCGCATTATGGCTCTTGCACCCCGCTGTATGCCTCGCCGCAACAACAACTGGGCCAACCGCCCAACCCGCAAGACGATGTGCACGCTTTGGGGGTGATTGGCTATCAACTGCTGACCGGGCAGATGCACCAAGGCGTAGGCCCGGACTTGGCGGAAGAACTGCAAGAGTTGGGCGTCATGCCCGAATTGATTGCGCTGACCAAAGCTTGCACCGCGCGTCCGAACAATCGCCTGGCTGATGCCGGCGTGCTGTTGCAGCGTTTGCGCCCGCTTCAACCCCAGCAGTCACCAGCGGCTGCACCCGCCAGTGCGGAATTGCAACGCCTGCGTCAACAACGCGAAGCCACCGAAGCGCGCTTGCGGGCGTTGGAGGCGGAAGAAGCCGAACGCCAACGGCAAGCGGAGGCGGAAGCGGAACATCAGCGGCAATTGGAAGCCGAGCGCCAACGCCATGCAGAAGCGGAACGCAAACTGCGTGAGTTGGAGGCGAAACGCAATCCTGAAGCTCGTCGTCGCATTCTGACCCCGCAGGATATACACGGCTGGGACACGGTGCAGGTGCAAACCCTGCAGCGCCAAGTGGCCGAAGCCTTGGGCCAGCCGGTGGAGCAGAAGCTCAAGCTCAAGGACGGCACGGTGCTGGAACTGGTGCTGATTCCGCCGGGTAAATTTCTGATGGGTTCGCCGAAGACCGAACCGGAACGCAGCAGCGACGAACAACAACACCCCGTCACTATCTCGGAAGCGTTTTACGTGGGCAAATACCCGGTGACGCAAGCGCAGTGGGAAGCGGTGATGGGCAGCAATCCCTCACATTTCAAAGGCGCGAACCTGCCGGTGGAGATGGTTTCGTGGAATGATATCACCCAGCAGTTTTTGCCCAAGCTGAATGCGCTGACGGGCAAAAAATTTCGCTTGCTGACCGAGGCTCAGTGGGAATACAGCTGCCGGGCGGGGACGACGACGGCCTATAGTTTTGGGAACGATGCCAGCCAATTGGGCAACTATGCGTGGTATGCGGACAACAGTGGGGGTCGGACGCACCCGGTGGGGCAGAAAAAGCCGAACCCGTGGGGGCTGTATGACCTGTATGGGAACGTGTCGGAATGGACGTGCTCGGGTTATGAGTTTACTTACAACGGGGAAGAACAGCGCTGCGGGAGTAGCGCCAAACACCGCGTGTGGCGCGGTGGCGCATTGGGCAACCCCGCGCCGTCCGCCCGTTCCGCTTACCGTATCAGAGACGAGCCGCACTACCGGCGCCACTTCTACGGGTTCCGTCTCGCTCTAGGTCAATGAGCTGAGCGTCCCCCCACCCGACCTCCCCCCGCTGGGGTGAGGAGTTCAAGCCGCCCCAGTGGCAGGTTTCAATGCGCACTCCCGCCCCCAGCGGGGGCGGGCTGGGGTGGGGGCGGCAGCCCTTGCAGGGCGCAGCCCCTGACGATTTTTTTGGGGTGGTGGTTCAGCCCCCCGCCACCTCAAAGCCCACCACACTGCGGGATTCCTTGCTGAATTCGACGCCGATCAGATGCACCGGCTGGCCCAGCCCTAAATACTTATCGGCGTAGCGCCGCGTGCGCAATTGCTCCAGCGCCCGACCTTCAGGGGCCAGTTCCACCACCTTGAACTCAAACAAATACACTTGGCTATTGAAGCGCA
>CAYNNN010000096.1:0-3165 GCA_964398665.1 uncultured Gammaproteobacteria bacterium | reverse complement strand
TAGTTGAGACGAGACTGAAATTCTCGCCCGACAGCCAGTAACCTGCCACAGTAGCTTGCATTCACAGGGTGTTATTTGGCTTCACAAGTTCAGCCCAATCTGTCGAGCTTTGCCCCTTTTCAAGGATACGGTCAAGTGGGGTCTTATGGAAAAGATTGTCAGCTATCGTTAGGGAAGCACCTTTTTTTACTAGCAGGCTAGCTACATCATTGTGATCAAATATCACCGCGTAGTTCAGAGCCGTCAATCCCTCATCGCCAAGGATATCTATCTGAATCTTATATATGCAGAAGTAATTTACTATATCAAGAAGTCCTTTCTTCGCAGCTAGATGAAACGCCGTGTCGCCGAAGATATCTCTTGAATACATATCAGCACCATGAGCAAGTAGCCAGCTGACGATATGGCTTTTCTCCATCATAACTGCGTAGATTAGTGGAGTTTCCATATTATCGTTTACAGTGTTAACGCCGTCTCTTTCCGCAGCCTTACAGAGGCGATTTATATCGTCATAAAAAATAGCATGAAATAATTCGACATTATCATCATTGGCAATCATTGCAACACCATCTTTGTACGGCTCTTTCCGCGCTTTTTATGAATTTCATTACCTGGGTTAGTTGCCCCTGAAGGCTTTTATTATCAGGATCCCACTTTTCCAACCAATCTTTTCTGGCATTATAACAATCTACGCCTTTTTTAAGGTTAAATTTTGCCCACTCACAGGTATTGATAGGATTAGGATTTTGGCGATCACAAATCTGGTGATATGCGTCATGCTCTCTCTGCTTTGCATCATTTTGTTCTCCTGATGAGGCCGCAGATGCAGCCATGACAGCTATAGCTAGCCATCTACATCCAGTTGCAATAATTGCCAGGTCACAAGCTGGATTATAGATGCCCCCCGCTACACATGAATACAACGCTGCCTCGCTCACCATCCCTCTTGGATCAATCCCCACCAGCGGCCTATTCTCCACATACCCATAAGTCCCGACGCCACCCCGTAGCCCAATCGGGTCGCTTTGCAGATAGCGCCCGGTGGCGGGATCATAATCGCGGAAGTAGTTATAGTGCAAGCCGGTCTCGGCATCGAAGTATTGCCCTGGGAACCTCAGGTTCAGGGTGAACGGCACCCCATCGCCATCCGGGTCTGCGGCGGGTGCGGTATCCCCAAACGGTGCGCTGTCCCAACGCCACACGACCCGCTTGGCGCTGTCGGTGGCGAGTCGCGGCGTACCGAGATGATCGGGATGCAGATAGGTCAGCACCCCTGCGGGGGGCAAAACTCCTGCGGGGGGCACCGTGACGGCCCGACTATCCACGCTCACCGGCGGGCGAGTTGTCGGCACCGGCTTTTCAGCACTGGCTGGACTGTCCACCGGTGCAGACTCCGCCGCTTCCGGGAACTCCTCCAGGGTATCGGCCAACGCCTCGGGCAGTTCATCCGCTGTCACGGGTGCGACTGGAGTAGGATAATCCACCACTGCCACCGGCCAGGATTGCAGATACAGATATTCGCGTAAGGTATTACCACTGCTGTCGAGTTCAGCGAGCAACTGCCCGTCCGTGCTGTAGAGGTAATGCGTGACGCTGTTGCCTGCGCCGTCCGCCAAGTTCGCCGCCGCAGGACTTGCAGTCCGCAGGACCCGCTGGCCCAGGGCGTTGTAGGTGCTGCGCTGGCGCACTGCCGGAGTGGGCAGAAGCACGGCTGACCGCCGCCAGCAGCGTCCAGCTTGAAGTGTGGGCCGAACGCGTGCTGACGGCGGAGGGGTTGGAGGGGGTGTGGGAATAAATGTTGGATGGGATGTAATCGTGCGGGATACTACAGGTAGGTAGTTACGAAAATTCAAAGTCGAAGTAGTTATCAATAAAGAGAGGCACTCCATAACTGGCTATATCAGCAAGAATTTTTGGAGAAAAATTGGGGCCGCCATCGAAGCTGGCTTGGAAGTGACCGCACCACCAAGCTGAGTCAAATTGACGAGCAAGAATAACGATCTCAGCTCTTTTGGGAGCCAGAATTTTGAGAAGAAATTCCAGGCCATCCTCCAGAGACGTCCACTCGAGTTGGTACCCCTCCATCCCTCGCCCATCGTATCCCCAATATGGACGTGGACGCCGTTTTCTTACTGATGACTGGATTTGCGATTGGCTAAGACTGCCGCTTGGCTGTAGACTCAACCGAGCTGAAATTTCAGAAGGCTCCAACTGGTCTCCATAGAAGCTCAACTCTACCGTATAGACATGGGCCGCTGCTTTCTTCTCTTGAGTCATGGTACCGCCATATTGGTTGGGATAGTTGGCCAAAGCGGTGGTGGCGCAGAAAGCGCCATTCGCAGGCATCGATAAATCACATAGGTAGCACCGCCAACTGCAATGAAAGTAGCTGTTTTCGGACATGTTCCATCACAACTCTCTGTTGGAACCGGTAAAGGAGGTTGCGGCGGGTTGCCACATTTCCCACCAGTCGGCTTTCCACGGCTTACCCATTCTGCGAAAGCTTCTTCGATTTCGCCCTGATCAGCATCGGCGTTCCCTTTTTGTTTCCAACATTGATGAAACCACCGTTGGAATTCTCGGTCGTTGCGGCCATACCACTTATCGCCTTTATGCAATCCCAGAAGATCACTCCACCGCGCCGGGTTCTGGTTGGCATACCCATACGTCCCGACGCCACCCCTCAACCCAATCGGATCGCTTTCCAGATAGCGCCCGGTGGCGGGATCATAGTCTCGGTAGTAGTTATAGTGCAATCCCGTCTCGGCGTCGTAGTATTGCCCTGGGAACCTCAGGTTCAGGGTAAACGGCACCCCATCCCCGTCCGGGTCTTCCTGCGCGGCACTGTCCCCAAAGGGTGCGGAATCCCAACGCCAGATCACGCGCTTGCTGCTGTCGGTGGCGAGTCGCGGGGTGCCCAGATGGTCGGGGTGCAGGTAGGTCAGCGTTGCCCCTGGAACTGCTACTACGGGTAGATCGGCTCTCGTCTCCGCATCCTTGGGTGCAGCATCGGCCACCTCCACTGATTCTTCAATGCTATCCGCACCTTCTACCACTGCCACTGCTGCTACCGGCGGCGCAGCATAATCCACCACCGCAATGGGCCAGCTTTGCAGATACAGATATTCGCGTAAGGTATTACCACTGCTGTCGAGTTCAGCGAGC
>CAYNNN010000095.1:0-3172 GCA_964398665.1 uncultured Gammaproteobacteria bacterium | reverse complement strand
CTGCGAGCGTGGATGGTCGGGCCGTCACGGCGCCCCCCGCAGGGGTGCTGACCTATCTGCACCCCGACCATCTGGGCACGCCGCGACTCGCCACCGACAGCGCTAAGCGCGTGGTCTGGCGCTGGGATTCTGCACCCTTTGGGGATACGTCGCCCGCCGCAGACCCAGATGGCGATGGGCTGCCGTTCACCCTGAACCTGCGGTTTCCGGGGCAGTATTTTGATGCCGAGACGGGGTTGCACTACAACTACTTAGGGACTACGATCCGGTGACAGGGCGCTATCTGGAGAGCGACCCGATTGGGTTGCGGGGTGGGGTGGGGACGTATGGGTATGTCGGGGGGAATCCGGTCGTTCGATTTGATCCAGAGGGGAAAAACATAACCACAGCGGGTGGAGCGGTGGTTGGTGGTTTTTGTGGAGGGCCACCAGGCGCAATAGCTGGCGCTCTACTAGGAACATTGATTGGTGCAGGGGTTGTTTATGTGGCCACGGACTGTGGCAATGATTGTAAAGGAGGTGATAAAGATGAATCTTGCGGATCTAAGTATCCAAATCACTTACCTTGTTCCAGATTGGATCTTTTTAACCATGATTCTCTCAGAGGGGCATTAGTGTCATTTGGTGTTAGAAATGCGAAATTACATAATCCTGATCCCCTTGAATCTGGACTGTGCGCGGGGACTGCTGGCGCTGGAACACATTGGAATGTAAGAGTTGGAAGCGGCAAGATAGGATCAATAACTTCTTGTACATGCTGCCAAAATACACCAGAAGGCCCCAAGTTAAAAACAAAATTTAGAACTCATTAATTAAATGGAGTTAATTTAATGTGTTATATTGGAGATATCCTTCTAGATTGTATATGTGAATTGGGAGTAGAAATTCATCGCTTCGTGCTCGATGATGAAGATGCTTTATCTTTTAAGATTTCTCGCCAATGCGTTAAGCCGAATGATGTTCTTGTGGAGTTGCTTAACCAATATAATGCTGGTTATATTTCTTTCAGAAATGGGATTGGAAATACTGTGTTATGCCATTATCCTTATGAACTGGAACAGCCTGGGTTGTTTGCTTTTCTAACGGAGGCTGGTGGTGAAAGATGGGAGCGTACCTTTCATCCAAAGTGGAAAGATTATATTTCAGCAACTTGTTATCCAGAAGATAATTCTTTATGGAATTGTAGAATTGAATCAGGGTCAGACGAGGTACTGGAGACAATATTATCAAAAACAAATGAGATGAAAAATTGTCATTGTGGGCAGGTACGTCTTGTTTCTCCTTGGAATGTGACTTATTGGAAGCGCCTGGAAAATGGTTACGTAATTGATCTCGAATTATCCGAGGAGGAATTACTCCTGATGACGGACATCGTAGCTAGAATAAGAAAACATACCAAATGGAAAGAGGATTGGCACTCTCAGTAGCCTGTCAAGCCCCGTGAGATTATAAAAGGGCGGGCGCACCCGTGGCCGCCGATGAGTTGCCAGAAGCGCTGGCCGACAGCGTGGAGGAATACCCGGAAGCGGCAGAAACGCCCAGTGTGGCCAGTCCGGCCAGTTCAGAAAAACCGGTGGCGACGACCCGCCTGCCGGCGAGTGCGGATGGCCGGGCCGTCACCACAACCCCGGTGCTGACCTACCTGCACCCCGACCATCTGGGCACACCCCGACTCGCCACCGACAGCAGCAAGCGGGTGATCTGGCGTTGGGATTCTGCACCCTTTGGGGATACGCTGCCCGCAGGCGATCCCGATGGCGATGGGCTGCCGTTCACCCTGAACCTGCGCTTCCCAGGGCAGTATTTTGATGCCGAAACCGGCTTGCACTATAACTACTTCCGCGACTATGATCCCGTCACCGGGCGCTATCTGGAGAGCGACCCGATTGGGTTGGCGGGTGGTCTGGGGACGTATGGGTATGTGGGGGGTAGGCCGTTGGGGGCAGTGGATTCCTTCGGGTTGAAAATAGAAGGGGAGTATTTCGTTGCTCCTCGGCTAACCATCAAAAGCATAGGCTATAGATCTGAGGTTAATTACGGTGATTTCCAGTGGGATGTCACTTCAATGTGGCGTAACGGTTGGGTGTATTTGAAAGGTATAGGGTCTATAGACTTCACAGTGCATTGTATAGACAAGGATGAATGTGGGAACATTATAAAAGAATGGTTCGTTGATCGCTCATTCAATGTGGAGGTGGAGAAACGGTTTGAGATACGACAGAATCTGGCTGGTGCGGCACCATATGCATATAAATTAATGGAAATGAAAATGGAGATTGAAAAGGCGATGAGAGCGAGGGTATCGGCATATCTCATTGATCCTACGACGTGGTGTATATTTAGCCTTGGGCGTTTTGCGAGGTAGATAGCGATGAAACCTCACATCGTGTTCATTGGCGTTGCTATTGCCATTATCCTTAATATTGTATTCTCTCAAGTTGATATCCTAATGTATGGCAAGTTACTTTCAGATGTGATGCTAAGCGATGATTATGCCATATCTAATGGAAATAATGGGATATTGTGGTCGCCTATATTTTTTGGATATTCGCTAATTAGATTATTATTAATATATGGTTTTGTTGGTTTTTTTGTATCGTCGTATGTTTCATGTTATCGTTACAGTCACATATTTATGACACTATTAATTATTTTGTTTATTGATTATATGTCGGGTATAAATTTATCAATATCTTTTTATCTATATATTTTTAATGTAATATTAATTACAGCCTCAATATTTTTAGGTGCGAAAATTAGTGTGCTAGTAGCAAGACCGCATGATAGCTAATGAACTTCTGGACGAGTCTGACATTCTGGCAGTGGATTAAGCCAAGTGCGTACCAGCTACGGCGGAACCACCCAGACCGTGCTCAGCCAGCTCACCGAGAACCCCAGCGGCCAGCTCACCAAACTGCGCTACGGCAATGCCTTGGTTGAGACTCGCAGCTATGACCTTGCCGGTCAGCTCACCCAACTCAAGCGCACCGGCTTGCCTGCCTTGGCCTACAGCTACGACGGCTCTGGCAACATCACCCAAATCGGCACCGAGCGGTATAGCTACGACAGCCTCGACCGCTTGCTGCAAGCCCAAGGTGCAGCACCGCGCAGCTACAGCTATGACGCCAACGGCAACCGCACCAGCAGCGATGCCAGCCCCTACATCCTCGCAG
>CAYNNN010000094.1:0-3215 GCA_964398665.1 uncultured Gammaproteobacteria bacterium | reverse complement strand
GACTGGTCGGTGGATTTGTATGGCGCACTGCTGACCATCACCGGGGGCAAAGAGCGGATGCGGCATTATCTACAGCACTATCGCCCCGAACATCCCCCGGTGGCCGACAGCGTGATAGCAGCCCTGCACAAGGCCAAAACAGCTTATTACACCCAACTGCTGGCCCAAGGCCGCATTCCGCTGCGTCCCGGCGTAGCCCGGTTGCTGCACGAGGCCAGAGCCGCCGGGCTGCGGCTGGCGATTGCCACCACCACGACCCCGGAGAACGTCACGGCCCTGCTTATCCATGCCCTGGGGCCGGAAAGCCTGAGTTGGTTTGAGGTTATCGCCGCCGGGGATATCGTCCCGGCCAAAAAACCTGCCCCGGACATTTACCACTATGCCCTGGCGCAGATGCAGCTAGACCCGGCTCATTGTCTGGCCTTCGAGGATTCCGCCAACGGCATCCAGGCGGCTGCCGGTGCAAATCTGGCCACCATCGTGACGGTCAACGCCTATACCGCCGACCACGACTTCAGTTCCGCGCTGACCGTGCTTAGCGACCTGGGCGAACCCCAAGCCCCGGCCCGACATCTGGGCGGTCAGGCCCTGTTCCAACCGTGGGTGGATGTGGCCACGCTGCGTGCCTGGCACGCGGGTCTCAAGCCGAGCGGAAAATAAAATACACCGCCCCCAACAGGCAGCAGCCGGCCCAGACAAAATCCCACTTGATCGGCTGCTGCATGTAAAACACCGCAAACGGGACAAACACCGCCAGCGTGATGACTTCCTGAAGAATTTTGAGCTGGGCCAGGCTTAATGCCGTGTAGCCGATGCGGTTGGCAGGCACCTGAAGCAGATATTCAAACAGCGCCACCCCCCAACTGAGCAAGGCCGCCAGATACCAGGGCTTGTCGTTGAGTTCCTTCAGATGGGCATACCAGGCAAAGGTCATGAAGATGTTGGATAACACCAGCAAGAACGTGGTCTGGATTAGCACATTACCGGTATTCATGTCCCATTAGCCTCCATAAATCTGTTGCGGCAGCCAGGTCGCCAGCCCCGGCCAGAGCGCCAGCAGCCCCAGTGCCAACAGTTGCAGCAGGATGAAGGGCACCACCCCCCGGTAGATTTGCAGCGTACGGAGTTGATCCGGTGGAGCCACGCCGCGCAGATAAAACAGCGCAAACCCAAACGGCGGCGTTAAAAACGAAGTCTGCAAATTGACGGCCAGCATCACGCCCAACCATACCGGGTCAAAGCCCATCGCCAGCAGCACCGGCCCGGCAATCGGCACCACAATGAAGATTATCTCTATAAAATCAATAATAAATCCCAATAAGAACACGATCAGCATCACCAGCCAGAACGCGCCCCAGGCCCCACCGGGCAGGTTCTCCAGCAGATGCGAAACCTGTTCGTCCCCCCCAAAGCCTCGAAAGACCGCCGTAAAAACACTGGCGCCGATCAGGATCAGGAATACCATGCTGGTGACGACCAAGGTGCTTTGCATGACTTCCTGCAAGCGCTGCCCATTCAGTTGCCGCTGCAAACCGGCCAGCGCCAGCGCGCCTAACGCACCGACCGCCGCCGCCTCGGTGGGCGTGGCAATTCCAGCCAGGATGGAGCCCAGCACCGCAAGAATCAGCAACAGCGGTGGCACCAGCGCTCGCACAATGCGCGCCAGTGTCGGGCGTGCGCCGGGCGCAGCCGGCATGGCGGCAGGACGTAACCAGGCCACCCCGGCCAGATACGCCAGATAAAGCAGTACCAACAGCAGGCCCGGCAGCAGGGCGCCGGCGAATAAATCGCCGACCGAGACGGTTTCCGGGCTGAACACGCCCTGCTTCAGTTGGGCCTGCTGATAGGCCGAAGCCAGCACATCACCCAGCAAAATCAGGATCACCGAAGGCGGAATGATCTGGCCCAACGTGCCTGAAGCGCAGATAATCCCGGCAGACAAAGCCGGGTCATACCCCCGGCGCAGCATGGTCGGCAGGGACAACAGCCCCATCGTCACCACGGTAGCCCCGACAATGCCGGTGCTGGCCGCCAGCAGCATACCGACGATCACCACGGAAAACCCCAGCCCGCCGCGCAGGCTGCCAAACAGGGCGGCCATTTCCTCCAGCAGGTTTTCCGCAATCCGCGCCCGTTCCAGCATCACGCCCATGAATACAAACAGCGGCACCGCAAGCAGGGTTTCGTTGCGCATGATGCCATAAAGGCGGTTGGGCAAGGCTTCCAGAAAGGCTGAATCAAAATTGCCCGCCCAGTAACCCAATCCTGCCACCAGCAATGACCCGCCGGCCAGAGTGAACGCCACCGGAAATCCCAGCAACAGCAGGGCACAGACTACCAATACCAGCAATAGCGCAAACATGGCGTCAGGCGCGCAAGGCACGCCAGGCTGTCTGGGCCTGCACCAGCCCTTGCAGCGCCAGCAACAGCGGCAAGAGCAACAACAGGGTTTTCAACAGAAACACGCCCGGCAGTCCGCCCGGTTCCGAAGAACCTTCCCGCAAGGCCCAAGAATCGAGCACATACGGCCCACTGCTATAGGCGATATAGGCACACAGCGGCCACAACAACAGGACAATGCCGCCCAGCTCAATCCCGGCCCGCTGGCGCGGGCTGAAATAATGTTGGAAAACGTCAATGCTGACATGACCTTTTTGCTGCCAGGCATAGGCCGCCCCCAGCATGAACAAAGCCGCATGCAAATACTGAACTGCCTCTTGCAGGGCCACAAAACTGAGGGAAAATCCGTAGCGCAATACCACGATGGCACACATCCCCAGCACCATCCCCAAACTCGCCCAGGCCGTCAGGCGTCCGACCCAGGCAATCCCCGTTTCCAACCACGTCATCACCATCACCAACTGAACAGACGCCACATCGGCACTGCAACTTCGGGATGCCACCAGCCTGAAGTTTCCAAAGAACCGTCCCCATCGCGGTCGAAGAAATAATAGGGGGGGCCACGATACGGAATAACCTTGACCAGATATAACTGCCCGCCCCGCCGATATTCTTCCACCGTACCCCGCTCGGTCTGGACGATATTGACTTCCGGCTCGGCCGCTTCAACATCAGGCACGACCGTTTCCACCGGTGGCAGTTCCGGCGGCGCCGGCACTTGCGCCCAGACCGTCATGCTCAAGCCGACGCCCAATAATACGGCCCCGTAACGCATGATTTGACCCCTTGGCTCAGGAAAGGGCCAGTCTAACATG
>CAYNNN010000093.1:0-3457 GCA_964398665.1 uncultured Gammaproteobacteria bacterium | reverse complement strand
GAGCCGGACAAGGGCTGGCTGCGCAAGTTTTACCAGCACACCGATGTCGCCCAGTTTGATCTGACACCCGCTGCCGAGCAGGCGATACGCTGGCTGATGCAATTGACCGAGCGGCAATTTGTCGGTACGGAATCACGGTTGCGCATCCTGTTTGATCTGCTCAAGCAGATGGATACCGGGAGCGAGACCGACCCGGCCCGGCGTATTGCCGAGCTGCAGCAGCAGCGTGCTGCCCTGGACACCGAACTGGCCCGGCTGCAGGCGGGTGAGCTTATGTTGCTGGATGATACAGCGATCAAGGATCGGTTTCAGCAATTTGCGCAGGGTGCGCAGGCATTGTTGGGCGATTTTCGGGCCGTGGAGCATAATTTCCGTCAGCTTGACCGGCAGGTGCGCGAGCGCATCGCCTTGTGGGCGGGTAGCAAGGGCGCCTTGCTGGACGCGATCTTGGGCGAGCATGATGCCATCGGGGACTCTGACCAGGGCAAGAGCTTCCGGGCATTTTGGGATTTTCTGCTGTCGAGTCGGCATCAGGAAGAACTGACGGCCCTGCTGGAGCGGGTGTTGGCGCTGCCCGCAGTCGTTGCCATGCAGCCTGAAGCCCACTTGCGCCAGGTGCATTACGCCTGGCTGGAAGCGGGCGAGCATACCCAGCGCACGGTGGCGCAGTTGTCGCAGCAACTGCGGCGGTTTCTGGATGACCGGGCCTGGCTGGAGAATCGGCGCATCATGGTCATTTTGCAGAGTATTGAAAGCAAGGCGCTGGCCGTGCGCCAGACGCCGCCTAGCACGCCATTGATGGAAATTGCCGAACTGGGCGCTACCATCGAATTGCCCCTGGATCGCCCGTTGTTTACCCCGCCGGGCCAACTGACCTTGACGGCACGTCTGCTGGCCACCCCGCTGGAATCGATGGATACCCAGGCCCTGTTTGCCCAGACCATGCTGGACAAGACCCGGCTGGAACAGCATATTCGGCGCAGTCTGCAAGCTACGGCCCAGGTCAGTCTGGCGGAATTGGTGGCAGCCCAGCCCCTGGCCCAGGGCCTGGCTGAGCTGGTGGCCTACCTGCAACTGGGCGTGGATCGCTTCAAGACGACTGTGGTGGAAGATACCCCGGAGCCGATTTCGTGGCAGACGCTGGCCGAAGATGGCGGGGCCTTGCATAAAACAGCCCGGCTCCCCCGGATAATTTTTGTGCGCTAAGAGTAAGTTGTGGAACATTCCCCTGAATTGTCCCGGCTCCTGATCCACCTGCTCAAGGGGGTGCTGTATCAGGAAGCGGAACCGGAACTCTGGGAGCAGTTGCTCCGCTTGCAAACCCAGGTGCGCGAAGTGCTGGCACTACTCAATCTGGAACTGGTGCTGGACCTGGCAGAAGGCTACGCCTTTTTGAAAAACCGCCCGGAGCCTGAAGCCGATGACCCCAGTCCGCGCCTGCCCCGCTTGATCGCCCGTCGGCCCTTAGCCTTTTTGGTCAGTTTGTTGTTGGCCCTGTTGCGCAGAAAGCTGGCAGAATTTGACGCCAGTGGCGGGGATACCCGCCTGATTCTGGACCGTGAGGCCATCCTTGAGCTATTGCGGGTCTTTCTGCCGGATACTTCCAACGAGGCCCGCTTGTTTGACCAGATCGATACCGTGCTCAACAAGGTGGTGGAGCTGGGTTTTTTGCGCAAGCTCAAGCCGCCACCGGGCAGTGCGGCCGGGCCGGTTCAGTATGAAGTCCAGCGGATCTTGAAAGCCTTTGTGGATGCCCAGTGGCTGGCAGAGTTTGAAACCCGCCTGGTGGCCTATCAGGCCAGACTGGCCGGGGCTGATGCTGGAGGGGCTGATGCAGGCTGAAGCCAACCCCGAAGCCGCTGCTGACCCCGACTTGGCCGGATTTCGCCTGCAACGGCTGGAGGTGTTCAACTGGGGCACCTTTGATGGCCGGGTCTGGACGCTGAACCTGGATGGGCGCAACGGCCTGCTGACTGGCGATATCGGCTCGGGCAAATCCACGCTGGTGGATGCCGTGACCACCTTGTTGATCCCGGCGCACCGGGCGGCCTACAACAAGGCTGCTGGGGCAGACAGCAAGGAACGCAGCTTGCGTTCATATGTGCTGGGCACTTACAAGACCGAGCGCAACGAGGTCACCGGTACCGCCAGACCGGTCTCCTTGCGTGATGCCCGGAGCTATTCAGTGATTCTGGGGGTGTTTGCCAATCAAGGCTATCAGCAGACCGTGACTCTGGCTCAGGTATTCTGGTTGCAGGAAACCCACGGCCAGCCGGAACGTTTTTTGGTCGCCACCGAGCAGGCCCTGAGCATCAGCGCCGATTTTGCGACCAACGACCTGAAGGCGTTGCGTAAAAAGCTACGCCAGCGCAAAGCCGAACTGTTTGAGAGTTTCCCGCCCTATGCGGCCTGGTTTCGGCGCCGGTTCGGCATAGACAACGACCAGGCCCTGGACTTGTTCCATCAGACCGTATCCCTGAAATCAGTAGGGAATCTCACGGATTTTGTGCGCGGCCACATGTTGGAACCGTTCGACATCAAGCCGCGTATTGCGGCGCTGATCAGCCACTTTGACGATCTGAACCGTGCCCACGAGGCGGTGCTGAAGGCCCAGCATCAGGTCACACTGCTGACGCCGTTACTGGCAGCCTGTGAACAACACCACAGCCAGATGGCTGAGCTGGAAGCCTTGCGCGCTTGTCGTGAAGGCTTGCGACCTTACTTTGCTCAACAGAAGGTCACCTTGCTGGAGCAGCGTCTGGAGTTGCTCCAGGGGGAATTGGGCAAATTGCAGGAACGCAAGCAGCGCCTGAGCGCGCAGCGTGACCAGGAACGACTGGAAATGGATCAGTTGCGCCAGGCCATTGCCGATAATGGCGGGACCCGGCTGGAACAACTGGCCGCCGAATTGCGCACCTTGGCGCAGGAGCGCGATCGGCGCAATCAGCGGGCAACGCGCTACGCTGAATTGCTGGGCGGGTTGGGCCTGACCCCGGTGCGGGAACCTGAAGCGTTTGTGGCTTTGCGCCAGCATCTGGGTCAGCGGCGAGAAGCCCTGGCTGATCAGGCGGCAGTGCTGCAAAACCAGCACACCGAGGCTAGCGTGACCTGGCACGAAGGTCGCCGGGAACATGAGCAATTACAGGCCGAACTAGCCAACCTGAAGGCACAGCACAGTAATATTCCCAAAGAATCCGTCGCCATTCGCGCCGCACTCACCGCCGCCCTAAACCTAGAGGCCACGGCGTTACCTTTTGTGGGCGAACTGGTGCAGGTGCAGGAGCGGGAACGCGATTGGGAAGGTGCCATTGAACGAGTGCTCCATAATTTTGGCCTGGCCTTGCTGGTACCTGATTCATACTACAAGGCGGTGGCTGCCTGGGTGGATAGCAATGCCTTGCGGGCGCGGCTGGTCTATTTTCAGGTGCGTGCCGTCCGGCCAGAAACCTGGGCCGCG
>CAYNNN010000092.1:0-3805 GCA_964398665.1 uncultured Gammaproteobacteria bacterium | reverse complement strand
TCGTCCCTACGTTGACGTGTGGCTTCGTCCGATCAAATTTTTCCTTCGACATCGCTCAAATACCTCGTAAACTGAATCGTTAAGAAAATTAGCCTTTCTTCTTGATGACTTCCTGGACGACATGTGCGGGTGCGTCCTGATATTTCTTGAATTCCATCGTGTAAGTTGCCCGACCCTGGGACATGGAGCGCAGCGTTGTGGAATATTGGAACATCTCTGCAAGCGGCACCTCGGCTTTCAGCACCTTGACACCTGCATTGTCGTCCATACCCAAAATCATGCCCCGGCGTCGATTGAGATCGCCCATCACGTCGCCCATGTAATCCTCTGGCGTTTCGACCTCGACGGCCATAATCGGCTCCAGAATGATCGGCTTGGCTTTCAAGACACCTTCCTTGAAGCCCATGGAGGCTGCGATCTTGAAGGCCATTTCATTGGAGTCCACTTCGTGGTACGAGCCATCAAACACCGTGACCTTGACATCCACCACAGGATAACCCGCGATGACGCCGTTTTTCATCGCCTCTGCAATACCCTTTTCAATAGCCGGGACGTATTCCTTGGGTACTACCCCACCAACGATGGCGTTGACAAACTCATAACCCGCGCCCGACTCCTGCGGTTCAATCCGCAGCCAGCAATGTCCGTATTGACCCCGCCCACCGGATTGACGGACAAATTTGCCTTCGCTCTCAACCTTGGCACGGATGGTTTCACGATATGCCACTTGGGGCGCACCCACGTTGGCTTCTACCTTGAACTCGCGCCGCATCCGATCCACGATGATTTCCAGATGTAGCTCACCCATCCCGGCGATAACGGTCTGACCGGTTTCCTCATCAGTGTAAACCCGGAAGGAAGGATCTTCCTGCGCCAACCGGTTGAGCGCAACGCCCATCTTTTCCTGATCTGCCTTGGTCTTGGGTTCAATGGCCTGGTTGATCACCGGCTCAGGAAATTCCATGCGCTCCAGCACCACTGGTGCATTATTCGACGCCAGGGTAGTCCCGGTGTACACGTCCTTCAGGCCAATACAGGCAGCGATGTCGCCGGCCCGCACCTCGTCAATCTCTTCCCGGTTATTGGCGTGCATCTGGACCAGGCGGCCAATACGCTCATTCCGCCCGGAGCGGGAGTTATACACGCTATCGCCCTTGTTCAGCACACCGGAATAAACCCGGACAAAGGTCAGGGTACCGACAAAGGGATCGGTCATGATCTTGAAGGCTACTGCGGAGAAGGGCTCAGTATCCTCGGCCCGGCGCGGGATGGTCTTGTCATAGTCATCCACATCATGTGCCTGCACCGGCGGAATATCGACAGGCGACGGCAGATATTCAACCACCGCATCCAGCATGGCCTGGACGCCCTTGTTCTTGAAAGCCGAACCGCAGAGCATGGGGAAAATTTCCAGGGCGATGGTGCGCTTGCGCAACCCGAACTTGATCTCCTCTTCGGAAAGTTCGCCATCCTCCAGATACTTGTTCATCAAGTCTTCAGTTGCTTCCGCTGCGGCTTCCACCATGCGCTCACGCCATTTCCGGGCTTCTGCCACCAGATCAGCGGGGATATCGCCATACTCGAAGGTCACGCCCTTGTCGGCCTCATTCCAGAGGATGGCGCGCATCTTGACCAGATCGACCAGCCCCCGGAAATTCTCCTCGGCACCGATGGGAATCTGGATAGGAATCGGGGTCGCATGGAGACGCTGGCGCATCTGATCGACCACTTTGAAAAAATTGGCGCCGCTGCGATCCATCTTGTTCACAAAGGCAATGCGGGGGACCCGGTATTTGTTCGCCTGACGCCAGACAGTCTCGGATTGAGGCTGTACACCGCCAACCGCACAATACAACATGCAGGCACCGTCCAGCACCCGCATGGAACGCTCCACCTCAATCGTGAAGTCCACATGCCCCGGGGTGTCGATGATGTTGATCCGATGCTGATCGAACTGGCTCCCCATGCCCTTCCAGAAGCAGGTCGTTGCTGCGGAGGTGATGGTGATCCCGCGTTCCTGTTCCTGTTCCATCCAGTCCATGGTCGCTGCACCATCATGGACTTCACCAATCTTGTGGTTGACGCCAGTATAAAACAGTACGCGCTCGGTGGTCGTCGTTTTACCGGCGTCGATATGAGCGGAAATACCGATGTTACGGTAGCGTTCGATGGGTACTTTACGGGCCACAGTGCGGTCCTTACTTTAAATTCACGTGATGCAAAAATTACCAGCGATAATGGGCGAATGCCTTGTTCGCCTCGGCCATGCGATGCGTATCTTCCCGCTTCTTGACCGCGTTACCGCGATTCTCTGCCGCATCCATCAGCTCGCCCGCCAGACGCAAGGCCATGGATTTTTCCCCCCGCTTGCGCGCAGAGTCGATGGCCCAACGCATTGCCAGCGCCGTGCGACGTTCTGCCCGCACTTCCACCGGCACCTGGTAGGTCGCCCCACCCACCCGGCGGCTCTTGACCTCAATCACCGGACTGATATTATCCAGGGCTTTTTCAAGCAATTCAGCCGGATTAGCAGCGCCGCGCTTCTCCATCGCATCTATGGCACCGTAAAGAATCTGTTCGGCAACCGACTTCTTGCCGCTCAACATGATCATGTTGACAAAGCGGGCAATGGTCTTACTACCGTATTTGGGGTCAGGCAAAATTTCGCGCTTGGCGCTAACTGCACGTCTCGACATGGAAATACCTTATCGTATTAGCTCTTGGGGCGCTTGGCGCCGTATTTGGAACGGCCCTGACGGCGCTTGGTCACACCGCTGGTATCCAGGCTGCCGCGTACCGTGTGATAACGCACACCGGGCAAGTCTTTGACACGACCACCGCGTATGAGTACAACCGAGTGTTCTTGCAGATTATGGCCTTCCCCACCGATGTAGGAGGTGACTTCCATGCCGTTGGTCAGGCGCACACGGGCCACCTTGCGCAGCGCCGAGTTGGGCTTTTTGGGCGTAGTCGTATAAACACGGGTGCAAACCCCCCGCTTCTGGGGCGCTTCACCCAGTGCCGGCACCTTGCTCTTGTAGGTCTTGCTCTGCCGACCCTTACGCACTAACTGATTAATCGTACTCATGCAGTACACACTCAATGAAAAACAGAACCCGCAGGGACAACACCGCCCAGCGGGTAAGATAGCCTCTCGGCTACACCGCAAAGAAGCCGGGATTCTAGGCCGCTGGCTGGCAACTGTCAACTCATTCCCCGCAGGCAGGACTCTGCTAACTTACGGCAATGCGCTGCAAAGGTCAGCCGGGTATGCGCAGTGGTACCTGACGCCCAACAAGGCGCTTGACAGGGTGAATTTCACCTTGTTATAACCCGGAATCGGTGAAGCCTAACCTAGGCGTGAGGGGGAGTTACATGAATAAAACCGAGATGATCCAAGCTGTAGCCGAACAGGCTGGCATTTCCAGGGCGGTAGCCGCCCGGGCTCTGGACGCCGTGCTGGAGGCTATTCAGGAATCCCTGCAAAAGGGCCAGGATGTCACCCTGGTGGGTTTTGGTACCTTTACCGTGCGTGAACGTGCCGAACACCAGGGCCGCAATCCCAAGACTAAAGAACCGCTGGTAATCCCGGCTGCCAAAGTTCCTGCATTCAGGGCTGGCAAAACGCTCAAGGACGCAGTAAACTAGGCCGCGCTCGCAGGGGTGCTTAGCTCAGTGGTAGAGCGTCGCCCTTACAAGGCGAATGTCGGGGGTTCGATGCCCTCAGCACCCACCAGACAAGCGGGTGAGATTTTTAGCAGCGGTAGTTCAGTTGGTTAGAATATCGGCCTGTCACGCCGAGGGT
>CAYNNN010000091.1:0-4554 GCA_964398665.1 uncultured Gammaproteobacteria bacterium | reverse complement strand
CTGCGAGGATGTAGGGGCTGGCATCGCTGCTGGTGCGGTTGCCGTTGGCGTCATAAGTGTAGCTGCGCGGTGCTGCGCCTTGCGCTTGCAGCAGGCGGTCGAGGCTGTCGTAACTATAGCGCTCGGTGCCGATTTGGGTGATGTTGCCGGAGCCGTCGTAGCTGTAGGCCAGGGCAGGCAAGCCGGTGCGGCTGAGCTGGGTGAGCTGACCGGCAAGGTCATAGCTGCGGGTTTCGACCAAAGCATTGCCGGAGCGCAGTTTGGTGAGCTGGCCGCTGGGGTTCCAGGTGAGCTGGCTGAGCACGGTTTGGGTGATTCCGCCGTAGCTGGTGCGTACTTGGCTTAAGCTGCCGTCGGCGCGATAGCTGGTGTTCACCGTGCGACCCGAAGGATAGGTGATGCGACTCAAGCGCCCGCCCTTGCCGTAACCATACCCTACGGTCACGGGTGCCAAGCCATTGAAGGTGATGCTATGCTGGGTGACCTGGCCGCGTTTGTTGTAGCGGTAACTTTGGCTGCCGCTGCTGTCTTGTAGATCGGTGAGCTGGCCCTTGCCGTTCGTAGTGCGGTCGTAGCGGTAGCTGGTTTGGGTATCGGGATACAGGCTGCTGATGCGTCGGTTGATCGCGTCATAGCGGTGAGTCACGTTGACGCCTCGGGCATCGGTGCTGCTCAGGATATTGCCT
Organism: uncultured Gammaproteobacteria bacterium; assembly: GCA_964398665.1. GTDB lineage: Bacteria > Pseudomonadota > Gammaproteobacteria > CAYNNN01 > CAYNNN01 > CAYNNN01. Next base: position 3,868 of record CAYNNN010000091.1, on the reverse strand, counting down.
GCCGGGTCGTGGTTGGTGGTGGTGACGTGGGTGTCGGGGCTGTCTTGCTGGCGCACTTCGCCCCAGAGGTTGGGGTCGTAGTGGGTGCTCAAGCGCCGGGGGTCGGTGCGCATGCTGACGGCGGATAATCTGGCGGGGTGTGGGGATGAATCCTGAGCGGGATGCAATTACATGGGACACTATATCTAGCCATTCCTTCTTATCCTATCCCATTGGAATAGCAAAATAACAAAACCTGCAAGACTAATCATTACTCCTAACATTGATAGTAACTGTGCAATCAAGAAATTTCCTAAAAAATCTCCTGGATGTACACGGATGCTGATATATGGATTAGTTGAATTTAACATTGAATCGAAAGCAATAACATCAAGATAAAGTTTGTATTCATGGCTGTTTTTCCCATGAAATTCGCCAATTATTCGACTAACCTCTCCTCCCCAACTACCCTGAGCTTTTCCTTGAGATAGGCCATAAGCTACCATCTTATTAGAAGTCACATCCCATACTAACCACCAGATTACAATAGCTGAGATACAGTATTTTTCTAAAGCAGGCTCATCTATATGACCGATATTTAATAAGCAATTTATCTTTTTCACCGGAAGATTACGTTCAGCATTTATTTCTACGAAGTAAGTAGTATCCAGATCAACATAAAAAATTGGAGAAACGTATCGTTCCCTAGATCGCAGATCAATATTGAAACGCATCGGCTCCCAATTATGCCAATTCGCAATCCATAGCGCAGCAATTATAAAAAGCGATCCAATGCCAAGAATATATAGTGGTGTCTTTAATGACATCATTCCTGCTCACATTCCTTCTTATTACAAGGTTTTTTTGGGGCATCTGGACAAGCTATAACGTCACCTGGCAAGGGGTAAAAGAATCTTGGTGGTCTCGGCCCCTGCCAAATATCACCAAATGGATCAATACCGGTTGATATCTTGCAATCACGCATGCAGTCTCGTACAAACGAAGTGCATTGGCGTTTAGTTAGATGGTACCAACCAGGATTGTTACTTCTCTCTGATCGACAACGATTCATACAGCAATCCTGCTCTGGTGTCGTTACGATTTTTTTGCATATTTTAGTTTTTGTTGGATCATCCCCTTTAATGACACCACGTCCCATAAAAGCTCCATATGGACTATTTGGATAGAATCCTTCCGTGTCACAACTGTTACTATTAACCCCAAACCCCACATGGCCCATACCAAAGGCCATTTCCGTATAAAGGCATACAGTAACATCCAGCCCTTCAGGATCGACGTAGCGAAGTGCATTAGCGAGTACATACCCATACGTCCCCACCCCACCCCTCAGCCCAATCGGATCGGACTCCAGATACCGTCCCGTGACCGGATCGTAGTCCCGGTAATAGTTATAGTGCAATCCGGTCTCGGCATCAAAGTATTGGCCGGGGAAGCGCAGGTTCAGGGTGAACAGCAGCCCATCGCCATCCGGGTCTGCGGCGGGCGACGTATCCCCAAAGGGTGCAGAATCCCAACGCCAGACTACCCGCTTGGCGCTGTCGGTGGCGAGCCTGGGCGTGCCGAGGTGGTCGGGATGCAGATAGGTCAGCACCGGGGTTGTGGTGACGGCCCGACCATCCACGCTCGCAGGCGGGCGGGTCGTCGCCACCGGCTTTTCTGAGCTGGCCGGATTGTCCACACTCGGCGATTCAGCGGCCTCTGGGTATTCTTCCACGCTGTCGGTCGTGAGTTCGTCCCCCGCCGCTGCCGGAGCTACCGGCGCGGCATAATCCACCACCGCCACCGGCCAGGATTGCAGATACAGATACTCCCGCAGGGTATTGCCGTTGGCGTCAAGTTCCACCAGCAACTGGCCCTCGGTGCTGTAGAGGGCGTGGGTGATGGTGGGGGCGGTTTCACTGCCACCGGCCGTCTCTTTACGCACCCGCTGGCCTAAGGCGTTGTAGCTGTTGCGCTGACGCACGGTTGCGCCCTGCCGCACTTCCGTGAGTCGGCCCTGGCTGTCGTAGGTGTAGCTGTAACGGCCATCGCTGAGCGGATTCCCGGCCAGGTCATAGTCATACACCCGTGCGGAACCTTGGAGTAGCCGGTTGCTGTCCACCGCCAGGACGTAGGGGCTGGCATCGCTGCTGGTGCGGTTGCCGTTGGCGTCGTAGCTGTAGCTGCGCGGCGCTGCGCCTTGCGCTTGCAGCAAGCGGTCGAGGCTGTCGTAGCTGTAGCGCTCGCTGCCGATCTGGGTGATGTTGCCTAGGTGGTGGTGTGGCCTTGGGGTCGTTTCTATCAGTCCGCTTCTTGAAGCGTCGCAGCAAAGTCCAGCCGATACACCGTCCAGTTGCGCAAGGCCACTTGGGTGCTGCGTTCCTGAGGACAGAATTGTAGCTCGATGATCTCGGTGTGCAGAATCGTGCCCAGAATCAGCTTGGCCAGCGCATTGTCTTCGAGCAGATATTTGAACACAATGTCGTAGTTCGGGTTCGCTATTCTCATCAGCCTGTGCCTTCTGCGGTCGAGTTGGGCTTAGTTTAACCAGAAGGCGCGGCGTTGGGGGATTTTGATGTAGGATATTCCAGAGGTCCACACGTAACTGGAATTCACCACTGGAAGCCCGCGCTGCAAAGCTTCCAGACTCTGTTCGGCGGGAAACGTGGCTGGTCGAAGTCATGCAGTGAAGCCGTGGCACGGTTGGGTTGACCGACTCTCCAATCAGTTATTGACTGATAGCGTCTCTGACCCCATATATACGCCATATGCGTGCGTCTTACTCCAAGCTACGCGCTACTCTTGCCATTGGTCGTGCTCCGCTGCAGGCTCAAACGGTGAGCACGAGTAGTCCATCTTGCGGCAGAGAAAGCGCATATAACCGTTCCAAGCGTTCCCAACCATCGGGACATCTTGCAGCCGAGCGATGAGAGGCGCATAGGCCACGTTGAACGCGGTCGCCAGTGGGGCAGACGACGTGACCATAATCGCCGGAGGAAGCGCGAACAAGCCTATAACGTATGCTCCGATGAATCCGAGCACTGTTAGCAACCGGCGTCTCTTGCCTCGGCTTCCCACTTGCGTCTGGTCATTCATACTCATTTCTTGCAGCATTTCTTCTTGGCCCAGCTTTCTAGCTCAGGAGAACCCGACCCTGCTGGATTGAACGCATCGTAGCCGTCAGCGTGCGCCGAAAATTTTCCAGTCGCTGGGAAATAGTGCTCCTTCAGGCGCGGATGAATGCAGTAAAGGCCCAGCTCGAAACCCGTATCCCACAAACTGCTGTAGCTCAGAATCTGGCGATCGACAGGGCTCGTGCCAGTCACTGTTTCCTCAGGATCGTCGCCAGCTCGGCACTTGTAATCGCAGACCGTGAATTTATCATGCCCATACCAACGATCCACATGGTAGGGTTTCTTCGTCGCTTCTATCGCCGTGCAACTGCAGCGCTTTGTCTTGCCACCACAGTCGCAGTCCTTCTCTAAACCTGTGAAGTCAGTAAAGTTCAGCGGCCTCCCCCCGACATACCCATACGTCCCCACCCCACCCCTGAGGCCAATCGGATCGCTCTCCAGATAACGTCCGGTGGCCGGATCATAGTCGCGGTAGTAGTTGTAGTGCAATCCCGTCTCCGCATCGAAGTATTGCCCCGGAAACCGCAGGTTCAGGGTAAACGGCACCCCATCGCCATCAGGGTCTTCCTGGGGCGGGGTATCGCCAAACGGCGCGCTGTCCCAACGCCAGACTACGCGCTTGGCGCTGTCGGTGGCGAGCCTTGGGGTGCCGAGGTGGTCGGGGTGCAGATGGGTCAGCACCCCTGCGGGGGGCAAACTTGCCGTGACGGCCCGACCATCCACGCTCGCAGGCGGGCGGGTCGTCGCCACCGGTT
>CAYNNN010000090.1:0-4557 GCA_964398665.1 uncultured Gammaproteobacteria bacterium | reverse complement strand
CCCTAATCCTTTGTTTCGTAGTGAGGATTCCAAGCGCCCGCGCTGCGCCAACGTTGCCATAACCGGCGCTTGACGGCGACCGACTGGAGCGGTAGCGCAAGGAGGTGGCGGTCAAGCGTCCGAGTTGATGGCATTGTTAGCGCCTACAGTTGCATTCTTTGGCTATTATCTTCAAGTTTGCAATTAAGTTCGAAACGGCCTTCTCGGCTATTGGTTTTCCTGCTTCGGCGAAATGATTTGAAAAGCCAACCAGTGCTTGACGACTTGCCACGGTCTCTTTTTGAGCTAACGGTGTTCGGTAATGTGCCAACAATTCCTTTAATTCATCATTCGTGAAATGCTCGCCGTAGTACTTTGCCCAGACAGCCACTATTTCTTTTGCACCCCAAGGCGTTTCGACTTCCGACATAAATGCCTGAAATGCTTTTTCGAACCTGTTATTGAACTCCTGACTTGGATTTAGACTTTCCATCATTTGATTCAGCATTGCGCGCCCCTGCTCGCGATTTTGCTGCCGCCCAAGTTCAAGCTGCTGCTCAAATATTTCAATTAAACCTTGCGCTTCCATGATTTGCTTGATGGTTTCTTCTCTATCCTGGGCGAGTGCTGCTGTAGATAGCAGGAGAAAAGCGATTACTAACAGATTGTTCATGTTGCGGTTCCTATTTGCGCTAACGTGCGCGAGTTGTGCGGCACCCGCGCGAGGGTTGAGTGCATGAAATGCGCGAAACCCCAAGCGGGCGTAGCCGCGTAGCGGTGTCCGCTCGAACGAGGGGTTCGACGGCGCTTTGCGCCGTCCCCGAGTTCGCACAACTCGCGCACGTTCGTCGGTGCAAAGCGCCGACGAACGTTTGAATTCACCGGACTGCGCGGCTTTTTCGCGCAGGTCCGGTGGAATGATGGGTTGGGCCTACTTTTTGTCCGTAATAGCCGCAATTCCTTTGATTTGGAACCATTTCTTTGAAGGTAAAAGTGGAGAATGGAAGCGGTTTCCGTTAACTCTCGTGGCGGTCTGAATTAGCGCATCCATCGCAGTCGCCAACCCGTCTTCCTTATAGGCCGTTGACGAACTGCCTTCGGTAAAACAGGGAACGCTCGGGTGGTTGATATCCGCGAGGTAAGCATCGAAGGTATCGCGCGCAACAGCCATCCCGTAAATTCGCCAAGCGTATTTCTTACCCAAGTAGTGACCATCAGTAGCGTTGTGTTGAACTCGCTCGTCAGATTTCCGTGTTTCAACGGCACGCTTCTCTTCGCCTAGCAAACGTGCAACGTAGTGACTCTTGTATTGGTCGACGTCATCAGCCTTTGCCGTTGCTGAGACGTCTACCCAGTTCCCTCCGTTTTCGACAGTAAAGCCAATGTTGTATCTCTGACCTTCTTCAAGAATGGGCTCTTGATTCGCGATGAACTGATAGACGGTATTCGTATTCTCAGGCGTGAAGCTGTGCAAGAACTTGCCATCTGGGTGCGGAACGACACTGTAATTCGTGACGATGAGAACTGGCGTAGTAAGAAGTTCGCGGGACTTCATTGATTTTCCTTCGGTGATGAGTAGGCCCAACGTGCGCGAGTTGTGCGGCACCCGCGCGCGGGTTGAGCGCATGAAATGCGCGAAGCCCCAAGCGGGCGCAGCCGCGTAGCGGTGTCCACTCGAACGAGGGGTTCGACGGCGCTTTGCGCCGTCCCCGAGTTCGCACAACTCGCAGCATGTTCGTCGGTGCAAAGCGCCGACGAACGTGGAGCTAACCGGCGCGGAGCCGGTCTTATCGGCGGAGCGTCCGTGTTGAGCGCCGGGTTGGGGGTCACTTTTTACCCTTGGCCTGAGCAAGCGCGCTACCAGCAGCAGACTTTGATTGCGCGCTTGTGCGTCCGTCGCGGAGAACCTTCGACGCCGCACTCGCAGCAGAAGACGACGTTTGCTTATTGGGCGAGCCAGTTTGAGACAGCGCGCTACCGCCTGCGGTTTTTGATGCTGCCCCGGTGGCTTTGCTCTGGATGGTCTTCGATGCCGAGGTGGCGGATTTGCTTCCGGTGGTCTTGGTGTTTGCCATGGTGATTTCCTGATGAAGTACAAGCAACGAAAGGACTGCGAGGGTTTTGAAGTGCCGAGCGGAACGATTTACCGAATTGCATGCTGTGACTGCGGGCTTGTGCATGATTTCGTTTTCGTCAGCGAGGACGGGAAGCCAATTGGAATTGCGGCGAAACGGAATAACAGAGCAACTGCGCAGAGGCGGCGGCATGTGACCCCCAACATGCTGCGAGTTGTGCGGCACCCGCGCGAGGTGTTGAGCGCATGAAATGCGCGCAGCCGCGCAGCGGTGCCCGCACAAATTCTAGCGGCGTACATGGCCCCAGTCAAGGTGGATATTCCTAATCCTTTTGACTATCGCATGTTAGGGCGAGGGCGATCCCGGCGGACTCAGTTCGGTCAGGGGCCAGCGCGCCCGCACTCCAAAGGTATTCGCAGATTCCCGTTCCCCTGCCTGCAGCCGGAGATAACCGGCATAAGCGATCATCGCAGCATTGTCCGTGCAGAACTCAGGCCGGGGAAAATAGACCTGAAATTGTGGCGGCCTCAGGTGTTGCTGCAAGCGCTCGCGCAGGCGCTGGTTGGCGCCAACCCCACCGGCAATCACCAGACGGGTGAGTCCGGTCTGGCGCAGGGCACGCTGGCATTTCTGAGTCAGCACATCGGTTAGGGCATCCTGAAAAGCCCAGGCAATGTCAGCTTGATCCTGCGGGCTGAGGCCAGGGGTTTGCAAGGCATGCAGCACGGCGGTTTTCAGACCGCTGAAGCTGAAGTCCAGCCCTTGGTGCAGCAACGGCCGGGGTAAGCGCCAGTGGCTGGGCCGGCCCTGGGCGGCCAGTTTGGCCAGTTGTGGGCCACCAGGATAACCCAGGCCCAGTAGCTTGGCCGTTTTGTCAAACGCTTCGCCCGCAGCATCATCCAGACTTTCCCCCAGCAGCGCATACACCCCGACCGCAGTGACCTGAATCAGTTGGGTATGACCGCCGGAAACCAGCAGAGCCAGGAAGGGGAAGGCTGGTGGATCAGTTTCCAGTTGGGCAGCCAGGACATGGCCTTCCAGATGATGCACCCCCGAAGCGGGCCGGTGCAGCGCCCAGGCCAGACTACGCGCAAACGCCGCACCGGTCAGCAAGGCACCGACCAGGCCCGGCCCGGCGGTGTAGGCAATGCCGTCCAGCCCCGACAGCGGGGTTTGGGTTTCGTGAAGCAAGTGCTGGAGCAGTGGGCTTAATTTGCGGATATGGTCACGCGCGGCCAGCTCGGGGACAACTCCGCCATAGACGCGATGCAGTGCTACCTGGCTATGCAGCACATGGCCCAGCAGGCCCTCTTTGCCATCGTAAATGGCCAGGGCGGTTTCGTCGCAGGAAGTTTCAACGCCCAGGACGCGCATGGTTAGACCATGGCCTGCAAGGCTGCGATCAGGGCCTGATTTTCTGTAGGTGTGCCTACGGTCACCCGCAGGCAGTCTTGGAGCAGGCCCCCGGCAGGGCTGAGATTTTTAATCAGGATACCGTGGGCCTTGAGCTGCTTGAACCAGGTATCTGCCTGATGCGGCGGGGTGCGCAGCAGGATGAAGTTGGCCGCACTGGGGTAAACCGTGAGGCTGGGCAGGGCTTGCAGGGCGGCGGCCAACTGGGCGCGGTCGCTGCGAATTTGTGCCGCCTGAGCCAGAAATACCGGGGTATGCTGGAGCAGAAAGGTGCAGCTCAGTTGAGTCAGCACATTGATGTTATAGGGCAGGCGGAGCTTGTCGAGTTCATGCAGCCAGGCAGGGGCACCGACCAGATAGCCCAGACGCAATCCGGCCAGACCGAATTTGGATAAGGTGCGCAAGACCAGCAGGTTGGGATAGTCAGCCAGCCAGGATAGGGTGCTGGCTTGCGCAAACGGCGCGTACGCCTCATCCAGGACGACCAGCCCCGGTGCCGCCGCGAGGATGGCACGCAGCGCCTCGGCATCAAACAGGTTGCCGGTCGGGTTGTTCGGATAGGCTAAAAAGATCAGTGCAGGCTGATGTTGAGCGATGGCTGCCAGCATGGCGGCGGTATCGAGGCTGAAATCAGCCGCCTGGAGCGGAACGCCGACGTAGGGCATCTGACAGGCTTGGGCCAGGAGCCGGTACATGACAAAGCTGGGTTCTGGCGCCAGCACCGGGCGACCACTGCCGGCCAGGGCCAGACACAGGAGTAAAATCAGTTCGTCAGAGCCATTGCCCAGGAGAATTTCCGCCGCTTGCGGCAGGTCGAACCGGGCGCGCAGCTGTTGACGCAGCGCGTGCGCCTGCGGGTCGGGGTAGCGATGCAGGGGCGCCTGGGCCAGCGCGGCCAGCCAGGCATCATGCAGGGCCGGAGGCAGCGGGTAGGGGTTTTCCATCGCATCCAGCTTGAGATAACCCGTGGCATCCGGGACATGATAAGCCTGAGCAGCGAGTAGCGCCGGGCGTAACCACTGGCTGGGCTGGGTCACAGGCGATACTCCGCAGACCGGGCGTGTGCCGTCAGACCCTCGGCCCGCGCCAG
>CAYNNN010000089.1:0-4629 GCA_964398665.1 uncultured Gammaproteobacteria bacterium | reverse complement strand
CGGTTTTATCCACATAATAATGGTCCGCCTCGCGGATTTTGGCGAAAGTCTGAATCCCGATGGGCAGTATTTTGCGGGTAGGCATGGCGACAAGTCTCGCTAAATCAGTGCTAGAGGAAGTAGACGCGCAGCATGTGTTCCAGCCCCACCGGCGGACGACCATCGCCGGCTTTGGGATGGAAGGGGTCGATCAGTTCGCACAACCACGCCCAAGGAAGCACCTACGCTATCTCAGCCAGAAGCTGTTTCCGGGTGCGTCGGTTTGCGGTAGCGCTCAAAATCACCGCTGGCGGAGGTTTGTTGTCTCATCGTTATCTGTCAGCCTTAATAAGGCAGGCACTATCGCAGCGCTCGGGGCTGAATTGGGGTTTCCCTCAGTCGGCATCCAGATCGCCATCTGCCTGATGTTCCAGCAGCGGCTGATACACCGTCGCAGCCCAGGGCAACCAGTCAGTCCGGTGGCGGTAATATTCCGGTGCCGCGCCCAACACCAGACGCAGATATGGATCTTCCCGCTCGGCGGGCTTCTGTTCAGTGCCATACCAGGCCTCCCGGGCCTTTTTCTCGCCATCCTTCGCGCCAGTGTTCAAACCAACCTGATACGCATAGGCCGTTTCCGGGAAAAAATAAAGCGGCTGATCCTGACCCTGCTGATAACCCGCAATCAGTTGGGCCAGCCATTCCTGTGCCTGCATGACAGGGATCGGCCGAAAGCTGAAGGCACTGCCCGGCTTGCCTAGCCAATGGCTGGTGCGCGGACGTTCGCCGGCCAGTTGCTGCCAGATCAGATGCTCCAGCCACAAGCGCAGGCGGTATCTGGCCCTGGGCCGTGCCCAGGATTGATGACCCAGACCGTGGGTATGGCAATGGGTCAGCTGGCCCTGTAACCGTAGCCCTGCCAGGGTCAGGCTGAAATTTTCCGGGGCCAGCGGCAGGCCGAAAGTATGGCGCATTTGCTGTTGGAGGTGGTGAAACTCCGCCGCTAAACGTTGCCAGATCACCGTACCGGGCGTACCGTGGGGCAGCCGACTTTGGGCACGCAGCCAATCCAGACGCTGCTGCCAGTCCTGCGCGCAACAGGGCAGCGGTTCCCGTTGACTCAAGTCGTGCCAGAGCCGGGACTCGTCCAGCGGCGTCAGGGTAAAAGGCTCGCTGTCCGGCACTGCCTCGTCCAGCGTCAGCAACTGAACCTGCAGGCGGTGCCTGACCCAGTAGCGGAGGGGGTGTTCCCAGAATCGGGTCAATTCCGCCAGATCCAGCACGGCGGCGGGCGCAGCGTCGGGGGGGAGCCGGTCCGGACAAAAAACCGGGCTGGCAGGCTTGGGCTGACGGGTATGATCGCTGGCAGCAACCCACTCCTGGGCATAGCTACGCTGTTCTTGCGGCGTGTCCGGCTGAAAGTAAACCGGCGCAAAAGCTTGCAGCGGGTGCTGACAAACCGCCAGTGGCGGCGTGTAACCCGCTGCCAGCGTCTCGCGCAACTCGTCAAGCAACACGCTGGGCGGGCGGGGCGTATCATCACGCACATCGCGGCTGACATAACTCAGGTATAAATGCCGGCGGGCGGCATGCAGGATTTGCAACATCAGGGCACGGTCATCACGTCCGCGCAGCGCATCGCCCAGGCGGGCAGGGGCCGTCAGGAGCAGATCCAGTTCTGAAGGGTGATGGGTTCTGGGAAATTCGCCCTGATTCAGGCCCAGCACCCCGATGATTGCAAAAGGCAGGGCGCGCGCAGGCGTCAAGGCACAGAAATTGACCCGCCCTTGCAAAAAGGGCACGACAGCAGCCTGGTCCAGCGCCATTTGCAGCGCCTGGACCACCACTTCCCGTTCCACCGGCAAAGGACAATCCGCCGCAAACGCCGTCAAAGCCAGACAGGCGGTACGCAAGGCGGCGTAATCCTCCCATTCGGCATCCGTCTCGGGCTGGAATAACTGTGCCGTCAAAGTCAGCAGATAGTCACTCCAGGCCGACAGCAGACGCGCTGCCAAAGCCGTCACATCCAGTTGAAACAGGGTTTCCAGGTAATGGGCCAGTTTCCCCAGGATCAGGGTATCCGTGCCTTCCACCGCAGGTTCCGGCACCAGTCCGGCATAGCATGCGCCCTGTTCCGGCAGGGCATAACCCAGCAACAAGCGCCGGACTGCGATCCGGAAGCTATGCTCATCCGTGGCAGGCAGGCCCAGGGCCGCCCGATGCGCCGCATCACTGCCCCAACGGACGTGGGCATGCTCCAGCCAGTGATGCACCTGCGGCAGGACATCCGGCGGCAGGCCAAACCGGCGTGCCAGCGCCGGGAGTTCCAGATAATCCAGCACTTGGTTCAGAAGCCAGCGACCGGGTAGCTCGGTCAGCAGGCGCAGCAAAATCTGGCTCAGGGACTGGCGGGTCTGCACCTGGCGATCCGCCAGACTGTAAGGGATATGCCGATTGGCCGGCACCTGGCCGAAAACCGCCTCGATGTAAGGCGCGTAACGTTCCAGATCAGGCACCAGGATTGCGATATCGCCCGGACCCAGATCAGGGTTCTGGCGCAGCAGGTGCAGCAGTTGGTCATGCAGGATTTCCAGCTCGCGTCTTGGGCCATGCGCGCCGTGGATCTGGATGGAACGGTCCGTTTCCGGGTGCCACGCCTGCGGCTCATCCGCCGGGCGCAAGGTGAGCATATCGGTCTGCAGGTGCTCCAACAGCGTCATGGCCGGTGGTTGCAGATAGGCGGATTCCGGGTCATGGCCTTGTTCGAGAAGCAACTCCAGCCACACACGCGCCTGCCCCCCCCAGGCCGCCAGCAGGCGGTGGCCTTCGGTATAATGCTGGGCAGCAAAATCGGGCCGATTGACCTGCCGGGCCAATTGCGGGGCAGTCCGCACGTCCCCCCAATATTCCTGACAGGGCATCCAGCCGTACAGCCAGACGTCCATCCGCTCAGCCAGCGCCGTCACCAGGGCCAGTTCCAGCGGGGCCAGATGGGTAAAACCAAACAGGGTCAGGCGTGCCGGCAAATCTACCCGCTGGCGGAGCGACGGATTACGTAACCGGGTCAGCAACTCCCCCAGCCGTTGCCCCGGCAGACAGGTTGCGGGGAACTGCCGGTGCAAGGCCTGCCACAAACGGCCCTGCCAGTGGGGCGGATCGTGCACCCATTGCACCAGCCATTCGGGCCGATATCCGGCATAATCGGCGTAGCAGCGGGCCAGTTGCGCGGCCAGCAGCCAACACTGCCGTGCCGTGCCGTGTTGCCAGGTCAGCGGCAACTCCAGGGTCACCGCCTGCTGGCGGACCAGGGTGTAGAGTTGCCAGGTCAGTTGTTCGGGTGTTGCCACGGCACCCCCGCCCCCCAGCCGCTGGGCCAGATGTAACAGCCAGGCGGTGGGCAACTGGAACTGGATATTGGCGCAAATGCCCCACTGGCGGGTCAGATGCAGGCGCAGCCAATCGGTTACCCCGTGGTTGGGGGTGAGGACGGGCTCTGGCACAAGTGGGTTATCGGGCGAGAGCGCCGGACGCCGGGCCAGGGCATCCGCCAGCACCTCCAGGCGCTGGCTGTGAAGCAGATGCAACACGCCGGACTAGGGCTTGCCTCTTTGAATCATGGCCTTGAGTTCTGTGGCAGCCTGCACGTACTCCCGCTGCATCTGCCCGAACAAGGCCACCGCCTGACCCATCTGCCCTTGCCGGGCCTGGGCTTCGAGCTGCTTGGCCAGCTCCGAGACCCGCAAGGCGCCGACGTTGCCACTGCTGGACTTCAGGGAGTGGGCCGGACGTACCAGGGCTACCGCATCCCCGGCCTTGATCGCCATCGCAGTTTCGGTGAGCAGGCGCGGCGTGTCTGCGAGATAGTCCTGTAACAGCGCTGCAAATTCCGTATCCATCACGTCATAAAGTTCCTGGATTACGGCGGCGTCAATGGCTGGGGGCATAACAGCAGTCTCTGGAGTGGCTACAGCAGTATTGTCCACGGTCTGCAGGGCCGGTGCCAGCCATTTGCGCACCATTTCCTCCAAAATGTCGCGTTTAATCGGCTTGGTCATGTAATCATCCATGCCAGCGGCCAGACATTTCTCCCGATCCCCCACCATGCTGTTGGCCGTCAGGGCAATGATGGGCAGATGGTCCAGACGTTGCCCGCTACGCTCCTGATCCCGGATGGCCCGGGTGGCTTCGTAGCCATCCATCACCGGCATCTGACAGTCCATCAACACCAGCTGCGGGGTGAACCGGGCCAGCACATCCAGGGCTTCCTGACCGTTTTCTGCGGTCACACAGTCCAGCCCCAAACCGGCTACCAGCTTTTTGGCCACCCGCATGTTGACCGGATTATCCTCCACCAGCAACAAACGGCCGGCGCTGGCAGGCGCTCCCGCCGGTACCGGCGGTGGCGCAGCAACCACTGGCTTGGGCGCTGGCAGCCACTTGCGCAGCAATGCTTCCAGCAGTTCGGCCTTCAGGGGCTTGGTCAGATAATCGTCCATCCCGGCAGCCAGGCATTTTTCCCGATCCCCCGCCATGGCATTGGCGGTCATGGCCAGAATGGGCAGGGTTGCCTGACCGGTCGCCTGCTCCTGTTCCCGGCGCTTGCGGGTGGCTTCATAACCGTCCATCACCGGCATCTGGCAGTCCATCAGC
>CAYNNN010000088.1:0-4731 GCA_964398665.1 uncultured Gammaproteobacteria bacterium | reverse complement strand
GTGGCCACTGTAGTGGCGTCGGTCGCCGTAGCCGTAATCCGGCAGGGCGCAAGGGCAGATCCGGCGCCAGCACCCGCCGGGCTACATCCAGATTGGCCTGTACCAGCGCACGGCCAAAGACCCACAGATAGCGCCCCAGATACAGCGGGGTCAGCGGAGTCAGGCGCAGGCCATCCAGAATCAGCAGGCGGGGCGCGGCCAGCAAGGTGACCATCCCGGACACCCACACCCCGGCCCACAGTTCCTGCGGATGGAGACTGGCAGTCAGCAGCAGCCACAACCCGAAGGCGCCACTAAAGGCCACAACATATCGCTGCAAGCGTAACCGCGATGGACTCAAGGTCGTTCCTCCCGTCGGAGTGGCGTGATTGCCGCATTCTTAGCACGGAAAATCGCCACCCACATTGATCTCGATCAAAACACAGGGTCAGGGCGCCTGAGCGTAGCACCAAATTCACATTTAGGCAGGATTCATCCAGAACCCGTTATACTGGCATCACCCTTAAGTCCTACAGGAACCTCTCCATGCAACGTGTTTTCTGGGCCTTGCTGGCCAGCCAGCTGCTCGTCGGTCCTGCCCTCGCCCAGCCGGATTACGGCTACGGCGACCGACGCCACTACAGTGGCCACTACGAAGAAGCCCGCCGGGACGAATGGCGCAGCAGCATCCGGGAGCGTATCGCCAAGGCGGAACGGCGCATTGACCGGGGCGTGGAACGTGGCTCACTCACCCGCCGCGAGGCCAAACGCCTGCGGGGCGAACTGGACGATATCCGTTACCAGATCGATCAGATGCGGGAAGACGATGGCCGGCTGTCACGCCGGGAGCGCAACCGGATTCATGACCGGCTGGATGGGCTGGAACGACGCATCCGTGAGGAAAAGCGCGACGACGACCGGCGCTATTATTAAACGCCCAGGCATCGGCCCGCCCGGCGTGAGCACACCGGGCGCAGTGTCGGCATGAACCTTGCTGCACGTCCGGCATCCTGGCCCTGGACCCGCAGCCGATGTCTATCCATGTCGCTCTCCGCCACGTTACGCATTACCACTTCGACCGCCCGGTCACCCTCAGTCCCCATGTCATCCGGCTCAAGCCTGCGGCCCACAGTCGTACCGCCATCACCAGCTACAGCCTGAACATCCTTCCGGCACGGCATTTTATCAACTGGCAGCAAGACCCTTTCGGCAATTATCTGGCGCGTCTGGTGTTTCCGGAGTTAACCCGCGAATTCAGGGTGGATGTGGAGGTGATCGCCGATTTGACGGTCATTGATCCGTTCAACTTCTTTGTCGAGGATTACGCCGAACACTGGCCTTTTGCCTATCCGGAAGCCCTGCGCAAGGAACTGGCGCCCTATCTGGAAGCCGATCCGGATAACGGTCCCCGCTTTCACCGCTATCTGGAGGGCATTGCGCGGGATTCCCGACGGAGTGTCGGCTTTCTGGTCGAACTGAACCAACAACTGCAACAGGCTATCGGCTACACCATCCGCCTGGCGCCCGGGGTGCAAAGCTGCGAGGAGACCCTGGCCCTGGGTTGCGGGTCCTGCCGTGACACCGCATGGCTCCTGGTACAATTGCTCCGGCATCTGGGCCTGGCCGCCCGGTTCGTTTCAGGCTATCTGGTCCAGCTGACCCCGGATGAAAAGGCCCTGGACGGGCCTGCGGGCACAGCAGAAGATTTTACGGACCTGCATGCCTGGGCGGAAGTTTACCTTCCCGGTGCCGGCTGGGTAGGTCTGGATCCGACCTCCGGGCTGTTTGCTGGCGAAGGTCATATCCCGCTGGCCTGCACGCCCAGCCCCGGCAGTGCCGCCCCCATCGAAGGCTACACCGACCCGTGCGAGGTCACGTTCAGTTTCAGCAACACTGTCACCCGGTTCCACGAAGACCCGCGTGTGACCAAGCCCTACACGGAGGTCGAGTGGGCCCAGATTCAGGCCCTGGGCCGTCAGGTGGATGCCGATTTGCAGCGCCTGGATGTGCGCCTGACTCAGGGGGGCGAGCCCACTTTTGTTGCACTGGACAGCAAGGATGCACCAGAATGGAACACCGCAGCCCTGGGCACCCACAAACGGGAACGCGCCGAAGTGCTGGTACGCCGCCTTCAGGCCCGGTTTACCCAGGGCGCACTGCTACACACCGCCCAAGGCAAATGGTACCCCGGTGAACCATTGCCGCGCTGGGCCCTGGGCCTGTTCTGGCGCAAGGATGGCGTGCCGGTCTGGCAGGACGCACGCTGGCTGGCCGCCGGTCATCAGGATTATGGCCACACCCTGGCCGATGCCCACCACTTCGCCGACATTCTGGCCCAGCATCTGGGCGTCAGCCCGCGCCACGTCCTGCCTGCTTACGAGGATGCCCTGCATTATCTGCATCAGGAGGCTCAGACGCCCGTGAATCTGGACGCCACCCGCGCCAACCTGGACGACCCGTCCGAGCGACGCAGTCTGGCAGCCAAACTGTCCCGAGGCTTGAACACGCCAGTGGGTCATGTCCTGCCGCTGGCCTGGGATTGGGAACGGGAGCGCTGGCATTCGGCCACCTGGACCTTTCGGCGCGAACGTCTGTACCTGGTGCCCGGCGATTCACCCCTGGGCCTGCGCCTGCCACTGCACGCCCTGCCCTGGACACAGACGGTCGAAACCGAGACCGACCCCTTTGACCCACCCCTGCCCCTGGCAGATTTTCATGGTGAAGTGGCCCAGCGCTACAGCTTTCGGGAGACACTCGGTGACGGACACCCGGAAGTCCACCCGCAAGCCTATGCCGACACCCGCGCCCGATACAGCATCAATGTCCCGCATACTGCCGTAGCCGTCGAGGTGCGCGGGGGCTGCCTGCATGTGTTTCTGCCGCCGCTGCAACGGCTGGAACATGCCCTGGACCTGATCGCTGCCGTGGAACACACTGCCGCCCAGCTCAAACGGCCGGTGGTGGTCGAGGGTTATCCACCGCCACAGGATGGCCGTCTGGAACGGCTGCTGGTCACCCCCGATCCTGGCGTCATTGAGGTCAACATCCATCCGGCCCGTTCCTGGACCGAACTGGAACAACATACCCTGGCCCTGTATGAGGAGGCCCGACAAGCACGGCTGGTGACGGAAAAATTCATGCTGGATGGGCGCCATACCGGGACCGGCGGAGGCAATCATGTCACATTCGGCGGTGAAACCCCTGCCGACAGCCCCTTTCTGCGCCGCCCCGATTTATTGCAAAGCCTGCTGACCTATTGGCAACATCACCCCAGTCTGTCCTATTTCTTCAGCGGCATTTTCATCGGGCCAACCAGTCAGGCTCCACGGGTGGACGAGGGTCGCGCCGATGCCCTGTATGAACTGGAAGTTGCCTTCCGCCAGGTACCCAATGGCAGCACAGCACAACCTTGGCTGGTGGACCGGCTGTTTCGCCATCTGCTCACCGATCTGACGGGCAATACCCACCGTGCCGAGTTCTGTATCGACAAGCTGTATTCTCCAGACAGCGCGACCGGACGCCAAGGCTTGCTGGAATTTCGCGCCTTTGAAATGCCGCCCCACGCCCGGATGTCCCTGACCCAGATGCTGCTCCTGCGGGCCCTGGTCGCCCGGTTCTGGGCCAGGCCTTATACCGGACCGCTGGTGCGCTGGGGTACCGAGCTGCACGACCGCTGGATGCTGCCGCATCATCTTTGGCAAGACCTGCGGGCCGTACTGGGAGAACTGGCTGACAGCGGCTACCCGCTACAGGCTGACTGGTTCCGGCCCTTTTTGGAATTTCGCTTTCCCCGCCACGGCCAGATGCAGGTGGGCGATATGGAACTGGAACTGCGTAGTGCCATTGAGCCTTGGCTGGTGCTGGGCGAAGAGGCCAGCCGTCAGGGCACGGCCCGCTATGTGGATTCTTCCGTGGAACGCCTGCAGGTGCGCGTCTCGGGCCTGACCGACAGCCGCTACGTCATCGCCTGTAACGGGCGGCGCGTGCCGCTACGCAACACCGGCGTGCGGGGTGAGTATGTCGCTGGCGTCCGCTATCGGGCCTGGCAACCACCTTCGGCCCTGCACCCGCTGATCGGTATTCATAGCCCACTGACATTCGATTTCATCGACACCTGGAATAACCGCAGCATTGCCGGCTGTGTCTATCATGTTGCCCATCCCGGCGGGCGGGCTGTGGAACGTTTCCCAATCAATGCCTACGAGGCCGAGGCCCGCCGCCAGACCCGGTTTGAGGTCGGTGGCCACAGCCCTGGCGTCTTTGCCCCACCGCCCTGGGTCGAGTCACTGGCGCAATTCGCTCAGGACGATGCACGGCTGGGGCCGATGCTCCCGCCCGTTGAGGAACTGCCCGGCGAACATCCCCATACGCTGGATTTACGCCGCAGCCCGGCGCCGCGTTGATGTGCCGGGGCGGGAAACAGCCCATCGTCAAACCGCAACCCGCTGGACTGACGCAGCCATGCCGGGGTATTACCCGATCTCGGCACGTACCCCACTAACGCCGGCTGGGCAGATTGCTGGTGCCGGCGGGGAAGCCCAGGGCTGGAACCGGGGTCACGGGTGCGCTGCCGCCGGGGGTCGTCGTGGTGGGTGGCGCCGCAGTCTCCGGTGCCGCTTGCAGTGCGCCTAAGTCCAGCTCAATCTCGGTCGCAGCAACGGCGCTCAGGTCGTTGGCACCGCTGCCGGCCCCTGCCAGGCTATCTGGCAAGGCATCTGGGCCTGTCACCGTCCCATACAGCCGCACCACAAA
>CAYNNN010000087.1:0-5035 GCA_964398665.1 uncultured Gammaproteobacteria bacterium | reverse complement strand
TCCCTAATCCTTTGTTTCGTAGTGAAGATCCCAAGCGCCCGCGCTGCGCCAACGTTTAGCTTGAGGGGCGCGAAAACAGGCGGCGAAGCCGGCTGTTGGAGCGTCCCTCTCGAAGCGTTTGTTAGGCATGATTAGTGACCAGACGTTAGTTTTAGCCCGACTAATGACGCAATAAGCATGACAAGGAAAAGAATGCGCCAAGGCGTGATGGGGTCTCCTAGGAATGACATACCGATTATGGCTACACCGACCCCTCCAATTCCTGTCCAAACGGCGTAGGCGGTTCCAATGGGTAATGATCTTGCGGCCTGCTCAAGAAACCCAAAGCTGAGGAATACGCAAACGTAAAACGCAATGGACCACGGAATATTTTTGTGACCGTCCATTAACTTTATTGAGCTTGCGAACCCGATTTCAAATATTCCGGCAAGGAGCAGGTAGAGCCACGCCATTGTTTTTGTGTCCATGGTGATGCCTAACGTGCGCGAGTTGTGCGACACCCGCGCGCGGGTTGAGCGCATGAAATGCGCGAAGCCCCAAGCGGGCGTAGCCGCGTAGCGGTGTCCGCTCGAACGAGGGGTTCGACGGCGCTTTGCGCCGTCCCCGAGTTCGCACAACTCGCGCACGTTCGTCGGTGCAAAGCGCCGACGAACGTTCGACGTAAGGGGCGGCTTGCGGCTTGCCGCAAGACGTCCCCTTGACGGAGGGGTTGGGCGTCATCGGTTGCAGAGCCACTCCAGAACCTCTTCGGCAACTTCGGGCGACGCCATTTCGAGAACCGCCTCCGCGACTGCGTGCTGGCCGAGTGCTGCGGCCATGGCGGACAGGGCGCAAGCCGCGAAACCTGCGCCACTTTGCTCGGCTGCCGCTTGCGCGACAAGGCCTGGAAGGCGCTTGAGCGAGGCGAAGTAGTCGGCTTTGAGGTCAGCCGGGATTTCGACCTCTTGCTTTGCCCTGCAGATTTCGACCCAGGCAGGGAAGTGGAAGAACGATTCATCGGCTTTCGCGGGGGCGGAGGCGAGAGCCTCAACGACATGCGGCACCGCGGCAAACGAGGCTGTGTAGACATCGCCTTGGTGCGCGAGAGCGCTCCAGAGGGTGAACCATGGCTCCGACTGACCGATTGCCTTTGGCAGGCTTCGCAACTGCAACAGCAGTGGAGGAATATCGGCTGCCTGGCCATAGGCATGCTGTAGCTCCGACCAGCGAGGACTTTCAAGACTCAGCACGACCGCTCCCTATGACGCCCAACGTGGAGGTCACCGGCGCTGCGCGGCTTTATTGCGCAGCGTCCGGTGGACCGCAGGGTTATAACTGATGCGGCGCAGATGTTCCAAAGATTACTTGCTCCGCAAAAAAGCGAACTATTGGTATGAACTCTTCAATTGTGTTTTCAGTGTCCGAAAGCGGGATATGGCATTCCTCCCGCTTATAGCGGTCGCTTGAATGAACGATTGCATTTCGTACGTGCTTGAGCACGTTAGCTGCATTCGACAGCGCATGCCCTTCCGTCGGCGAGATGTTCATTTGCTCGCCAAAAACCTGCCGCCGCTTCGTGTATAGCGAACTGCCATGATCAGCTTCAATTGCCTTTACATAGGCGATGAAGTCATTTTCATCCACAAATCGTTGCAAGACCTTGCGGAGCATTTCGGTTTCGTTGTCTTGATTGTTCTGCTTCCTGACGAGCGATATCAATCTGTCGATGCCGTCTGTATTCGCCTTAAAGGTAGTTTTGCTAATCAATGCCCGCAACTGATGATGGAGGGCATCCTCAGCAACCTTCAAGAAGTAGTACTCAAGTACGTGGTAGTAGGCCAAAAAGCTTTGACTCGGAAACGGGCTGCTACGAGCAACCATGTAATAGCTGACCACGTTTTTTTCATAGGAGACCCTCGGAATTGCCGAATCGCTTTCGGTGCTTTCGCCGAGGAAAATGACAGACTTTCTGTCGCGTGGTTTAAAGAATTCGTAACAGGCATGCCTTTCAACAGCCATCTTCACCAAGCATGACTGAATACGTTCCATCGCTATTGCCCGAAGGTTGCTTGGAGTTTTCCTGCCCTTCGCTGTGTAGGTCGCGGTAATGGGAGCGCGAAATAGAGAGTAAAGCGGCCGACTCACGCGTGGGCTTGCACGTTCGAGGCGCCCACGAACAATGACTTCAAAGTAACGGTCATAGTCCGGCGAATCAAAGTGCGCCAAGGAATAAAGAATCGATGCTTTTGCGATCTCGACGGTGTTGCCCTTTGCATCCTCGAAAGAGTCTGACGATTCTCTATATCCTTCAAGGTCCAATTTCATCAACGGGAAAGTGATCGAGTTGTTTAGCGCGAAGCTGTGATCGTCGTCATTGAAATGACGACTACGGGCTTTCGCGTAGGCAACAAACGCCTCCTCCCAGTCTGGATCAAGGCGAATCTTCCTTTCTTCGCCTCCGATAGTTATCCACAAAAACTCGCGTTCTTCTCTTGTGGGAAAACCTTTGGCAGTGAGTCGTGCGCAGATATGGGTTGCGAGTGTCATGATCAGTTATAACGTTTAGCTTGAGGGGCGCGGAAACAGGCGGCGAAGCCGGCTGTTAGAGCGTCCCTCTCGAAGCGATTGTTAGCCATAATGCAGCAAGAGAAGTGAATGATGTGCTCCACACGAAGTCTTTCAAAGACCAAGTGCTGTCTTAATTGCTTGCGTGGCAACGCCGACACCAACCTTGGTTGATACATCGAACGCCCATTTGCCCGCATTTTTGAGGTGTTTTAGCACATCATCTTCCTTGCCTTCTTTGGCGGCAGTCTGGGCGGCTGCAACCTCACCAATTGCGATATCGTGAAAAGAATCAGTCCTCTCTTTACGCAATAGTGCTCTCAATGTATCCAGTTCAGCGGCCAGTATTTGCAAGTCAATACGCTCATTTTCTCGCAGCATTGTTTGTTGAAAATTATTGCCTGAGGCTTGAGACATCGGCCCCATCGCACCCGCCTGACCAGCTGTATAGTTGTCGCCCATACGAATACTCCCAATGAATATCTGAGTTTCTTCCGCACGCTTTTTGGGAAGTTCGCTAGCCTTTCCGTCAACACAAAGCGCGTTTACGATCAGGCGCGTAGAACTTACCCACAAACCTGCCCAGTACCAGTAATTATGCGCTGACCCCTGAAGATTTGTTTTCACAAAGACATCAAACGGTTTCCAACCAATTTCTAAAAGTGAATTTCCCGTCTTGCTTTTAAATGTTGTTTCAAGAAGACCTTCAAATTGAGTAACTTCCAAATCTGTCAATGCATCACGCTCAATATTCAAGGTAAACCATTTATCAGTACCATAGGCGGAACCCATTACCTTTACTTTTCGGCCAATCTCATCAAGGAGCTGTTGGAGTATCTGGAAAGACATACTAGTTGCTAAAAATGGCTAACGTAAAGTTCACCTGCAAACCCGTTTGGACGCGCCGAAGGCGCGACCAAATGGGTTTGTCAGGTGCAACGGGAAGTTAGACCGGAAGTTTTTGCAACCCTTTTACGCGGTGCGGTGCGGTGCGGTGGGAAGGGGAGCTAGAAACTACCTGCTACCCGATGTTGAAGAACCTATTTGAATTTCAGTGTGTAGTTTTTTGATTCGACCCGTGGCCAAGTCCTTGAGCAATGAAGGTAAGAACTAACGTATTAAGTGATACGCCTTCCTGTTTTGCCCGAGTTGTTAGCTGGGCGTGAATTGACTTTGGAACTCTTGAAACAAATTTACCGGAAGCAATACCTCCGCTGTTTGGGGTGGGAACTGGAAGGTTATTCTCTTCAAGAGTGGAAATGGTAGCAAGCAATGCTTCCTCCCCATTTTTTAATGCTTCTTCGACAGTTTCTCCATCAGAAACGCATTCCGCAAAATCAGGATAAGAAATCAGAAATCCACCACCTTCTGCATCTGTCAAAGGTCTGATCTCGAAAGGATAATTCATTTTCTTTCCCATTTTATGCTCCGTCGATCAGATTTAAAAACTTCTTGATATATATTGGTTTGATTGGTCTATGTGCTGGAACAGGTAATGTCCGGCCATCTTTTGTCACAAAAACACAATGGCTTGATCCGTCGTGTCTCCAAGTAATATTTTTCTGTCGGGCAACTGTTTGCAATTCCGAGATTTGCCAGTCTCTCGGGTTTTGACGCATTGCGGCAAGCGTCTTTGCTGATGTGTTCATGTTGCCGATGATATCACCAATGATATCAAAAAGCAATATTGATTATTTTTGAGGTTTTCAAAAATATCAGGGAATTTTGTCTGTGTTTTTTGTATTTACGTTGGTAAATTTCCTGAATTAATGAAATGGCTAACGTTTGAATTGAGCGGCCTCGCGCGGCTCTATGCGCGAGGTCCGCTCGAATGATGGGTTGGGCGGGAATGGATTATCCGCAGCAACTTGCGCCAGGGCAGCCGTATGGATCAGCGCAGCAGGAATTGCAGCAGGTCACATAGCAACCAGAGCCATAGGCCGTACAGCAAGCGAAAGCGCCAAATTCAGAATCATCTTGGCACTTAACCATTTCTGCCGTTGGAGCAGGAATTCTAGAAAGTGAAGCGAACGTTGATGAATTTGATGACAATGCACCTACGCTTCCATCTCCTTCCATAACCCAGCCTTCATGCGTAATTTGGAGCGTCTTATCGGTTCCAAAAGCTCCAACTTGAACCCAAGCAGCAAGACCTTGTTTTCCTTCTCCAACAAGGACACTGATCTTGTTCCTTGGACTTTCTACTTTGTTCTCATGAGAACCGGTTTCGACCGTAGCCAAAACTCCTGCCTTGAGAACAACTTCTATATTTCGGCCATTGACGGCAACTGCAACTTTGAAAATTTCCATGGGGCTCTCCGTTGTTCAGAATTGACGCCGCGAATTGTAGGTGCTGGCATTGCGGCAGATGCCAGCACCACTGCAAACGCGAGGGGGCTTTGACGCCCAACGTGCGCGAGTTGTGCGACACCCGCGCGCGGGTTGAGCGCATGAAATGCGCGAAGCCCCAAGCGGGCGTAGCCGCGTAGCG
>CAYNNN010000086.1:0-5277 GCA_964398665.1 uncultured Gammaproteobacteria bacterium | reverse complement strand
AGGACAGCGGACTCTGACTCCGTTAACCTAGGTTCGAATCCTAGTCCCCCAGCCACTCCTGCCAAAGTGTATCCGGTCGCCCTCGGCCACCGCGCCCACCCGGCAATCTTCAGGTTGGCCCCGACCATGGTGATGATTGTGGCTATATCCGGCCCGCATAATGGACAACGGGATCAAGTCAATGCCCATCTGTGCGTTCACCGGCATGTTCCACGTGGAACATATTGGCGTACCGCAGCGCTTGCTATTCAGCACGCACGCCCATCCGTAGACGTTGTCTACTCAGCATAATGTTCCACGTGGAACATCCACTGCAGGTGTGCTGCTGGCCCGGACTGTGCTGCTACGAACGGGTGCTACAACGTATGCAGCAACTGACCCTGACCGCAACACCTGATACTCCGGATCAACTCTGGTTGCTTCAGCACCGACCGGTTTTCACCTTAGGCGTCAATAGCCAGATCGAGCATTTACACAGCCTTTCTGGCCGGATTCCCGTGGTACAGAGTGATCGGGGTGGACAAGTCACCTACCATGGCCCAGGTCAATGGGTGGTTTATTTACTGCTGGACGTGCGACGCCTGAATATTGGGGTTAAACAGCTCGTAGCCCAGATTGAGCAGGTCTTGGTGGCTTGGCTATGTACCCTGGGGTTGGAACCGACTTTGGATCCGCAGGCACGCGGCGTGTATGTCGCAGGCCGGAAAATCGCCTCCTTGGGCCTACGTATCAAGCAAGGACGCTGCTACCACGGTTTTAGTCTCAATGTAGCGATGGATCTGACGCCCTTTACCGAGATCAATCCCTGCGGCTTAACGCTGGGTGTTACCCAGGTGGCCGACTGGGTTAATGTACCACCTCCCCCACTGTTAACCCGGCAAATGATTCAGCACGTCGTGCAGGTCTTTGGTTATACTAGCGTCATTGTGCAACAGGCCGAGGCTGAACATGAGTTTCTCTGAATGGCAACCGACCTCCCGGTTGACCCCACACTCCCATCAGCGTGGCGCTGAAAAATTGGCGCGCTTGCCAATCAAGGTCGTTACTCCCACAAACCGCCTGCCAAAGCCCGCCTGGATACGGGTCAAACTCAGTGCCGACCCACATATCGCCGCACTCAAACGCCTGTTACGTAATCAAGGCTTGCATACCGTGTGTGAAGAGGCTGCTTGCCCCAACCTGGCGGAATGTTTCAGTAGTGGTACAGCTACCTTCATGATCCTGGGTGACCGCTGTACCCGGCGGTGCCCGTTTTGTGATGTTGCCCATGGCAAGCCTGCGGCCCCTGACCCCGAAGAACCCCGGCGTCTGGCCGATGCTGTGGTCGCCTTGGAATTACGCTACGTGGTCATCACCTCCGTCAATCGCGATGATTTGCGTGATGGCGGGGCCAGCCAGTTTGCTGCTTGTGTGGCTGCATTGCGGCAGCAAGCCCCGCACGTGCAGATTGAGTGTCTGACACCGGATTTTCGTGGCCGAATACCTGCGGCCCTAGCCCAACTGGCCCCCTGGATGCCAGAAGTTTTCAACCACAATCTGGAAACAGTACCCAGCCTATACCAAACCGTGCGGCCTGGTGCAAATTATCAGGTTTCCTTGCAGCTTCTGACCCAGGTCAAGCAAGCGCATCCCCACGTGCGCACCAAATCAGGATTGATGCTGGGACTTGGAGAAACCGAAGCCGAGTTACGGCAGGTCATGACAGACTTGCGTACTGCGGGTTGTGAAATGCTGACCCTGGGGCAGTATTTGCCGCCCAGTACCGCGCATCTACCCGTCGTGCGTTATGTGCCTCCAGAGGAATTTACCGCCTTGGGCGAGATGGCGCGTGCCCTGGGCTTTAGCCAGGTAGCCAGTGCCCCTCTGGTACGGTCCTCCTATCATGCCGAGCAACAACTACATGCTGACACCCAAACGAGGTAATCATGCGTATTTTCCTGGGAGTTTGGTTTTTATTCTGGAGCTTCGCGGTGCAGGCCGACCCCGTGCAACTGACCCATCACGGCCTGCGTCTCAATGCCGAGTGGCTGCGGGCAGGGGAAAAGGCACAGCCGCGCCTGTATTTGCTGCTCCACGGTACATTGGCTCATAACCGGATGGAAATTATCCACGAATTACAGCAGCGCCTGCGTCAGGCCGGGCAAGATTCCCTGGCAATCAATCTAAGTCTGGGACTGGATAATCGCACCAGCGAGATGTATCCCTGTGCGACACCGCACCGCCATCAGCACCAGGATGCCATCGGTGAATTGGATGCCTGGCTGGCCTGGGCCAAGCAGCAGGGCGTACAGCAAGTCACACTGGTAGGCCACTCGCGGGGTGGTAATCAAGTTGCCTGGGCAGCGGCAACACTCAAGCATCCATCCGTTGACAAGCTGGTCCTGCTGGCCCCGATGACCTGGAGTGCTACGGCCGAAGCTGCCGACTACCAGGCGCGGTATGGCACCAATCTGGAAAGCCTGTTAACCCAGGCCAAGACCCAACAAGCCCGCAGCGGGGCAGACAGCCTGATGCAGCCGGTAGATTTTATTTACTGTCCACAAACGGCCGCTCAGGCACGTAGCATCCTGGGTTACTACGCGCCCGATATGCGCAAGGATACGATTCACTGGCTCCAGACCAGCCAACTACCCACTTTGGTGCTGGTTGCAACGGAAGATACCACAGTCCCCGATTTGCCAACCCGGCTGCGCGAGCTTAAAAATCCCCGCGTTCAGGTGCAGACCATTGAAGGGGCAGATCACTTTTTCCGTGATTTGTCTCTGGATGAGGTGGCAGAGGCGATGTTGGCGTTTTGAGCTGCGCGTCCAATGCTGCCAACCGGGCAGGCGTACCAATATCCCACCAGGTTCCCGTGTACCATGTACCGTGTACCTTGCCCTG
The DNA here is from genome assembly GCA_964398665.1 of uncultured Gammaproteobacteria bacterium. GTDB lineage: Bacteria > Pseudomonadota > Gammaproteobacteria > CAYNNN01 > CAYNNN01 > CAYNNN01. The sequence continues at coordinate 2,394 of CAYNNN010000086.1, read as the reverse complement.
CATCATGGCTTGGCGCAGCACGGGTGCCAAGGCCCGTTTGCCGGGTGCCAGGCCGACAAAGAGTTGCGGGTGATAACAAGCAATCCCACTATAGGTAGCACGCGGTTCACCGGTGACTTGCAATGGGCCGGTAGCAGCAGGCAGATGAAAATCACCTGTCGGGTGATGCTCCGGGTTGGGCACCAGGATGAGGTGCGCCAGGCTCCCGGTGGGCAACTGTAAGGCATGCAAAGGGTAGTCGGTATAAATATCGGCATTGAGCAGCATAAAAGGTGCATCACCCAGCAAGGGTAGCGCTTGCACGATACCCCCGGCTGTTTCCAGTGCTTCAGCTTCGGCAGAATAATGAATTTGCACACCCCAGCGTTGACCATCCCCCAGCTGCTGGACAATTTGTTGGCCTAAATACGCGTGGTTGATGATAATCTCCCGAATTCCCGCTTGGGCCAGGCGGATGAGGTGCCACTCAATCAGAGCATGGCCACCTACCCGTAACAAGGGCTTGGGACAGGCATCGGTCAAGGGCCGCATCCGCTCCCCGCGTCCAGCAGCCAGGATCATGGCTTTCATGCAAATAAATCCAGATAGACTGATAATCCTGAGTTAACAGGGTGACTATTCTCTGTTAGATTCGGGGAAACCAAAGGGGGTATAGCATCATGATCAGTGAAACCGAACGGGGCCAGATGGCACAAGCTGTGGTGCGAATCATGGACAGTTGGCAGCTTGCAACCGCCGACCAGCGCAACCTGCTGGGCTTGGCGGCCCGCGAGGCGCATCTGTTGAACCGCTGGCGACTGGGTGAAGCCCTACCACTAGAAGGCGAGGTCATGCCCAGAGTCCAAGCATTACTGGCAATCCAACACGCCTTGGAAACCACCTTTCCGCACAACAGCGCAGTGGTAGCTTATTGGGTCACAACCGAAAACCCCTATTTTTCCCAGCAAACCCCATTGGCAGCCATGTTGGCAGGGGGACTGCCGACCATGCACGCCCTGTGCGATCATCTAAACGGTGTTGTCAGCTGGTAAGCCACTGGAGGGGAGATCCCCCTCCAGATTGACTATAAGGATTACTTGACCTTGACGGACTTCAAGATGCTGGGATGGCCCGCATTCTTCTCGCTGTTGGCCTGTTCAATGCCCAGTTCGGCCTGGGCCTTGACCTTCTTGGCCAGTTTGGTGGCCTTGGCGTAATCCTCCGCCTTTGCTGCCTCATCGGCCTGCTTGAGTACCTTCTCCAAATCGCGCCACTCACCCTTGGCCGCAGCGGCCCGCTTCTGGGCATCTTTGGCTTCGGCTAGTGCCGCTTCATACTCCGCCTTGTTACCCGTCGGTGCGGGCTTGGCTGGCGCTGTAGCGACCGGCGCTGCGTCACCTTTCTTCTCCGGGGTCGTTTCCCCACAGGCAGTGACAGTCATGGCCGTCAGCACCAGCGTTACGAGAGTCGCCCAGTAATATCGCTTGGTTTGCATCGTGTTATTCCTCACTTACGGGCGCCTGGGCCATTCAGGGCCAGGCCATTGCTCATGTGGGTCAGGAAATACTCAAGATTCCGGTATTCCTCACCTTCCTGGGCGAAAGCCTTGGCACGGACCTGTTCATTGCAGCCCGCAAAGCGCCGGTGCAGCGTCCCCAGTTCACCCCAGTCGGAGCGGTAAACCGGCCAGTGGGTGGTATGACCCAGCGCAGGACTGAGCACTTCAGTGCGCAGATGTGAACCACTGTACTGGAAGTGGCAGTGGGCACAGGACAGATTCAACTGGCCGCGCCGGGCAAAATAGAATTGTTTGCCCTTTTCATAAGCTTCCTGGGCGCCCGCATCTTTGGGTATCACCACATTGATCTTCTGACCACGAGATTTGAAGGCGATGTAAGCATTCAGATCGGCCAGGGCACCTTTCTGGTACGGCAGCGGCTCCTCCCCGTTGGCCTTGCGGCATTCCTGAATGGCACTGATCAAGGTGACAACCTGACCTTTCGCCTTGTCCCAATGGGGATATTTCCCGGCAATGGCGGGATTGTCACCCAGGCAACTGGCATAGGTCTTGCCGTTCTTGAAGGGTGTATTCCACAGGGTTTCACCCTTGGAAATGCCAGCCTCATAAGGCGGAAATTCTTCAATTTCCAGCCAGTTGGCCCGTGCCGTCTGATCCAGGGCATAGGAACCGTTGCCAAATTCATCCAGCGGTTTGACACTGGGAAATTTCTGGGTAAAAAACGCCCGATAGATCTTGGCATCCTGCTCAGGGCTGGCCTGAGCCGTGAAAGGCAGCAACAGGATCGCTGCGATGAGCAATTTCATTTTCATGGTGATAGTTCCACTGACTGCACAGGGGCCGCCTTAAGCGACCTTGGCTTCGTTGGTGTCTTTGGCGTCCTTGTTGTCGGTCCA
>CAYNNN010000085.1:0-5846 GCA_964398665.1 uncultured Gammaproteobacteria bacterium | reverse complement strand
ATTTAGGTTCCAGTGGGGCAACCCGTGAGAGTTCGAGTCTCTCCTTTCGCACCAATCTTCCCAGATTATTCGGGCAGTAAGCCCCTATCACCCAGATTAAGACGAGGACTCCATGCAGGTTTCACTGGAGGCTCAGGCCGGGCTGGAACGCCGCCTGACCATACAACTTCCCGAGCATCAGATTGAGCAGGCTATTACCAAGCGAATTCAAAAGCTTGTGCGCGAGGTCAAGGTTGATGGCTTTCGACCTGGCAAGGCGCCGCTGCGGCTTGTACAGCAGCGCTACGGCGCGCAGGCGCGTGACGAAGCTTTGGGAGAACTGGTCGAAACCAGCGTCCAGCAAGCGGTCAGGGAGCATCAGCTTCGCCCTGTGGGCACACCGCGTATCGAACCTGTGGCCCGGACAGCAGGGGTCGGTTTTGAATTTGTGGCTGTCCTTGAGGTCTATCCGGATATCGCGGTGCCTGATGTCAGTACGGTGCAGGTGCAAAAGCCCGTGGCGACCGTCACCGAGGAGGATGTGACGGCGATGATCGAACGTCTGCGTCTGCGCCAGCGGCAATGGCATGGTGTGGAACGTGGGGCGGCCATGGGGGATCGCCTGGAAGTCTGGATGCAGGAAGTCGTGCTGGATAATGACCAGCACCTGCCTGCTGCCGACCGGGAGATCATCATGGGTGCTCCGACTGCCATGCCGGGCGTTTATGATGCGCTGCTGGGCGTGGTGGCCGGTGAAACCCGCCAGTTCACCCTGACAGTGCCGGCTGAACACCCCGAACCTACGCTGGCAGGCAAGGCAATCCACTTTGAAGTTCGGGTCAAATCGGTGGCCGAGGCGTATTTGCCGGAGGTTGATGCCGAGTTCATGCGTGCGTTCGGGATTAAGGAAGACAATCTGGACACATTCCGTACCGAAGTCCGGCTCAACATGGAGCGCGAATTGGCTCAGGCCAAGCGTAACAGGCTGAAAAATCAGGTTATGGATGCTCTGGTGCGACTGGGTTCCGACTTTCCTCTGCCGCAACTGCTGGTTGATCAGGATGCAGCGATTCTGGCCGAGGAGACGGCGGCCAAAGCGACGCAGATGGCACCCAAAATGCAGTTCACGGCCAGCATGTTTCGGCCCCGTGCCGAACGGCGGGTACGGCTGGGGCTGTTACTGGGCCAGATCGTGGCCGAGCACCAGATCAAGGTGGATGAAGCCCGTTTGCACCAGTTGGTGCAGACAGTTGCTGCCGGCTATGAGCGCCCCCTTGAAGTGATGCGCTGGTATTACGCCAATCCGGAAAAACTCAAGGAACTGCATTCCGTCGTGCTGGAAGATCAGGTAGTTGACTGGGTGGTGGAACGGGCGCAGGTGGCTGAGCAGCCTCTGGGCTTTTTTGAACTGGTCGAGGACAAATAATTCTTATGCGTCATGCTTACCCAATGACTCAGGCTGCGGCGGACACCCGTGCGCTGGGTCTGGTGCCGATGGTCATCGAGTCTACCTCGCGTGGGGAACGGGCCTATGATATTTACTCGCGCCTGCTCAAGGAACGGGTTATTTTCATCGTGGGTGCCGTGGAAGACTACATGGCCAATCTGGTCGTGGCACAGTTATTGTTTCTGGAATCGGAAAACCCGGACAAGGAAATTTCCCTGTACATCAATTCGCCGGGTGGGCTGGTAACCGCAGGTCTGGCGATCTACGACACGATGCAGTTCATCAAATGTCCGGTCAGCACGATTTGTGTGGGTCAGGCAGCCAGCATGGGCGCCCTGCTTCTGGCGGGTGGGGCTGCGGGCAAGCGTTATTGTCTGCCTCACTCGCGGGTGATGATTCACCAGCCGTTGGGCGGGTTCCAGGGCCAGGCAACCGACATTGACATTCATGCCCGCGAGATTTTGCTGATGCGGGATCGGCTGAATCAGATTCTGGCCAGGCATACGGGCCAGCCCATTGAAAAGATCCGTCAGGATACTGAACGGGATTATTTCATGGGTGGGGAAGAATCCGTACAGTACGGTCTGGTGGATCGCGTTTTGTCCCAGCGCGCCTAAATTCCGCAGACCCGCCGACAACCGGGGGTTTGTGTCACATTGCGAGGTATGGCCATGAGTTACGATAAACAAGATAACAAGCTGCTCTACTGCTCCTTTTGCGGCAAGAGTCAGAATGAAGTGCGCAAGATGATCGCCGGGCCGTCTGTTTACATTTGTGACGAATGCGTTGACTTGTGTAACGAGATCATCCGGGAGGAAGCGCAGGAAGTCGTAACCGGCAGCCGGAGCAAATTGCCGCGTCCCCGGGAAATCAAAAAGGTGCTTGATGACTACGTCATTGGTCAGGAACGGGCCAAGAAGGTTCTGTCCGTGGCGGTGTACAACCACTACAAACGTCTGGAATCCCGGAGTCACCGCAGTAAACATGATGTTGAACTGAGCAAGAGCAATATCCTGCTCATCGGGCCGACTGGTTCCGGGAAAACGTTGCTGGCCGAGACCTTGGCGCGCCTGCTCAATGTCCCGTTCACCATCGCCGATGCCACGACGCTGACCGAAGCCGGTTATGTCGGCGAGGACGTGGAGAACATCATCCAGAAGTTGCTCCAGAAATGTGATTATGATGTTGAAAAGGCCCAGACCGGTATTGTCTACATCGATGAAATCGACAAGATTGCGCGCAAGTCCGAAAATGTTTCCATCACCCGCGATGTCTCCGGTGAAGGCGTCCAGCAAGCCCTGCTCAAGTTGATCGAGGGTACGGTTGCCTCGGTGCCACCGCAAGGCGGACGCAAGCACCCCCAGCAGGAGTTCCTGCAGGTGGATACTCGCAACATCCTGTTCATCGTCGGGGGTGCGTTCTCGGGTCTGGAGAAAATCATCCAGCGGCGCTCGGAAAAGGGCGGCATTGGCTTTGCTGCCGAAATCAAATCGGTTGATACCCAGAAGAATCTGGGTAACCTGTTTGCCTCGGTAGAGCCGGAAGACCTGGTCAGCTATGGCCTGATTCCCGAGTTTGTCGGGCGGTTGCCGGTGACGGCCACCCTGGAAGAACTGGACGAAGCTGCCCTGATCCAGATTCTGACAACCCCTAAGAATGCCTTGATCAAGCAATATTTCCGCCTGTTCGAGATGGAAGGGGTGACCCTCGAAATGCGGGAAGATTCCCTGCGGGCTGTAGCGCGGCGCGCCCTGCAACGGCGCACCGGCGCCCGGGGTCTGCGCACCATTCTGGAAACCGTCCTGCTGGATATCATGTATGATCTGCCTTCGCTGGAGGGGCTGGAAAAGGTCGTGGTGGATGCAGCCGTGATCAATGGCGATGCTTCACCTTATCTGGTTTTTCAGGGCAAGGAACAGCGGGTCGTGGCAGAGTAGCGTCCTGCGCCCACGTTTCCAGAGCAGGTGCCAGGCCATCTGGCACCTTGCGCATCCTGGGTCTTGATTGGGGCCGGGAACCTGTCGGATGGAATGCCATCTGATAACCGGATACCCGGAATGGTGGCTGCATTCTGGGTTTATTTGGACATCAAAAGCTGGTAATTTAAGATTAATTTCCGCTGTTCACCCTATCCGTGAGGTTGCTCATGACTGCCCCCTTTGTAGTGCCTGTCTTGCCGTTGCGCGATGTTGTTTCCTTCCCAGGTATCCCTCTGCCGCTATTTGTGGGTCGGGAGCGCTCCATCCGCGCTTTGGACCAGGCCATGAGTGGCGATCGGAACATCCTGCTGGTGGCACAAAAGGGCGCTGATGTCGAGAATCCTGCGGCCAGTGATCTGTATCTTGCGGGAACCCTGGCGCATATCATCCAGTTGCTCAAATTGCCCGATGGCACGATCAAGGTGCTGATGCAGGGCCAGCAACGCGCCGAAGTGGTGCGTTTTACCGAACTGGAGCCTTATTTTGCCGCCGAGGTGCGGGTGCTGGAGGATACCGGCCTGCCCAAGGCCCGGGAACAGGAAGGCTGGATGCGGAGCCTGAACAACGAGCTGGAACAATACCTGAAGCTGAACAAGAAATTGCCCAGCGAGGTCATGGCGTCGTTGGCCAGCATTGAACATCCTGGAGAACTGGCTGATGCCATTGCCTCCCACATGCCACTGCGGCTGGAAGAAAAACAGAAGATCCTCCAGACCCGGCATGTCACCGAGCGTATTGAGCGGGTGCTGGGCGCCTTGTCAGCAGAAACTGACATGCTGCGCATTGAAAAGCGGATCCGGGGCCGCGTCAAAGGTCAGATGGAGAAAAACCAGCGCGAGTACTATCTCAATGAAAAAATTCGCGCCATTCAGAAGGAACTTGGCGAGCTGGAAGAAGCCAACGAGCTGGAAGCGCTGAAAAAACGTATTGACCAGGCGGGAATGTCCAAGGAGGCCAAGGAAAAGGCGCTGGCAGAACTGGGCAAGCTCAAGATGATGTCGCCGATGGCCGCCGAAGCGACAGTTGTGCGTAATTATTTGGATTGGATGGTCAATGTGCCCTGGAAAAAGCGCACCAAGCTGCGCCACGACATTATCCAGGCCGAAACCATTCTGGAAGCGGATCATTATGGCCTGGATAAAGTGAAGGAGCGCATCCTGGAATATCTGGCCGTGCAGCAGCGGGTCAATACCTTGAAAGGCCCGATTCTGTGCCTGGTCGGTCCGCCTGGAGTGGGGAAAACTTCGCTGGGCCAATCCATTGCCAAGGCCACGAACCGCAAGTTCATCCGCATGTCGCTGGGCGGGATGCGGGATGAAGCCGAGATACGCGGGCACCGGCGCACCTATATCGGGTCCATGCCGGGGAAAATCTTGCAGAACCTGAGCAAGGTCAAGGTGCGCAATCCATTATTTTTATTGGATGAAGTCGATAAGATTGGTATGGACTTCCGGGGTGATCCGGCTTCGGCCTTGCTGGAGGTGCTGGACCCGGAGCAGAACCATACCTTCATGGATCACTATCTGGAAGTCGAATTTGACCTCTCGGAGGTCATGTTTGTGGCTACGGCCAACAGCCTCAATATTCCGCCTGCCTTGCTGGATCGGATGGAGGTGATCCGCCTGTCGGGTTATACCGAGGATGAAAAGGTCAACATTGCCCAAAGATATCTGCTGCCCAAACAGGTGCAGAATCATGGCATGAAGACGGATGAGCTGTTGCTGGGTGACAACGCGCTGCGCCATCTGGTGCGCCACTATACCCGGGAGGCCGGGGTACGTAATCTGGACCGGGAACTGGCCAAAGTGTGTCGCAAGGTGGTACGCGAGCACATCGGTACTGACAAGGCCGAAGCCAAGGCAGCCAAAAGCCGGGAGGTGACGGCGCGCAATCTGGAACGCTACCTGGGGGTGAAGCGCTTCCGCTTTGGCCGTAGCGAAGGCACTGACCGGGTAGGCCAGGTAACCGGACTGGCCTGGACAGAAGTGGGTGGCGAATTGCTGTCCATCGAAGCAGCCGTGCTGCCGGGCAAGGGCAAGCTGATCCAGACCGGCAAGCTGGGTGAAGTGATGCAGGAGTCCATCCAGGCGGCTGTGACGGTGGTGCGGAGCCGGGCCAAGCAGCTGGGTATTGATCCGGAGTTCCAGAGCAAGCGTGACTTGCACATTCACGTTCCGGAAGGTGCAACCCCCAAGGATGGCCCCAGCGCCGGGGTTGGCATGTGTACTGCGCTGGTTTCCGCCCTGACCGAGATTCCGGTACGGGCGGATGTGGCGATGACCGGGGAAATTACCCTGCGGGGCGAGGTACTGCCCATCGGTGGGCTGAAGGAGAAGCTGCTGGCCGCGCATCGGGGCGGGATCACCACGGTGATCATCCCGCAGGAGAACGAGCGCGAGCTGGCGGAGATTCCCAAGAACGTCAAACAAAATCTCGAGATC
>CAYNNN010000084.1:0-5862 GCA_964398665.1 uncultured Gammaproteobacteria bacterium | reverse complement strand
ACAAAGCCCGAGATGTACAAATCGGCCTCACGGCGCAGGTCTGCCGAAACATTATCAAAACCGACCACCTCGACCCGGCAGCCGTTGTTCTGCAATGCCCAGATCACCTCGACAAAGTCGCCATCACCCGTGGCCAGCAAAACACGGTCGAGGTTTTTGGCCTGCAACAACATGTCCACGGCCAGTTCCAGGTCGGCGTTGGCCTTGCCATAGCGTTTGCCGGTATCCGGGTCGGTGTACCAGCGGATGTTCTTTTGGAGCACCTTGTAGCCATAATCGCGCAGCACATGGTGAAAGCTGTTCATCTTGCGTTTGTAGGCGTGATCCTGGCGCGCCCGTTCTTCGTCATAGGTGACATACGCATTCAGTCGCAAGGCTTCGGCCTGGTCCCGGCAGGCAAATTCCCGCAGGATATCGTATTGCATTCCAAACCCGCCGTTTTGTTCCAGATTGGCGGAATCCACATAAACGCCTACATGTAAGTCAGACATTGCTACCTCAAGAAAAATAGCCGCATTGCGGCTGGCTGTAATAAAATGCGCACCTCTTTTCAGTCTAGCGAAGTGGCATGTTGGAACATACGTTGGCTCATTATGGCTACACCTTTGCCGAGTTGCTGACCCCGGACGGACTGGCGCGCTGGGATGCGGATTTTATAACGACTTTGCCCCCTGCGTTGGCGGATGCCTTGCAGGCCTATCGACAGGGTAGTGTGCCAGCGCCGCTGGCAGAGAGCGAGCTTTTACTGGCGCTGGCACCCCCGGTGGCTGCCTACGTGGCGAATCGTTTTGGCCTGGAAGCGGCGGTGGAAGCGGCCAGGCAGGCCACCTTGCGTGAGGCCGCCGTGTTGCAGTTCAAGGAAACCTGGGTCCTGGGCCGGGCGCGGCGCTATCGGGGCACACTGCCAGAGGCCGACCTGTTGGGTGCATGGCTGGCTGCCCAGGTCGGTACAGCAGACGATCCGGAACTGGCGCTGGCCCGACAAGCTGAACTCTGGCAGGCGGAACAGCAGGTAGCGGCGCTGGAGATGCTGGTGCAATGGTGTGCCTGGGCCTTGCAGAATCCGGCGCAGGCGGGCGTCAGTACCTGGGTGAGTTTCCAGTTGCCCCAGCGGCTGGACTATGCCCAACTGGTGCCCTTGCGTGCGGTACCGGGTGACCCGTATGGACGTCAGGAGGGGGTTGTGGCCGAGTTTCGGCGCCGGGATGGTTTTGGCCTGACTGACAAGCGCATGGATGCGCGGGCTGTGCAGAGTGAAATTCATTACTGTAAATATTGTCACGACCACACGGGGGATTTTTGCGCCAAGGGTTTTCCCGAGAAAAAGGGCGTGCCGGAATTGGGCCTGAAGGTCAATCCGCTGGGCGAACGGCTCACGGGCTGCCCGCTGGAAGAACGCATCTCCGAGATGCACCTGCTCAAACGTGACGGCGCGACCATTGCGGCCCTGGCGATGGCGATGGCGGACAATCCGATGTTGCCCGCGACCGGACACCGGGTCTGCAATGACTGCATGAAAGCCTGTATCTACCAGAAACAGGCCCCGGTCAACATTCCCCAGATTGAAACCCGGATTCTCACCGAGGTGCTGGCACTGCCTTATGGCGTCGAGGTGTATGATTTGCTGACCCGCTGGAATCCGCTGCGGCGCACGCAATATCGGATGCAGGCTTATACCGGCCATAAGGTTCTGATTGCGGGGCAAGGCCCGGCAGGGTTCACTCTGGCACACCATCTGACCCTGGCGGGTTGTGCGGTGGTTGCCATTGAGGGCCTGAAGATCGAACCGTTGCCGCAAGCCTGGCTGACCCGGCCGATTCGGGCTTATGCCGAGCTGGAAGAAGATTTGGACAGCCGGGCCAGTAGCGGGTTTGGCGGGGTAGCCGAGTACGGGATTACGGTGCGTTGGGATAAGAATTTTCTGCGCCTGATTCAGGTCAGCCTGTTGCGCCGTCCAACCTACCAGCTCTACGGCGGTGTGCGTCTGGGGGGGACCCTGACCCTGGAAGATGCCTGGGCTTTGGGGTTTGATCATGTGGCGCTGGCGACCGGGACGGGCCTGCCCAAGGTGTTGCCGATTGGCAATAGCTTGGCGCGGGGTATGCGGCAGGCGACCGACTTTCTCATGGCCCTGCAACTGACCGGGGCGGGCAAGACCGCCAGTCTGGCCAATCTGCAATTGCGGATGCCGGTGGTGGTGGTCGGTGGCGGCCTGACGGCCATAGACGCTGCCACCGAGGCTCAGGCGTACTATCTGCGTCAGGTGGAAAAAACCCTGGCCCGGTGCGAGACGCTGGCTGCTGCGCAGGGTGAAACGGCAATCTGGGCGGGTCTGAATGCCGAAGATACGGAAATCCTGCGTGAGTTTCTGGCGCATGGTGCTGAGGTGCGCGCAGAACGGCAGCGGGCGGCGGCAGCGGGCGAGGCGCCGGACTTTTTACCCCTGCTGCGCCGCTGGGGCGGAGTCACGATTGTGTATCGCAAGGGTCTGAACAGTTCCCCGGCCTATTTGCGCAACCACGAGGAAATCATTCAGGCGCTGGCCGAAGGGCTGTATTACCAAGCCGGGCTGGAGCCGTTGCGTCTGGAGCTGGACGCATTTGGCCATGCCCAGGCACTGGTTTGCCGCAAGCTCAAGGTCGAAGCCGGGCGCTGGCTGGCCACTCGCGAAGAAATCATCTTGCCTGCCAAGGCAATCCTCGTGGCTGCCGGTGCCCAGCCCAACATCATCTACGAAAAGGAACATCCGGGCCATTTTCAACTGGAAGGCGACCACTTTCTCTCGCACATCTGCCATGAAGATGCCCTGCAACCGGTCAATGTGGGCGAGCATTGCAAGTCTGGCGAGTTTGGCGCCTTCACCGGTTATCGCGCCGGCAATCGGGTGGTCAGTTTTCTGGGGGACACCCACCCGGTGTTTCAGGGCAGCGTGGTCAAGGCGATTGCTTCGGCCAAGCGCATCTATCCCGAAATCCTGCACGTGCTGGGGCGCTGTGCGCCGGATGCCCTGGATCGGGGCGATTATCCGGCCTTTCAGGCGCAGTTGGCCCAGCGGCTGGGGGTGCGGCTGGTGCAGGTACAGGCCCCGGCCCCCGGCGTGGCCGAGCTGTGGATTCAAGCCCCGCAGGTGGCGCGGAATTTTCAGCCGGGGCAGTTTTTCCGGCTCCAAACCTATGAGCGTCTGAGTCCCATGCAGGGTGATACCCGCTTGCAAGTCCCGTTGCTCACCGTCAGTGGGGCCGGGGTGCGTGGGGATCAGGTGCGCCTGTTGTTGTGGCAGGGTTCTCCGGCCGCCCGGCTGGTGGCGCAACTCCCGCCCGGAACGCCGCTGGTGTTGATGGGGCCCAACGGGGTACCCACGCACCTGGCGGGTAATACCGCCCTGGTTATCGCCAGCCAGTGGGGGAGTGCGGTGATGTTGGCCCTGGGGCCGTGGCTGCGTGCTCAAGGGTTGAAGGTGGTGCTGATGCTGTTTTACCGGCGGGCTGAGGAAGTCCTGTATCAGGCCGAACTGGAAGCCGGGGCGGATCATCTGGTCTGGTGCGTGGCTGAGGGTGCGCCGGTGGTGGCAAGTCGGCCGGGCGATGTGAGTCTGGTAGCCCGTGAGGTCGGTGCCGTACTGGATGACTATCAGGCCGGGACTTGGCCCGCCTTGCCGGCGCTGGCCAGTCTGGACAGCCTGTTGGTCATGGGTGCAGGTGGCATGTTGCGCACCCTGCAACAGCGCCTGAAGCAACCGGGGCGAGGCGGATTTGCACCAGAATTACAGGCGGTTGGGGCAGTGGGTAGTCCGATGCAGTGTATGCTCAAGGGGGTATGCGCCCAGTGTCTGCAATGGCAGCTGGATCCAGACACCGGGCAGCGTACCCGGGCTGTCTTTGCCTGTGCCCAGCAGGATCAACCGCTGGGCTGGCTGGATCTGGACAACATGGGCGCCCGCATGAGCCAGAATCGGCTGGCGGAACAACTCACCGGGCTGTGGTTGACCCATATCTTGCAGCAAGGTGGATCGGCCTGTGCGTCGTAAAGATTTATTGCCGGTCCTGCTCAACAAGACCTTCAGCCTGTCCGGGCTGGCGGCCCAATTGGGTAGCAAAACCCAACTACTCAGGGATGACCTGCACCATTTGCAGCGCAGCCTGACCCATACGCCGTACCGGCTGGTGGTGACCCCGGCCTGCTGTCGCCAGTGCGGGTTCAGGTTTGGGGCTGATAAATTCCATCGGCCCAGCCGCTGTCCGGAATGCCGGGGTACCTGGCTCAGTGAGCCAGAGTTCAGCGTCTTGCAACAAGAGTCTCTCCCATGAATGCCGATCTGGTCGCATGGCTCTGGTACCTGGGACCGCCAGCCGTGCTGGGTCTGGTGCTGGTCTATGGGCTGCTGCGTCGGCGCCGTCCCGCCTTGCCGCGGGTCTTGCGCTGTGCCCTGGAACAGCGTCTGAGTCAACTTCAGGCCCGGCGGGTCGAACTGGCCGCCCTGCCTGCGGCGGCCAAGCCGAATCTGCAAGATCCCGAGACGCTGGAAGGCCGCGAATTGCTGCTCTGGCAGACCTTGCGCCGCGTGCTGGAAGGCGCGCACCGGCGCGGGGTTGCAGTGGCCGTCATTGCCCTGGAGCCTGCCGTTGCGGTGCATATCCCGCCCGATGCGGCGCAATTTCACTTGGCCCAGGAGACGATATTGCTGCTGGAACAGCCGCCTGTGCAGCTGGCGTCACTGGTGCGCCAGTGGCTGACGGGAGGCGGTCATGCCGGAGTGGCGGTGTTTCCCCAGCAGGAATGGCATGAGGATTGGCTCCTGGCCCGTGCGTTGGCTGCGCTCGATTGTGCCCGGCAGCAGAATGTGCCCTTGTATGGCCTGAATTGAATGTAGGCGTTTCATGGCACCGTAACATTCTTTCCTTACGATAGGTGCAAGGCAGTATGACAGGTAGCGAGGTGGTGGGTTGAGTAGTCGCGTGGATCAAGGGCGTACGGGCGTAAGTCGAGCGCAGTTTTTGAGGCGCCGTGCCTGGCTGGAGAAAGTGACGGCCCGACTGATTGCGCTGGGTGGCATCAGTGTGGTAGGCGCGGTGTTGCTGATCTTTTTCTACCTGGCCTATGTGGTGGCGCCCCTGTTTGGCGGTGCCCGAATGGAAGCGGTAGCCGAATATGCTGCACCAGGCGGTACTGCCGCAGCCCAGATCACCCTGGACGAATTTGGCGCTACGGGCCTGCGGCTGACCACAACGGGGGCGGGGGTCATGTTTGCGTTGAATGGGGGCAAGGTGGAAGCCAGTTTGCCCACGCCGCTACCGCCGGGGACGCGGGTGACGGCCACGGCGGTGGATGCTGCCCGGCGCAACCTGCTGGCCCTGGGACTCAGTGATGGCCGGGTGTTGGTGGCTTTCCAGGTGTACCGGATCAGCTATCCCAATGACCAGCGCACCATCACCCCGGCACTGGAATATCCGCTGGGTGAGACGCTGCTGGTACTGGACCCGCAGGGTCAGGCCCTGACCCAGCTGGCCCTGCACCTGACCGAGCATCAGGCGGGGCTGGTGGCCCAGACTCAGGATGGGCGGCTGGTTTATACCCGCCTGGAAAAATCCCAATCCCTGCTGGATGACGGCACGTGGGAGTCAGTGGCGGGAGGGACCCTGACGGGTGAGCCAACCCTGGGCCATTTCCAGCTGACGCCGGACCTGAAACGTCTGTATGCCAGTGCCCCTAATGGACAAGTGCGTGTTTACCACCTGGAATCAGGCGTGCCGACATTGACGCAGACCTTGCCGGTTGATGCGCAGGTGACCGCCATGACCCTGCTGAGCGGAGGCATTTCCCTCCTGGTGGGGGATGAATCCGGCGGGGTCAGCCAGTATTTTC
>CAYNNN010000083.1:0-6678 GCA_964398665.1 uncultured Gammaproteobacteria bacterium | reverse complement strand
ATCGCCGGAACGGATTGTGCGTTCCACCACCCGGCCGGTCTTGAGATTGCGCATCCGCACCCGGTTGAAAGCCTGGCCCTTGCCCGGCTTGACGAATTCGTTCTCGACGATGGACCAGGGGTCATTATCTACGATAATCTTGAGACCCGCCCGAAATTCATTCGTACTGTAACTTGCCATATCAAATGCTGCCGCACCCAAAAACGCCGATGATACCGCGAAGCACGCCCGGTTGGCAGTCTTCCTGGAAACAGGCTTTGGCCACTGCCTTTCGTGACCCCGCCGAGCTGCTGACCTATCTGGAGCTGGATCCGGCCCTGCTGCCGGCAGCACTGGCAGCGGCACAAAGCTTCAGCCTCTGCGTTCCACGGGGCTTTGCCGCCCGCATGCAGCGTCGGAATCCGGATGATCCCCTGCTGCGCCAGGTACTGCCGCTGGGCGAGGAACTACAGGCCGTATCAGGGTTTGGTCCCGACCCCGTGGGCGATCTGGTGGCCACGACCCTGCCGGGGGTGCTGCATAAATATGCCGGACGCGCATTGGTGATTGGCACCGGGGCTTGCGCCGTCCACTGTCGCTACTGTTTTCGGCGCCATTACCCCTATGCAGCCAATCCCTGGAGTGGCGCTCAGGCCACCGCCTGGCGGGCTTGGCTGGGCAGTCACCCCGACCTCACGGAAATCATCCTCAGCGGCGGTGACCCACTCCTGCTCCCGGACGCCAAGCTGGCGGAATTGACTGCATTGCTGGCCGAATTTCCCCATATCACCACCTTGCGCATTCACAGCCGCGTGCCTATCGTGTTGCCAGAACGCCTGGATGCGGGCTTGCTGGCCTGGCTGGCCCAGGTTCCCCAACGGGTGGTGCTGGTAACCCACGCCAACCATGCTCAGGAGCTGGCGCCCGAAGTGGCCAGTGCATTAGCGGGTTGGCGGGAACATGGCGTCACCCTGCTCAACCAGTCGGTGCTGCTGCGCGGTGTGAATGACCATGCAGAAACTTTGGCACAACTGAGTCAACAGCTATTCAGTTGTGGTATTTTGCCCTACTATTTGCACCAGCTCGATCCTGTAGCCGGTGCTGCGCATTTTGCCGTCCCCGATGACACGGCCTGTACGCTGGTGCGCCAGCTCCGGACACAGCTTCCCGGCTATCTGGTTCCGCGTCTGGTGCGTGAAATTCAGGGTGCACCGACCAAGCAACCGGTCGAAGACTTGCTAAACTTGATGCAGGCCAACGGAGACAGATGATGACGACACCCAATTTGCCCTTGAAACTCGCGCTGCCCGAACCCACGCCTGCCGCTGCTACGGGACTGGCCGCCAAACTGGCCGCCAATCCCAAGGAACTGGCCGCCTGGGTTACGGCCCTGCCGATGGCCAGCATTGGCGAAACAGCCAAGCAGGTATTCGGCCTGCTGCGGGAAAGCAACCGGATCACGCTGGGCAGCAGCCAGCGCAGCCAGTTTATCGAGGTCATTGAACCTCTGGTCCATTACCTTTCGGACAACCTGATCCGGCGCTTCATCGGCATTGCCTTCCCACTCACGGCACGTTACCGAGGGGTGGCCCTGGTAGCCCGGGAGTTACAGGTCGAGATGGCCAATAGTTACAAGCTGCTGGCGCTGGATTATGCACAGACCAATCCCCCCAGTGCGGCGCTGGCACCTGCCCTGCATGGCAGTCTGCGTTATCTGGGCCGTAGTCTGCTGCAAAGCGCACTGACTTATGAGATCACGCCGCCCCAGCTTTGGCATGATATCAACCGTATTTATGCTTACAGCGAACAGCGTCAGCTACACCAGCGCGCCATTCCCCTCAAGGACGCCAATCAGGCCGAACATAACCAAAGCATTCTGGATATCTATAAGAAATTGGTATTATTCAGCATTTCATCACCAAGCCGCCTGCAACAGAACCAGATTCAGCGTCTCTATCAGAATGCCCAGGACTGGGCCAAACACGGAATATTGGGCAGCGACGGCGAGGCCCAGGTACAGCAGGCGCCATTTATCGTGGATCTGGGCAACGATCAACCCCCGCGCTATCTGGCGCTGGTGCGCAGCGAACCCAATGCACAGTGGCGCTTTTTTGAAACTCGCCATATCCGCAAGCTGGTACGCGAACTGGCCCGTGAAAGTGATGACCCTGCCGCTGGCCCCGCCAATGAAGAGAATGCCTCCCGCGCTGAAACCCAGACCGGCTTGCCACGCAGTTTAATCAAACGGCTATTGCTGATCTGGAAGGCCATGCCCAAACGCAGCTACCCTCGCAACCCACAGCAGGGGAATCTGGATATTTGCCTGGGCTTTGCCGCCTGCTATGAATTACTCAAGCTGCGGCGGCGGCGTCAGCGGCGCCTGGCTTCCGGCCTGCCTGTGGACGACAGCCTGATGAACATGAAGCTGGAAGGTTCGTCCATGCATGCCGATGATGAGCTTGGCGGAAAAAAGACCGGTAAATCCGCAGTCTGGGATCAAAATCAATTCATCTCCGCGCAGACCTTTCCCAGTGCCATCGTCAATGAGGCTGCCGGAAGCTTGTGTCTGGCCCTGGATGCTTCCAGTGCAGCCAAGGCGCGGGTCGGCGAAGTGGTTGGTGTCACCCCCCGTCAGGATGCCGCCCCCATGAGCCTGGGTGTCATTCGCTGGCTCAAGAATAGTCAAAGCGGCGTGGAATTCGGGATGGAAATGTTGTCACCTGTCGCTGACCCGGCCCTGTTGGGCAAGACTGAAACGCCAGCCCCGGTGGCCGACCCGGTGCTGCTCTTCCCTGCCATCGAATCACTCAACCAACCTGCCAGCCTGCTGACCAGCACCTATGGCTATCAGACCGGTGATATTGTCAAAATCCAGGAAGAAAATGGCGAGCGCAAGGCGCGCCTGACCCAGCTGGCCGATACCATTGGTGTGTTGCAGCAATTCGAGTTTGTCGAGATTAGACCGGAACCTGCCAGCCCAGGCGCAGACCAGGTCAATCTTGATAACGTCTGGTCATATCTCTGAGCAACAGACAGCCCATCATGAAACAGGATATTGTCGTCAAGACGCTGATTATTGAAGAATCTCCCAATGATGCCGAGACTTATGCCAACGCCCTGCGTAACGTGGGGCTGGCGATCCGCACCACCCGGGTCCAACAACTGGCTGACCTGGAAGCTCAGCTGACTACCGAAAATTTCGACCTGCTCCTGGTCAATGGTGAGAGCAGCGCGCTCAAGTCCGATGCGGTGCTGGCGCTTTATCAAAAGCTCAAACT
This sequence comes from uncultured Gammaproteobacteria bacterium, assembly GCA_964398665.1. GTDB lineage: Bacteria > Pseudomonadota > Gammaproteobacteria > CAYNNN01 > CAYNNN01 > CAYNNN01. The sequence continues at coordinate 3,421 of CAYNNN010000083.1, read as the reverse complement.
GGGCATTCCCCTGATCATCATTGCGTCTGCTTTTGACAAGACACTACTTATCAACGCAATGCGTGCAGGTGGCGCGGATCTGGTCATCAAGAAAAATCTGGATCACCTACAATTGGCGGTACTGCGCGAGATACGCGCCCTGCATAATGCCCGCGCCTTGCAGCGCTTGCAGGCCCAGATGAAGGAAAGCGAACAACGCAACCGGCAACTGATGGAAAGCTCACGCGACGCCATCACTTACGTGCATGAAGGCATGTATATTTATGCCAATCCGGCTTATCTGGGCATGTTTGGCTACATGGATATCTCCGATCTGGAGGGTGTGCCCCTGCTAGACATGGTCGCCAGTACCGAAAGCAAGCGTTTCAAAGAATTTCTTAAACAACAGGGCCGCGATCCCAGCCAGGTCAAAACCATCGAAGTGCAGGCCCGACACAGCGACGGCAATACGTTTGAAGCGCTCATGGAATTCTCCCCTGCCACCATGGACGGCGAACCCTGCACCCAGATCATCATTCGTGACCAGGGCAACAAAAAGGAACTGGAAGAAAAACTACAAAGTCTCGCCAGCAAGGATGTACTGACCGGACTGCTCAATCGGCAACGGTTCTTACAGCTACTCCAGCAGGATATCAGCGCAGGTTCCATTGCCGATAAAAATGGCAGCCTGTTTTATATCTTTATTGATAACCTTGAGGAGATTACCGCCAAACAAGGTATTTCGATCCGGGACAAGGTGCTGGTCGAACTGGCCGAATTCTTCCAGCATAAAGTACCGGACTCCTGCCTGCTGAGCCATTTTGCCGATGAGGTCTTCACCATTTACTCCCAAGGCAAAAAACAACAGGATGTTGTTGAATTTGCAGGCACATTATGCAAAAGCATCTCGGAATACAGCTTCAAGACCCTGGATACCTTTGTGACCACCACCGCCAGCATCGGGGTAGCCTTTACTTCCAAATACCTGGCGACCGCCGAAGAACTGGTCAATCAGGCTGATAAGGTCAGCCGTGAGGCCCATGCCCAGGGGGGTAACCGCATCACGGCTTATGACCCGCTCAAAGCCATCCAGCAGGTGTCAAACGATGAAAAACGCTACACCGACCTGCTCCGCTATGCTCTGGATAATGACCTGTTTCATCTGGTCTATCAGCCCATGCTCAGCTTGCAGGGCGCTACCGGCGAACATTATGAAGTCCTGCTGCGCATGCAAGATGACAAAGGCGCCAGCATCAGCCCGCACAAATTCATCGCCGCGGCCAAGGAATCCGGTCTGATTCAGAATATTGACCGCTGGGTCATCAAAAAAGCCATTCAAACCCTGGCGGAACAGCGCCAGACAACCGGTAAGGATTTTCGCTTCTTTGTCCGGGTGTCTGGTGCATCCCTCAATGAACCGGCGGTCATCCTCTGGATTTACGACTGCTTCAAGGAAAGCCGGCTCAAACCCGAAAATGTGGTCTTCCAGCTAACCGAAGAGGAAGTGCGCAACAATCTCCAAAACGCCCGACGGTTTATTGATGCCCTACGCAAGATCAAGGCACGGCTCGCCATTACCCACTTCAAAATTTCCAAGTATTCGGATAGCTTGCTGAAAAATTTGAGCGCAGATTTCCTCAAGGTGGATGCCAGTTGCGTGGAAAATATCGCCACCAGCAGGGAAAAGCAGGCGGATCTGAAGGCCATCAATGAACTGAGCCACAGCTTCAGCCTGGGCACCATAGTGCCCTTCGTGCAAGATGCCAACACGCTATCCAACTTGTGGACCGTTGGCGTGGATTACGTCCAGGGTAATTTCCTCCAGCCACCGCTGGAGGCACTGACCTACGATTTTTCCAGCTTCTACTAGACCACCACCATAAAAAAGGCGGCCTGAGGCCGCCTTGCGCGCTATAAGCCGTGACGGCTTAGTTCACTTTCGGGTCAAGTTCACCCTTTGCATAGCGGCTGGTCATCTTCTCCAGGCTCATCACCTTGATTTTTGAAGCCTTGCCTGCCGTACCGAAGGCCACATAACGATCCTTGCAGATCTGCTTCATGGCTTTGGTTGCTGCAATCAGGAATTTACGCGGGTCAAATTCTTTCTTGTCTTCAGCCAGGAATTTACGCACGGCGCCCGTGGAAGCCATCCGCAAGTCGGTATCAATATTGACTTTACGCACCCCGTGTTTGATGCCTTCGACAATTTCTTCCACCGGCACGCCATAGGTTTCGCCCATGTCACCCCCATAGGTGTTGATAATCTTGAGCCATTCCTGAGGAACGCTGGAAGAACCGTGCATCACCAGATGGGTGTTGGGGATCCGGGCATGGATCTGCTTGACCCGTTCAATCGCCAGAATATCACCGGTAGGAGGACGGGTGAATTTGTACGCCCCGTGGCTGGTACCAATGGCAATAGCCAGCGCATCCACACCGGTTTTCTTCACAAAATCCGCTGCTTCATCCGGATCAGTCAACAACATGGAATGATCCATCTTGCCTTCGGCACCGATGCCATCTTCCTCACCGGCCATCCCCGTTTCCAGTGACCCCAGGCAACCCAGTTCACCTTCCACCGATACTCCGCAAGCGTGCGCCATTTCAACGGTTCTGCGGGTTACATCGACATTGTACTCATAGCTGGACGGGCTTTTGCCATCTTCCTTGAGCGACCCGTCCATCATGACGGAGCTAAAACCCAACTGGATGGAACGCTGACATACGGCTGGGCTCGTACCATGATCCTGGTGCATGCACACCGGGATATCCGGGAACTCTTCGATGGCTGCCAAAATCAGGTGCCGCAGGAAAGGTGCTCCGGCATATTTGCGCGCCCCGGCGGAAGCCTGCACGATCACCGGGCTATCAGTCTCGGCAGCCGCTTCCATGATGGCACGCATCTGCTCAAGGTTGTTGACATTGAAAGCGGGGACGCCATAACCATGCTCGGCGGCATGATCAAGCATTTGACGCAATGAAATCAGGGCCATAGGGTCTCCTCAGGATTTGGGGTTGTGGGCAGGTGCTCAAGGGCACTCAGGTTCCGGAAGGTCAGCCCGGTGAGTACCGGGCGGCTTGTCGGGTTATTCAACATAGGCCAGGCGGGTCAAAAGACTTGGCCCACCCGGGCGATTTTCATGGTATTGGTGCCACCTGCCACACCGGACATGTCGCCTTTGGTAATGACGACCAAATCCCCGGTGCTCACTACACCTTGGCGCACCAGACTGTCAATGATTTCCCGGTTGGCTTCCACGGTGTCGGTTCCGTCAAAATCGAAGACCAATGGGTAAACCCCCCGGTAGAGGGTCACCCGCCGCCGGGTGGCATCGTGGCGGGTCAGGGCATAGACCGGGATGCAGGAACTGATGCGCGACATCCACAGGACACTGGAACCAGACTCGGTGAGCGCGGCAATGGCTTTGACATCCAGGTGGTT
>CAYNNN010000082.1:0-6900 GCA_964398665.1 uncultured Gammaproteobacteria bacterium | reverse complement strand
GTGAAGCGCGCGATACCCCAAGCGGGCGCAGCCGCGTAGCGGTGTCCGCTCGAACAAGGGGTTCGACGGCGCTTTGCGCCGCCCCCGAGTTCGCACAACTCGCAGCATGTTCGTCGGTGCAATGCGCCGACGAACGTTTGAGCTCAGGCCGCGGCCCGTCAGGGACGTCGGCCTGCAGCGAATTGTTGGGCGCTAACACTCAGATAACGCGCCAAATCAGAAGCGCACCGCCTAGCACCACGCCGAGCACTGCGACTACCAAGTTTACGGTGATGCCCCATTTTGCAGAGTAACCCGGCGGAAACTCAGAGGCGGTCAGGGACTTAAGGACAATGGCATATTGCCTTGCAGAATAGGCCGAGGTGATAGCCCCTAACAATATCAGCGCAAGGCCCAGCCAAAACGTCATCTCAAGCTGGTGAGGGTGAACAAACTCGGGGCGGAGCGCCTGAATGAGCAACCCTGCTCGCTCGACCACAAACCCGAACGCGATGAGCGAGAGACTCGTTCGATTCCAGGCAAGTAGCGTTCTTTCTGCAGCGAAGAGCACCCTTGGATCTTTGAGATCAGACACGACTCTCTCCTTAGCGCCCAACGTGCTGCGAGTTGTGCGGCACCCGTGCGAGGGTTGAGCGCATGAAACGCGCGATACCCCAAGCGGGCGCAGCCGCGTAGCGGTGTCCGCTCGAACGAGGGGTTCGACGGCGCTTTGCGCCGTCCCCGAGTTCGCGCAACTCGCAGCACGTTCGTCGGTGCAAAACGCCGACGAACGTTGAAGGTAACCGGCCGCCGGAGCCGCGTAGCGGCGGAGGGAACCTGCAAGCGCAGCTTCTCGGCAGTCCGGTTGACCGAAGGGTTAGCCATGGAGCACGACTGCCTGTCGGTGAACGCCGGGCGCAGACCAACGAGCAAGGAAGGTCGGCAGCGGCAAACTTTCTTCATTTCCATACGGGAAAGTGATCTCGTGGTCGCTGATCGAGGCTACTGGGGAAAAATGCCCCTCGCCATCTTCGGCGTCGAAAAACACAATGACGAATGCCCCCGATTGAACGTGCAGCCGGAGTTGATCAACGGAAAGCGAGGGCAATATGGGTATACCGAGCGCCGAGGCTGCCTTGTACGACGAAATCTCGATACGAGTCAGTTGGCTGTCGTCTTCAGTATGAAAAACTGGCGACAACCCGCAGCGCTTTAGGGCCACAGCGATTGCAACCGTGAACGTTCCGTACTTCTTCGTGTGGCGGCAAAGCTTGATCAGGCGAGCAACTGCAACGCGTTTTCGAAAATGGCGTAGTGCCATCCAAGCAGAGATGGGGCCACAGTTACCTTCGACGGCAAACAGTTGTTGCGGGATGGAATGTGGCGCGGGGAACGACATGGCTAACGTGCTGCAAGTTTGCGGCACCCGTGCGAGGGTTGAGCGCATGAAATGCGCGATACCCCAAGCGGGCGCAGCCGCGTAGCGGTGTCCGCTCGAACGAGGGGTTCGACGGCGCTTTGCGCCGTCCCCGAGTTCGCACAACTCGCAGCATGTTCGTCGGTGCAAAGCGCCGACGAACGTGGAAGTGAGGGGCGCGACGCGGCTTTATCGCGGCGCGTCCCCTCGACTGTAGGGTTATGCGTCTGGTTCGACATCAAAGTACTCTGCCGTGAAGTCGACAATCTTCATATCAATTGATAGCTTTTCTTTGAGCAAAGCGCGAGCTGCTGCCTTGTTGCCAGATACATACGAGATTGCCTTATCCCTAATTCTGGGAGTTGCCGAAAATTTTGTGTTTCTAAGTCCTTGCGAGCCGAATGCCCCCCAGTCGGCGGCTTTGAGCACGGCGACAACTATCGAGAACGCCTGCTGATCAGACATAAGCTGAGATAGCTTCTTGTCGAGTTTCTCAACAGCGTGAGCAAACGCATTGGCCGTATCAAAAGTAATCGATCCAGCATCTTCTAGGATGCAGGAGAAATACAATTCAAATGTCTTGGGATGATCGCTTAATGCGTTGAGCAGGTATTCTGAGTATGGACGCTTTTCAAACAGTTTTGTTATCTCAGTTTCAAACTTTGAAATTAGATTGGAGTCGTCCAACTGCTGAGCTAAGGAAACAAATACGGCTATTGGATGAGAAAAACGTGTCTCGCTAACTGATGCTTTTACTGTATCGATTTGGCCAGCAATTACTTGCTTAACTCTGCTCAAACACGTCTTTGATACCCCAACAATTAGCTTTCCATTCGAGGATAAAAGACGCAAGACCATCTGAGCATACTGGGGATCGTCGGACTTTGCTTGGAGCACCTTCGTTTGGATTTCCTTGTTGATCTCCGGTCTGTCTAATGCTGCAAGACCTGTGAGAAAGAAACCAGCATTTTTGGAAACGGTGGTGTCGCTGGATACCACGGAGTTCGTCATTTTCACGACAAGTTGCGGGATTGCCTCGACATGAAGTGAAGTAAGTTCCTCTTCAACGACCACCGTGATGTCTGAAATAAGGGCGCTAGGAAAGAAGTTCCCATTGCTGAGCCTTGCAACCAGTTCATCTACGAGTTGCGTCGTGGATAAGATCGCTCTTGACAGAAATCTGCTCACTACTTCAAAGAAAATGAATCGAGCTTCTTCAGACGATGGCTTATGGCCAGAGGGATGTGCCGACTTATTCCGAAGAACGCGTAGTGTGTTCAAGAAGGCTGTATCGAGCCCAGACAGCAGGTTGGTAGTTCCTAATTGATCAATGAGGTGGCTCTCGAAAATATCTTGGTCAGACTTCTTTTTTGAAGCCTCGTCAAATATCTTTTTGGCCGACTTATTGACTTTACCTAGCTCACCAAGCTTGGCAAGAAGATCATCAAAAAGCGCTATATAGCTGAGAACAATACAGCCGCGGTAGGCGGAGGCCATATAGCAGGCCATCGCCTCTCGCATGTAATCACGGATGGACGTAGACTCAATGCTAGCCAATAGTTCTTCCATATCAGTCAGATGTGCCAATCTATGTTCCTCAGTTGAGTACGGTGAGACGCATAACATGCTGCGAGTTGTGCGGCACCCGCGCGAGGGTTGAGCGCATGAAATGCGCGATACCCCAAGCGGGCGCAGCCGCGTAGCGGTGTCCGCTCGAACGAGGGGTTCGACGGCGCTTTGCGCCGTCCCCGAGTTCGCACAACTCGCAGCATGTTCGTCGGTGCAAAGCGCCGACGAACGCAGCGTTAACCGGCGACCGGCGATAGGGCCGGGAGCGAAGCGAAGGCCCGCCGCCGGGCGTCCGTGTTGAACAACTTGTTAGACCGCAGCTTACGGGACTCTGGCATTCGGCGTCCTTGCAAGATTGATCCGCAACAGCAGGGCACCAGCGACGATAAGTACCAGAAAGGCAACCTCATCAAAGCGAAGCCCCAGGCGCCACAACATCACGTGGGCATGGTACGAGCCGCAGATGGCGCCAAGAGTAAAGGCATGGCGTTTGGAGGCCAATGGCCCCATTGCGATGCTGCGGGCCACCCCTGCGACAAGGGTCAAGAGGAGAAGGCCCACCGGCAGGTAGACAAGCACGTGCAGGAGTTCGCGTTCCGGACCAAAACCCGAATTTCTTGGCCAGTACCGCTCACAAATGAAATTGGACATCGCCCAGACAAGCGAGCTGGCCGCCACACCACATACCGACCAAAAGACGGTAAGCGAACGGCTCAATCCCCTCGGTGAGTAATGGCCGCCAGATTCCGGCTGAGTCGTGATTGGCTTCACTGCGGTCTAACGTTGTGCATGAGCGGCAGCCGGAGCGCAACGCGCGGAGGGTACCGGCCAGCGCCGCTGGCCGGCTGTCCGCTCGATGCACCTGTTAGGCTCTCGCCTTCCAAACAAGTGGTTCATCGGGATTTGAAGACCAATACGCAATGTGGCGACCAAGCTCGTTGATTGCAGCAGGTTCGGCCGGCATGAGAAATTCTGACGACGCCGCTTCAATCGAACTACAGAACGATTGTATACGGACATAAATGGCCGAATGCCCAGCACTGTCCATGACCTGCGCACGAAGCACGACATGGTAGGGCCATTCATCAGACCCATTGCCATACGAAAAACTTACGGTGTGATGAAGATTCCGCGGAAAGTCAATCAACTCGTTTCCGAACTTCGCGACTGATGCGTTGCTCAGACACAGCTCAGCGAGCCCCGAAAACCCACCACTCGACGCAAACACACTGAAGCGAAGGACACCATCTTCGTCGTACGGCAAGGATTCAAAGCGCAACTCGTTCATGAGAGCCTAACATGCTGCGAGTTGTGCGGCACCCGCGCGAGGGTTGAGCGCATGAAATGCGCGATACCCCAAGCGGGCGCAGCCGCGTAGCGGTGTCCGCTCGAACGAGGGGTTCGACGGCGCTTTGCGCCGTCCCCGAGTTCGCACAACTCGCAGCACGTTCGTCGGTGCAAAGCGCCGACGAACGTAAAATTGAGGGGCGCCGATAGGCGTCCCTCTCGAATGCCAGGTTAGGTGCATGCTGCACGATAGGTTTTATTTTCTCCATATTGTTCTAATGCTAACCTTAATGAGTTGAGAATCTTGGGGCGATGGTGTTTGTTGTTGATGCCCGCGGGGAGCCGTGATTGCCAACTTTGAAACTCCCAATGATCGCCACCACCTGCATTTAAGCGCGTAGAGCCTCCATCCTTTTTCTCAAAGTAGACAATGGCAGCTTCTACTTGCTTCAATGACAAGAACTCCAGACGAAACCGGCACGCTTCAATAATGATGACCTGCCCATGAGGATCGATTTTTTGACATACCTCTGGCATATGGTTTCTATGCTTTGTCACGTCGTAAGATTCCACCCAAACTTTGGTCATTGCTTAACACCTAACGTGCTGCGAGTTGTGCGGCACCCGCGCGAGGGTTGAGCGCATGAAATGCGCGATACCCCAAGCGGGCGTAGCCGCGTAGCGGTGTCCGCTCGAACGAGGGGTTCGACGGCGCTTTGCGCCGTCCCCGAGTTCGCACAACTCGCAGCACGTTCGTCGGTGCAAAGCGCCGACGAACGTGCTAGCTCACCGGACGGCGGACAGCGAAGCTGGCCGACGGTCCGGTGGAGCGGGATGTTATGCGTTTTAGACATTTAGGCACCCTTCATCAAACCAAACATCTTCGTAACCAGGTGCAAGGAGAACTCGCCAGCCGGGGGCAAGTGCCAAGTAAGGAAGGAATTGGGGGCAGTATTCAGGAAGGTGCGAAACATGAAGAGGCTGGTAAAAATCTGGAGAACTCGAATACTCACCGCCGTAGATATACCAGCCGCACGTACCATTTTCCTGCCTGTGCCGCGACGCATTGAGGGGTAACAAATCCAAGGTGGCGAGCGCAATACCCAGTTTTAAATTGGGTTCAGCAGGCACCACCTCCGAGTTGAAGCGTGCGCAAATGGCAATTTGTTCAGCGGTAGCAGTCATTGTTACGCGTAACGTAGAGGTGACCGGCGCTGCGCGGCCTTATCGCGCAGCGTCCAGCGACCGAAGGGAGCGAGGTCGACCGCCATGTTAGACCTCGGCTGCAACATGAACATGGCCTTTCTCAAGGTCTTCGAGGTAGCACTCCAGGTTCCCTGAAATTTTTGAGAGAACGTTTGGGAGGTACGGTACAAGTTCAGAAAACTTTGCATCGTTTCCAACAGGGCCACCGTGGTAGTAACGGCAGTGTTCAAGAATATCCTCACGCTCCTGTAGTGGGAGTTGTTCCAACGGGTCGCGGTCGTTGTAGTCGTGGAGGCCGGAAAGATGGATGAAGGCACAGCCAAACTTGTAAACCGAGCATGTCCAACCTTGAAGGTTTTGGGCGAGGTCGACCATTTCCTTGTCGGTTACCGTAGCCCGTGAGTTTGCTTGGGACCACTTCTCCCCGCGAACTGAAGCCTCGACTAATGCGGCCCGTCGTTCGGTGTTTTGCGTCAGTAGGTAGATGACGCGAACCATTGAGTCGAGTTCTTGCCGGAGAACCGCGACCATTTGACCAGCGAGCCCTTCACGAGCCAGAACTTGCATGGCGCGTTCATGCTCTTTCGAGCGATTTCGGACTTGGCGCAAAAAAACGGGGAGAGCGTCCATAGAGGTCTAACGTTTAGCTTGAGGGGCGCGGAGCCGGCTTTTCGGCGGAGCGTCCCTCTCGAAGCGTTTGTTAGCGCTCATTGCGCACACCGATACCTTTGCCGGCAAGGTGGAATAGGCGGCGAGCTGCAAATTTTTCGCGCAATGCATCGAGAGCTGCAACGTCAGCGGTTTTGATTGAATGATCTCCGATGAAGCACTCGAAGTGTTGCTCGTAGAATTTTCCCATTGGCATTGCTGTAAGTTCGTGTGGATTGCAGTCACGCGCTGCTATGACATCACTCGCCGGAACAACCATGATGCCAGACTGTTGAGAATAGAGAAATACGAACGATGCGGGAGAGTGAGACAACATCTTTTCGCATTGGGTCTTTAGGCGTGAAGCTTCGGCAGAAGGAAAACCGTCCATCGGTTCCACGAGCTTTGCTTGTCCTAGAAAGCCCTTGGCGATGGTGAAGTCACGTAAATCAACACGGAATACCGCCATGAAGTCGGCACCGAATTCAGATTCTTGACTGCCGCGCCCCCGGTCAGTAAGCGATTTTGCTGTCCAAGTAATGCCGCCAATGGACTGGCCGTTTAGAACATGCTCCATTACGCCCAGAAGACGATCAGTAAGAGCGGGCTCCTGTTCAATACGTCTGGACCGGAGTGACTCAAGAGTTTCTCTCTCCGCGCGACGGATTCGTGTAACCAACCCTCGTATTAGTTTCTTGTTTGCAAACACGATCGAGTAACTCTCCTATGAGCGCTAACATGCTGCGAGTTGTGCGGCACCCGCGCGAGGGTTGAGCGCATGAAATGCGCGATAC
>CAYNNN010000081.1:0-6937 GCA_964398665.1 uncultured Gammaproteobacteria bacterium | reverse complement strand
ATCAGCTTGGAAGGCTGAGGTTCTACCATTGAACTACACCCGCCAGGCATCCAGATAGTCAATACCCTGGAAATCAATAGAGTGGAGGGGGTAGGATTCGAACCTACGAAGGCGGTGCCAGCTGATTTACAGTCAGCCCCCTTTGGCCACTCGGGAACCCCTCCCCGTGAAGTCCGCTATTGTTTGGTAAAAGCCCGGTGTTGTCAACCGGGAGATTCCGCTTTTTTTGCAGCACCCGACCTGCGCAACAGCGCGTAAAAAAATCCGTCGCCACCCCCCATGCGGGGCAATAGTTGCCAACCCCCACCCTGTCGCTGCCCGGTTGGCAAGGTGATCAACTCCGCCTGTGCATCAGGCTGAGCGGCCAGAAAGCTTGCGATACGTTCCGCATTCTCCTCCGGTAGCAGGGAACAGGTGACATACAGCAAGCGCCCGCCGGGTTTGAGCAGGGACCACAGTGTGCGCAACAATTGCGTCTGGATTTGCGCCAGAGGTGGCAGGTCGCTGGCACGTTTGAGCCACTTGGCATCCGGATGCCGGCGGAGGACGCCGGTTGCCGAGCAGGGTGCGTCGAGCAGGATGGCATCAAAGTCAGGGCGGCTCCAGACGGGCGCAGGATGCGCGGCGTCCCCCACCTGAACGTGCAGCCGGGTAGTATCCAGTTGCAGCCGCTGCGCACCGGGCAACAACAAACCCAGACGTTTGGCATCGCTGTCCAGCGCCACTAATTGCGCGAGGGCAGGCTGTTGCTCCAGCACATGCAGGCTTTTGCCACCTGGCGCCGCACAGGCATCCAGAATCCGCTCACCTGCCTGAGGCTGCAGCAGTTGGGCGGCATACTGGGCATGGATATCCTGTACGGAAACCTGGCCCTGGGCAAAGCCGGGCAATGCCGCTACCGGCATACTTTGCGGTAACAAGACCGCCTGCGGCAGGCCTTCTGGCAACACCGGTTCCAGGCCGAGGGCCCGCAACTGGGCTGCATACGCAGCGCGTGTCAGTTGCTGCGTGTTGACCCGCAGACCCAGCGGTGGATGGCTATTGTTGGCTGCAACGATGGCGGGCCAACCTTCCGGGTAGGCACGTTGCAGGCGTTCCAGCAACCAGGGCGGATGCGCCCAGCGGATCGCTTCAGGCCAGGCGTTACTGTCTAGAGGTTGGCGCAAAAAGCTGCGCAAGCTGCCATTGAGCAGGGTACAGGCCCATTCATGCCCCAACAGGCGGGCTGCCTCGACGGTCTGCGTCACAGCGACTGCAGACGCCAGATTCAGGTGCAGCAGCTGATACAGACCCACGATACCCAGCGCCTGGACTTCGGCAGGCAGTGCCCGCCGAGGCTTGCGCAGCAGGCTGGCCCAACCTGCTTCCAGGGTGCTGTAGTGGCGCAAGGCACCCAGAACAATTTCCTGCGCCAGCCCCCGCTGTCCCTGAGGCAAGGCATCTAGCTGGGGTACCAGCACAGCACTCAGCGACTGACGTTGCACCCAGACGGCACCCAGAACCCGGGCCGCCCCGGCCTGCGCGTTAAGCATGGGTGCGGGTTTCCAGGCGCAACCCAACCCAGCCCTTACCGCCAGGGGCCGGCTGCCGAACCAGATCAGTGGCTGCAATCATGCGCTTGCCCGGCAGCTGGACCTGTTGTAGGCACAACACGCCCTGACCACATGCTATCTCCGGCCCCGTCGGGCCAAGGGCCTGCACGGTGCCAGGGGCTGCCTGGGCCAGGGCTATGCCTACCTGGGCTGCCCCCACCCGGAGTATCTGGCCCGCCAATCCGGTACTAGCCACCGGCCAAGGGTACAGAGCACGCACCTGCCGGGCCAGCACTTCGGCAGGCTGCATCCAGTCCAGTGCTGCCTCGTCCTTGCGCAATTTGGCCGCGTATGTGACCTGGGCTTCATCCTGGGGCTGACCCGCGAGTCGTCCTTCCAGCAGTGCCGGCAACTGCGCCAGCAGCAGTTCGGCCCCCAGATATGCCAGTTGGGTCTGTAGCGTACCTGCCGTGACCGCAGGGCCAATGGGCAGTGCTGCCTGGGCCAGGATCGCGCCAGTATCCAGACCTTCAGCCATCTGCATCAGGGTAATGCCTGTCTCGACATCACCGGCCTGCAGGGCGCGCGCCACTGGCGCAGCACCCCGCCAGCGCGGCAACAGCGAGGCATGCAGGTTGATGCCGCCCCGGCGCGTAGCCTGTAGCACCGGCAGGGGCAAAATCAGGCCATAAGCAGCCACGATCAGGGCATCGGCCTGCCAGGCAGCAAATTCGGCCCATACCGCCGGGTCTTTCAAGGTGACTGGCTGACGCACCGGCACGCCCGCCTGCAAGGCACACTGCTTGACCGGGCTGGCCTGAACCTGACGCCCGCGCCCCGCCGGCCGGTCTGGCTGTGTGTACACCGCCGCCACTGCGTAACCTGCCCGTAACAACGCCTCCAGCGCAGGTACGGCAAATTCCGGCGTACCCGCGTAGAGCAGCCGCGTCACAGGGTACTGGCAAATGAGATCGGGGCCTTGGGCGCCATACGCTGACGCTCCTGGCGTTTCAGCAGTTTATGGCGGATACGCTCGCGTTTCAGGCTGGAGAGATGATCAACAAACAGCTTGCCATCCAGATGATCCAGCTCGTGCTGCACACAGGTGGCCAACAGGCCGGTTGCCTGAAACTCCAGCGGCTGGCCTTGATAGTCCAGCGCCCGCACCGTCACGACTGCGGCCCGGGTCACCCAATCTGCGGTGTCAGGTACCGACAGGCAGCCTTCTTCGTAACGCGACACGCCTTCACGGGTGAGGATTTCCGGGTTCACCAGGTACAGCGGCTGGTCACGGGTTTCTGAGATGTCAATGACCACCATGCGCCAGGGCAAAGCAACCTGGATGGCAGCCAGACCAATGCCGGCAGCCGCATACATGGTTTCCAGCATATCATCCAGCAGCCGCTGGATCGTGGCGTCAACGGCGGGTACCGGACGAGCATGTTGCCGCAGCCGGGGGTCAGGGTAATGCAGAATGGGTAGTTTCATGGCAGTCAAAATCGCCGGGTGATGATACCCCCGATCATAGGCGATCAAAAATCGGATCACTACCCTTTGAGGATGGCTATTTTTGGTCTACACTCCCTGCACCTCGCCCCACACAGGAAGGCATTTATGCAGGTGAAAACCCTCATCGCCCTTTGCGGGTTACTGGCCCCGCTGACTGTTATTGCCCAGGAACCCCCGCTGCGTCAGGCTGCCTTGCCCACGGTCAAGCTCAGTCCGACAGCCCGGGAACAGCCGCTCTCCGTTCGGGTGCCTTCAATCCCCATTGATGCCATCCGCCAGTTTCTGGGAGAGCATCGCATGACTGATGGCCCGCTTGATGACGCGCCCCAGATTTCCGGCTTCAGCGGCGAACGCATCGTCGCCAGTACCGGGGATCGGGTTTATGTCGAAAATCTCGGGGAAGATATCGAGGACCGTTACACGCTGGTGCGGCCTGGCCGGGCCTACCGTGACCCGGAAACCAACGAAGTGCTGGGTTATGAGGCCCTGTATGTCGGTGACGCCCTGGTCGAAGCCCAGGACGAGGACCGGGGCGTGGCGACGTTGCTGGTAACCCGGAACACCCGGGAAATCCTCCTGGGCGACCGCCTGGTACCCGTTGAAGAAGAAGAAATTCGCTCCGCCTTTTTGCCCAAAAAGGCCCCGCCGGGTATTGAGGGCCGCATTGTCGGTGTGGTGGACGGGGTTTCCCAGATCGGCCAGTATCAGATCGTGCTGATCAACCAGGGTGAGAACGAAGCCCTGGAACCCGGTCACCTGCTGGACGTGCGCCGGAACCGGGATGCGGAACGCCGGGTCGCTCACGGCGGTGGGTCCACAAAAGTGGATTTCCCCAGTGAGCCGGTCGGTAGCCTGATGGTGTTCCGGGTGCTGGAGCAGGCCAGTTACGCGCTGGTCATGCAGGCCCAGGCCAGCATCGCGACCCAGGACACCGTACGCAGTCCCGATTGAGCGAGGCCCGCACCGACCGCGCCACTTGGCTGGCGCTGGCGCGCGTCCCCGGCGTGGGGGCGCGTACCTTTGGCCTGCTGCTGGAACGCTATGGCACGCCGGCAGCCGTCTGGCAACAGCGCGCCAGCCTGCCGCCTGCCCTGGCTCAGGCGCTGGCCCAGACCGAATGGGCCGCGATTGAGCGCGATCTGCGCTGGGCAGAGCAGCCCGAATGCCATCTGCTCTATCGCGATGCACCAGATTACCCCTGCCTGCTGGCCACCCTGCCAGATGCCCCACCCGTGCTGTTTGTCCGGGGGGATGTTGCTCGCCTGAGCGATTGGCAACTGGCCCTGGTCGGGAGCCGCAACCCAACGACACAGGGCGAACGTAACGCCCAGGACTTTGCCCAGGCACTGGTGCAAAGCGGGCTGACCGTGACGAGTGGTCTGGCCTTGGGCATTGATGGCGCGGCGCATCGGGCCGCCCTGGCCGCCCAGGGCCACACCATCGCCGTCATGGGCACGGGGCTGGATCGGGTTTATCCCGCCCGCCATGCCCAGCTGGCCGCCCAAATCGTGGCCCAGGGTGGTGCGCTGGTCTCGGAATTTTCCCCGCAAACCCCGCCCCGCCCCGGTCATTTTCCGCAACGGAACCGGATCATCAGTGGCCTGAGTCTGGGCGTGCTGGTGGTGGAGGCCAATCTGGACAGCGGCTCGCTGATCACGGCGCGTCTGGCCGGTGAGCAAGGCCGGGAAGTCTTTGCGATTCCCGGTTCCATCCACAATCCGATGGCACGCGGCTGTCATGCCCTGATCCGCCAGGGCGCCAAGCTGGTGGAAACCCTGGCCGACATTCTAGAAGAGCTGCCCGCCCTGGCCCAGGCCGCCCGCCGCCCGGAGCAACAACCAACCCCGCGCGTGGCCCTGCCGCTCCCCGATGATCCGGTTGAAGCGGCGCTCCTGGCCCTGCTCGGTCATGAACCCGTCAGTTTTGACCAGTTGGTTGGCCAAAGCCGGCAGCCTGCCGAGCAAATTTCGGCTACCCTGCTGCTGCTGGAAGTACAGGGTCATATCCTGAGCCTGCCGGGGGGCCATTACCTGCGTGCCGAGCACTGACGGCTCATGCGACTCTGGAGCCTGCACCCACGCCATCTGGACGCGCAAGGGCTGGTTGCCTTGTGGCGTGAGGGCCTGCTGGCCCAGGCCGTCTTGCAAGGCAAAACCCGCGGTTATCAGCACCACCCGCAATTGCGGCGTTTTCGCAGCACGCCCGATCCCGTGGCCAGCCTGGCAACCTATCTGCATGCGGTAGCCACCGAGGCCAAACTGCGCGGCTATCGGTTTGCGGCGGACAAAATCGCTGCCAAGCACGCCGCAACCCGTATCGGCGTCACCGATGGCCAACGGGATTACGAATGGCAGCATCTGGGCGGCAAATTACAACGGCGTAGCCCGCAAACCCATGCCCACTGGACAGCCTGCACCTGCCCGGAATTGCACCCGCTGTTTTACCTCCTGCCAGGCCCGGTTGCCGATTGGGAGGTTCGCCCTAAGGCCGCCGCACATCCAGCCAGTCACGCAGTTGATCCCCGACCCGGTTGACCGCCAGGGTCACGAGTAGCAACATCAGTCCCGGCCAGAGCGCCAGATGAGGCGCTACCAGCAGGTAACGCGCACCTTCGCGAATCATGCTGCCCCAGGAAGCCTGAGGGGGTTGCACCCCCAGGCCCAGAAAGGCCAGCCCAGCCTCTGCCACTACACAGGCAGCCAGATGAAAACTGGCCTCCACCACAACCGGAGCCGCCAAAAATGGCAACACATGACGCACCAGAATCCGGCCCTCGCCCACCCCCAGGGCCAAAGCTGCCCGGACATGCAGCCGCGTCCTCAGACCCAGGGTCTGGGCCCGGGCCAGCCGGGCATAGCCTACCCAGCCCACCACGACCAGCGCCAGGATCAGATTCTCCACCCCCGGCCCCAGCACCCCGGCCAACGCAATAGCCAGCAACAAGCCTGGAAAGGCCATGAAGACATCAATCACGTAATTCAGCAGCTTGTCCCAAATTCCGCCCAGCCAGGCTGCCCCCATGCCCAGCAACGTACCCAGCACGGCGGAAAGCAATACCGTAGGCACCGCCACCCACAGGGCAATCCGGGCACCTTCCAGCAGCCGAGCCGCAATGCTGCGCCCCAATTCATCCGTGCCCAGCCACGCATGGGGCGGCGGAGCAAACAGGGCTTCCAGATGGATCATATTGGGTTGAATCGGTAAATAAGGCCCCAGCAAAGCTGCTGCAACCCATATGCCCAAGACTACCCCGGCCCAGGCCGACACCTCACTGCACCTGCTGCACACGCGGGTCGGCCCAGCGATACAAATGCTCAGTCAGTTCATTGAGCAGGACGTAATTGGCGCTGAGCAACAGCACGCAGCCCTGAACGACCGGATAATCCCGCCGCTGGATGGCTTCGACCAGCAAACTGCCCAGGCCCGGCCAGTTGAAGACTGTCTCGGTGATGACCGCTCCGCCTAATAGAGCCCCCAATTGTCCCCCCGCTACCGTCAACAGTGGCAAGGCAGCATTGGGCAGGGCGTGGCGCCACAGGAGACGCCACTGACCCACGCCCTGTGCTCGCGCCGTGCGGATGTAATCCTCGCGCAGCACTTCCAGCACCAGCCCACGGGTCAGACGCAAAGTCAGGGCGGCCAGACCCAGCCCCAGGGTCACGGTCGGCAACACCCAGGCGCCCGGTTCGGTAGCCCCGCTCACGGGCAATAAATGCCAGTGCGCAGCAAACAGCCAGATGAGTACTGGCCCCAGCCAGAATCCCGGAAGCGCAGCGCCCACGAGGGCCAGACCCAGACCCACGTGATCCGGCCAGCCACCTGCCCGCGCCGCCGCCCACAAACCCAGGGGCAGCGCCAGCGACAAACCCAGCAGCCAGGCCAGCAAGGCCAATTGT
>CAYNNN010000080.1:0-7321 GCA_964398665.1 uncultured Gammaproteobacteria bacterium | reverse complement strand
TGATCCGGGAAAACAAGATCGCCCAGATGTACTCGGCCATCCAGACCGGGCAGGGCATCGGGATGCAGACGCTGGATCAGTGTCTCAAGGACCTGGTAGCCAAGGGCATCGTCAGTCGTCTGGATGCCAGAGGCGTTGCCGTCAACAAGGACGCCTTCTCCTAACTTTGCGGAAATTCATACCATGCCTATTGAATTTAGCCAGTTACTCCAGCTCATGGTGCATAAGGACGCCTCCGATCTGTTCATCACGGCGGCCATGCCACCCTGCATGAAAATCAACGGCCGCATCACCCCGGTGGTCAAGACTCCGTTAAGCGCAGGCGAAACCCGGGATCTGGTGCAAAGCATCATGAATGGCAAGCAGCGCGACGAGTTTGACCGCACCAATGAATGCAATTTTGCCATCAGTGCCGAAGGCATCGGGCGGTTCCGGGTCAGCGCCTATGTCCAGCGTGATACCCCCGGCATGGTGCTGCGTCGGATCAAAACCCAGATTCCCTCGCTGGATGATTTGAAACTGCCCCAAATCATCAAAGAATTGTCCATGACCAAACGCGGGCTGGTGCTGTTTGTCGGCGGCACTGGGTCTGGCAAATCCACTTCGCTCGCGGCGATGATCGGCTATCGCAATCACAACAGTACCGGGCACGTCATCAGCATTGAAGACCCGATTGAATTCATTCACCAACACGCCGGCTGCATCATCACCCAGCGTGAGGTCGGGATTGACACCGAATCATACGAGGTGGCGCTCAAGAATACCCTGCGCCAGGCCCCGGATGTCATCCTGATTGGGGAAATTCGTACCCGCGAAATGATGGATTATGCGGTGGCCTTTGCCGAAACCGGGCATTTATGCCTGAGCACCCTGCATGCCAACAATGCCAACCAGGCCCTGGACCGCATCATCAACTTCTTCCCGGAAGAACGCCGTCCACAGTTGCTGATGGACTTGTCCCTGAATCTGCGCGCCGTGGTGGCCCAGCAGCTGATCAAGACCGTGGATGGTAAAAGCCGCCGCTGCGCCGTCGAAGTCTTGATCAACACGCCGCTGGTCTCGGATGTGATGCGCAAGGGCGAAGTCCACAAAATCAAGGAAATCATGAAGCGCTCGGCCGAACAGGGCATGCAGACCTTCGATCAGGCGCTGTATCAGCTCTATGTGGACGGCGCCATTGACATGAAGGAGGCGCTCAATCACGCCGATTCGGCCAACGAGGTGCGCCTGATGATCAAGCTGGGCAAGCGTGGCACGGTGGATCAGTATACCGAAGGCATGAGCGACGTGAACCTGGAAGAACAGGGCGACAACAAACAACGGCGGTTTTAAGCACTTCGACCGGTGCACGGTCGTTTGCACCGGTCGGCGCCGATGACCCTGACATGGCTGCACGTCCTATGAAATGCTTAATGCAGGCTTGGGAACAGCATGAAGTCGAATTGCGGGGTTGGCTGCGCCGCCGCCTGGCCAACCCTGCTGACGCCGAAGATATGCTGCAAAACCTGTTTCTCAAGACGCTGCGGCAGCAGAAGGCCTTTTGCCAGATTGACAATGCGCGGGCCTGGTTATTTGCCATAGCACGCAATATGGTGATTGATAAAGCCCGCTCGGGTAATGAACCCCTGGAGCTTCCAGACGACCTCGCCGCCCCGCCGCCACCTGCGCCTGCGGCTGTTGAGCGTCTGACCGCGTGCCTGCCGCAGGCGCTGGCTGCATTGACGCCCACAGACCGGGCCGTCATTACCTGCTGCGACCTGGATGGCATGACGCAAGTTGAATTTGCCCGCCAGCACAACTTGAGCATACCAGGGGTCAAATCGCGGTTGCAGCGGGCGCGCAAGCGGTTGCGGGCTGGCCTGGAAATCGCCTGTCAAGTGCGTTTTGACGCAGCAGGCCAAGTGTGTTGTTTCGTACCCTGCGCATCTGATCCGCCGGCGCGCTGATTTTTTCACAGTGAACTGCATCCTTTTGCCCTGATGCGCGTCTTCCCCGGTAGCAACATATTTCGGGGACATCTCATGCAAGCGGTCGTTGACCCGTTCAAATATTGGCCCAATCGGCATCCACTCGGGTTTTTGGTCGTGGCTGCCATGATCTGGTATGGCCTGTACCAAAGTCTGCTTCCGGCCTCGGAAGTGCTGGTGACGCATCTCCCCGTCGAACGCAGCAGTCATGCGGGCAACGCCTTGCAGTTTTTCTTTTACGATACGCCCAAAGTGTTGCTGCTGCTGACCGGTATCGTGTTTGTCATGGGTATGGTTCATACCTTTGTGTCACCGGAACGTACCCGGGTATTGCTGTCCGGCAAACGGCTGGGTCTGGGTAACGTGCTGGCAGCCCTGCTGGGCATTGTCACGCCATTCTGTTCCTGTTCCGCTGTGCCGCTCTTTATCGGTTTTTTGCAGGCGGGTGTGCCTTTGGGCGTTACGTTTTCTTTTCTGATCGCAGCCCCGATGGTGAACGAAGTCGCACTGGTGCTGCTCTTGAGCCTGTTTGGCTGGAAGGTGGCTGCACTATATCTGACAATGGGTTTGCTGATTGCCATTGTTGCTGGATTGCTGATCGGCCGCCTGGGGATGGAACAGTATCTCGAAGACTGGGTGCGGGCGCTGCAAAATACCCAATCAGCGGCAGCGCCAGACATGCCTATGGCATGGGCGGAACGAATCCAGCATGGCTTCCGGCATGTGCGCGAGATTGTCGGCAAGGTC
The DNA here is from genome assembly GCA_964398665.1 of uncultured Gammaproteobacteria bacterium. GTDB lineage: Bacteria > Pseudomonadota > Gammaproteobacteria > CAYNNN01 > CAYNNN01 > CAYNNN01. The sequence continues at coordinate 4,607 of CAYNNN010000080.1, read as the reverse complement.
TGGCTGTACATCGTGCTGGGGGTCGGGCTGGGGGCACTGATCCACGGCTATGTGCCAGAAGATTTCATGGCCAGCTTCATGGGCAGGGAGACGTGGTGGGCCGTACCTGCCGCTGTGCTGCTGGGCGTGCCAATGTATGCCAATGCTGCCGGGGTGATTCCCATTGTGCAGGCATTGCTGGCGAAAGGGGCGGCGCTGGGCACCGTGCTGGCGTTCATGATGAGCGTGATTGCGCTATCCGCCCCAGAAATGATCATCCTGCGCAAAGTGCTAAAACCGCAGTTAATCGCCACATTTGTCGGCGTGGTCACTACGGGCATTCTGAGCGTGGGCCTGATCTTTAATCTCGTATTGTAAATTCCAGGAGCTGATTATGTTGAATATTAAAGTGCTGGGCACGGGCTGCGCCAACTGTAAGACCACGTTGCGGCTGATTGAAACCGTGGCCAAGGCTAAAGGTGTCGCAGTAGAACTCACCAAAGTCGAAGACTTGCAAGCCATCATGAGCTACGGCGTCATGGCCACACCTGGCGTAGTCGTTAATGGTAAGGTTGTCCACGCCGGTGGCATTCCAGCCCAGGCTGCGATCGCAGCCTGGTTAACAGGAGCCAATACCCCGACGGACTCGGGCAGCGGTTGCTGCCAGACCCACCCGATTCACAAGTAAAATAGAGGGATATACATTGTTTCTGCAACGTCTTGGACTCATATCCCTGCTGTGGTGCCTACTCTCGCCCGTCTGGGCCGAAGGGCGCGATTTTCTGGTCAATGCCGATTGGCTGGCCAGCGAGCAGACCCGCAATAAGAACTTGATCATCCTGGAAGTGCGCTATCACCCGCACCGCTACACCACAGTCGGACACATCCCCGGCGCAATTCAAGTCCAGCGCTTCAAAGATCTGGGTGATAATTTCGGCAATCCCATCATGCGGTTTCCCAGTAAAAAGGCGTTTGAGCAAACCCTGCGGAGCTGGGGGGTCAACCATAACTCCACCCTGGTTATCTATGATGACTCCAGCACGGCCCTGGCGGCCCGTCTGTATGGCCTGCTGGAATTATTCGGCTACAACATGGCGCAGGTGAAAATTCTCGATGGCGGTACCGTGGGTTGGACGGGCTTCAACGAACTGACCCAAACACCCAGCCCCACGCCCAAACCCGGCAATGTCACCCTCAAGGAACCCAAGCCTGCGCGGGTGGTGGAATGGATGGACGTTTATGATGATGTCGTGTCACGCCGTGACCCCAACATTATCCTGGTTGATGCGCGCCCGGCGGACATGTACACCGGTAAAACCATCCGCCACGCCATTCAGGGCGGCCATATTCCGGGCGCCCTCAATATCGTCAGCCTGGACGGCGTGGATGGGCAAAGCCAGAGCTGGAAACCCGTGGACACACTCGCAGCGCTGTATCAGGCCATTCCCAAGGATAAAACAGTCTATGTGTACTGCCATGACGGATTTCGCATGAGCCTGGGTTGGCTGCAACTCAAAAGCCTGGGCTATCAGGATGTGCGTTTTGTCAACGGCGGCTGGGGCGCCTGGGACCGCGCCCTGACCTTGCCGGTCGTGACCGGCGATAAGCCTTATGACGCAGACTATGACTTGTAATCCGCTGCGCGGATTGTGGGGCGTCACTCGCTGCGCGGGTGCTTCTGGAGTTTGCGTTGCAGGGTACGCCGGTGCATGCGCAAGCTGCGCGCTGCCGCCGAGATATTACCCTGATGCTCGGTCAGCACCCGCTGGAGGTGTTCCCATTCCAGACGTTCCACCGTCAGGGGCACCTCGGCCAGGGGCACTTCAGCCACGCCGGCGTCACGGCGCCAGGCTTCAAGCAAGGCATTGATGTCCACCGGCTTGACCAGGTAATGCGTGGCGCCCAGCTTGATGGCTTCCACCGCTGTGGCAATGCTGGCGTAGCCCGTCAGCACCACGATGCGTAGCGCCGGAAACCGTACATGCAGGTCACGCACCACATGCAGACCGGATTCATCCGGCAGTTTCAAGTCCACCACCGCATAATCCGGCACCTGGTACACCACCGCCACACGTGCCGCGTCCGCCGTGGGTGCCAGGGTCACCTCATAACCCCGGCGCCGCAGGGCACGCTGCAAGACTTCCCCCAGCGCCGGATCATCATCCACAATCAGGACCTGACCACTCATCTGACGGATACCGCAGGCTGAAGTCTCGCCAGCGGGATGCGCAACTGCACCGTGGACCCCTGCCCGGTGGAGGGCCAGAACTCCCACTGCCCACCCAACTGTTGCAGCGTCACCTGAGCCAGATAACAACCCAGCCCCGCGCCTTCCTGTTTGGTCGAATAAAACGGCTGGCCCAGCGTGGCCACCTGCCCGGCGGCCAGCGCCGGGCCCTGATCGATGACCCGCCAATACACATGCTGGGCATCCCAGCGTACCGTCAGAGTCACACGCGCCCCCACATCGGCGGCATTATTCAGGGTGCTCACCAGCGCCTGGGCCAGCGGCATCGGCAACTGCACCTGCGGCGGCGGCTCAGTTGGCCAGTCCAGATGCAGCGACGTCTGGGGGCGCTGGCGCTGCCAGTCCTGCGTCAGACGCTGAACTGCGGTTGAAAGGGGTTCCAGCACGGTTTCTGCCCGGGGCGCCCCGCCGCGCTGGGTCAGCTGGGACAGGATGCGTTTGCAGCGTTCAGTCTGCTCCTGCAAGAGCTGCACGTCCCGCCCGTACTCGGGGTCATCGTGCAAGGCTGCATCCAGCTCGTTGGCAATCAGGCGGATGCTGGCCAGCGGGGTAGACAGTTCATGGGCAGCCCCCGCCGCCAGCGCGCCCAGCATCACGACCTGTTCCTGACGCAGGGCCGCCTGTTGCGCCGCCGCCAGCCGCTGGGCCTGCCTGCGCGTCACGGCGGCCAGATGGGTGACAAAGAATGCCACCAGCAGGGCGCTGCCGATGAAATTCAGCCACATCCCCAAAACATGCAGGGCAAAGGCCGCCGTCATGCCCCCTTCGGCCGGGACAGGCAATGGCAGGGCGTAACGCATCAGCACGGTATAAGTCAGCAGCGCCAGCACGGTCAGCCAGCCGGTGTGACGGGCAGGCAATACCGCTGCGCTAATCACAATCGGCAGCAGCAACAACGAGGCAAACGGATTGCTGGCCCCGCCGCTATAAAACAGCAAAATGCTCAGGGCAACGGTATCCACGACCAGATGCAGGAAAATTTCCCGCTCCGTCACCGGCTCCGGGCGCCGCAAGCGCAGCCACAACACACCATCCAGGATCACCAGCAGCAGCGGTACGCTCAGCATGGGCCACAATGGCAATTCAAGTTGCAGGCCCACATGCACCCACAGGATCAGCGCAAACTGCACCCCGGCAGCCAGCAGGCGCAGCAGGCCCAGCCGCAGCAGCACGGCAGCCGGGGTCAGGGCAGTCAGTTCCGAAAGCAGCGGCGGCATGGGCATCTGGCTACTATACTGTACCGGTCGGATTCTGGCCTGTGACAGAATGCCGCACGGTGCAAGGTCGGAACCGCAGGCTCACTCGCCCGACTCGAACTCGGCACTCTTGAATTTCAACACGTTACAGTTCTCCTTCACCGCACGCTGCAACCCATCGTCGAAACCCCTGCTGGTCTCGGCCTGAATCTCGACGGCGATCCGCACTTTCACGCCGGGCCGCGCGGTAAATTGCTGGATGACCTCATCAACCAGATCGGCAAACTGCCGTTTGGCCTGGATGGGGTCAAGATCAATACAGGCGTAGAAGTGGTTTTTGACCGGCTGCGGGGCCGCACCGCCCCCGGCCAGCGAACCTGGTGGAGCGGCGTCCTTGACCTTCGGCGCGGTTGCACTGGCCCGGGTCGCACCCTGTGTAGCCTCCGGCAGCGGCTGCCGTGCAGTTTCTTCGGCGGCACGTTGTGCTTCGGCATACCGGGCTGCGGTCACCGGCTCGATGAGTAGCAGGGCACCATCCAGAATCGGCGACAACGCCTGACCCAGCACAAAACCCACATAGCGCCCGTCCACTTTCCCCTGCGCATAGGCAAAAAACTCCCGCTGGGCCGCACCAGCGGTCAGGGTACGTTGGAACACGGTATCGTCCTTCAGGCGCGGCAGGTAAAGCTGCTGGCAACTTTGCTGCCACACCTTGAGCGCGCTGGTTTCCTTGAGGTCATCCTTCCAGAACCAGTCCTTCAGCACCTTGGCCAAGTGGATCGGCGCCCACTCGTTGATGAGCAGCTCGTTTTCCTTGAGCACGCGCTCGATCTCCTGCGACCAGTTCTGCGCGCCGGGGTTGACCTGGAAGTGCTCCCACCGCAGCTCGGACAGGCCCTTGCCGGGGCGTGCCTCCTGCATCGGCGCCAGGAGCCACTTGTAGGTCTCGCGGATCATCCGGCGCACCGTTTCCTCGGCCTGCGTCAGGCTGGCGCTGGCCTGCTTGGCCATCAGGTTATCGAGGACGATGCGGTTGTCCCTGTAGTCGGCCACGATGCTGCGCCACGCCAGGAACGAGCGCACGTGGTCCTTCAGACGGCTCACGCTGTCGGAGTCGGCGGCCAGGAAGATCAGCCGGTTCTGCTTGAAGCGGGGCTGGTCGCCGCGCTTCTTCAGGATCTCGG
>CAYNNN010000079.1:0-7439 GCA_964398665.1 uncultured Gammaproteobacteria bacterium | reverse complement strand
GCACCCCGCCGTGGCGGTGCAGCACCGCCAGCAGCATGGCCAGCCGGTTCTGTTCCAGCCCCAGCGTGACCCGGCGCGGGGCCGGGGCATGCGTATCGTCCACCAGCGCCTGCACTTCCACCAGCAAAGGCCGGGTGCCTTCCCAGGTGATCAGGATCGCGCTGCCAGGCGCTGCGCCTTCCTGACGGGACAGAAAGATTGCCGAAGGGTTGGCTACTTCACGCAAGCCCCGCTCGGTCATGGCAAACACGCCCAACTCATTGGCGGCACCGAAGCGATTCTTGATGGCCCGGATCAGCCGAAACCGGCTTCCGACATCGCCCTCGAAATACAGGACGGCATCCACCATGTGTTCCAGCACCCGTGGCCCCGCCAGCGCACCATCCTTGGTGACGTGGCCGACCAGAAACACGGCGGTGGCGCTTTGTTTGGCGTAACGCACCAGTTGCGCGGCAGACTCACGCACCTGCGCAACGGAACCAGGCGCCGATTGCAGCCACTCGGTATGGGCCGTCTGTACTGAATCCAGGACGATGACCTGAGGCTGTTCCTGACCGGCAGCATCCAGGACCCGTTCCACGCAGGTTTCCGCCAGCACCCGCAAGCCATCGGCCATGACGTGCAGCCGCTGGGCGCGCAAAGCAATTTGCTGGAGGGATTCCTCGCCGGTGACATACAGGGTGCGTACACCTTGCTGGGCCAGGTGCGCCAGGGTTTGCAACAATAGGGTGGATTTACCAATACCGGGGTCGCCGCCCAACAAGACTACGGAACCGCTGACCAGGCCGCCGCCCAGCACCCGATCCAGTTCTTCCAGCCCGGTGCGCTGGCGCGTTTCGGCGTGCAGTTCGACCCGCGCCAGGCTTTGCACCGCAGGGCTGTGGCTGCCGCTGTAATTGCCAAAGCGGGTCCGCGGTGCAGTGTCCTCGGCGCGGGCTTCTTCCAGGGTATTCCACGCCTGACATTCCGGGCATTGGCCTGTCCATTTCAGTGTCTGGGCACCGCACTCCCGACAGCGGTAGACAGATTTGGGTATTTTTTTCTTATCGCTCATGGCTCATGCAAGGAGGTAACCCGAGAGGCATTGCAGCTACCATACCGGCCCCGGCGGCCTGGAGCAATGGGCCAAGTCCAGCATCGGGCAATTGGTTGCCCCCACTGGACAAGCTTGCTAGAGTAAGCCGATTTTTTGCAGGCGCAAGCTGATGTTCAAACGTTTACGTGGGCTGTTTTCCAGCGATTTATCCATAGACCTCGGCACGGCCAACACATTGATTTACGTGCGGGGTCAGGGCATTGTCCTGAATGAGCCTTCGGTGGTGGCGGTGCGCTATGACCGCCTGCACGGCGGGGCCAAAAGTATTGCGGCCGTGGGTCTGGAGGCCAAGGCCATGCTGGGCCGCACCCCCGGCAATATTACAGCGGTGCGACCCCTGAAAGATGGCGTGATCGCCGATTTCACCCTGACGGAAAAGATGTTGCAGCGCTTCATCGCCAAGGTTCACGCCACCCGCTTTTTGCGGCCCAGCCCTCGGGTACTGATCTGTGTGCCCTGTGGCTCGACTCAGGTGGAACGCCGGGCCATCAAGGAATCTGCTTCAGGCGCCGGGGCACGGGAAGTGTATCTGATCGAAGAACCGATGGCTGCTGCCATTGGTGCCGGGTTGCCGGTGGATGAGCCGCGCGGTTCGATGGTGCTGGATATCGGCGGCGGCACCTCCGAGGTGGCCGTACTGTCCATCAACGGCATTGTGTACTCGGCTTCAGTGCGTACCGGCGGTGACAAGTTCGACGAGGCCATCATCAATTACGTGCGCCGGAATTTTGGCATTCTCATTGGGGAAACCACGGCGGAAATCATCAAGCACCGCATCGGCTCGGCGTTTCCTAGTCAGGAAGTCCTGGAAATTGAGGTCAAGGGTCGTAACCTCGCCGAAGGTATTCCGCGCAGTTTCACCCTGAGCAGCAATGAGGTGCTCGAAGCCTTGCAGGAGCCGCTGGCCAGCGTGGTGATGGCGGTGCGGACTGCGCTGGAACAGACGCCTCCGGAACTGGGTGCGGACGTGGCGGAGCGGGGTATTGTCCTGACCGGGGGCGGGGCGCTGTTACGGGATATGGATCGCCTGTTGAGTGAAGAAACGGGCTTGCCGGTGGTGATTGCTGAGGACCCGCTGACTTGCGTGGCCCGAGGGGGCGGCCGGGTGCTGGAGTTACTGGATGAACGGGGCCTGGAGCATTTCTCGCTCGACTATTAGGACTGGGGCCGGATGCCCATGAATCCGGTACCGCCCACCCCGGCCCAACTGACCACCCGCCTGTTTCTGGCCAGCATATTGGCTATCGGCCTGATGTTGGTGGATCATCGGTTGCAATACCTCGATCAGGTGCGCCAGGGTCTGGGCCTGCTGGTGTATCCCTTGCACTGGAGTGCCCAGGTTCCGGCCCGGATTGCCGACTGGCTGGGAGCCCACCTGACGCATCGGCAGGATTTGCTCGCGGAACTCGCCGGATTGCGCGATCAACAACTGCTGTTGCAAGGCAAATTGCAGCGCCTGAGCTATCTGGAGGCGGAAAATCAGCGCCTGCGGGCCCTGCTGGAGTCGGCAGATCCGTTGCGTGCGCGCAGCTTGCGGGTAGTACCCATCATGGCCGTGGATGTGGATGCCCAACAGCACCACCTGTTGCTGGATGTCGGGAGCTTACAGGGCGTAGCGGTCAGTGATGTGGTCCTGGATGCGCAGGGTCTGGTCGGGCAGGTGCTGGCAGTAACGCCCCTGAGTGCCACAGTGATGCTGATCACGGACCCGCGCCATGCCCTCCCCGTACAGGTGGCCCGCAATGGCTTGCGCACCGTGGCTGCCGGCACGGGTGATGGGCTGCAACTGCCTTATCTGGAACGTAATCCTGACCTGGTGGCCGGTGATGTCCTGCTCAGTTCCGGGCTGGGCGGGATATACCCTGCCGGTTATCCAGTCGCGGTCGTCACTCAAAATGACGGCAGGCTGGGCGCCCAACCACTCGCCCAGCTGGCGCGCAACCGCGAATTGCTCCTGCTGGGCCCGGAAGCGTCTCACCCGTGAGCCACAGGGTATATTATTTAATGCTAATATTGTATGATGATCGGCAATTAACCGATTGCGAGGCAACGTGCCATGATCTTCAAACAACTGATTGAGGGAGAATCCTCAACTTATACCTACTTGCTGGCGGCGCCGGAGACCGGGCAGGCAATTCTGATCGACCCGGTGCTGGAAACCGTGGAACGTGATATTGCCGTGTTGCGGGCCATGAATCTGCAACTGGCTTACACCGTCGAAACTCACCTGCATGCCGACCATATCACCGGCGCTTTGCGCCTGAAGCAGAAACTGGGCAGCAAGATAGCCGTGCCCGCGATGGATCGGCTGGATTGTGCCGATGTGGGGCTGATGGAAGGCCAGCCCCTGCAACTGGCAGGTATCGCACTGGAGCCACTGCATACCCCAGGACACACGTTTACCCATCACGCCTACCTGCTCCGCCAGGGAGAGATGACGCGGTTGTTCAGCGGCGATGCCTTGCTGATAGATGCGTGTGGCCGCACTGACTTTCAGTCCGGAGATGCGGGCAGTCTTTATGACAGCATCCACGGCAAGTTCTTCAGCCTGCCGGGTGAAACGCTGGTTTATCCGGCGCATGACTATGAGGGGCGGTTTGTGTCCACCATTGCGCAGGAAATGACGCGCAATCCACGTCTGGGAGGAGGTAAAAGCCGGGATGAATTCATCCAGATCATGAATAATCTGAATCTGCCCTATCCGCGCAAGATTGACTATGCCGTACCGGGAAATCAGCTGTGTGGTCGCTGCCCGGATAATGTCCCGGAAGGCTACCGGGAGCGCTGCCTGCAAGGCTAGGGCAAGTATTTGGCACACCCCTGCGGCAGGAACGGATAGCCCCGCCGGGGGGAGCGGCCAAAGTAGCCCGAAAAACATGACATGATCGCAGGAGGCTGAGCGTTCCCCCTTGAGCCAAGTCCAGTCGCTGGGGTAATCTGCGCCCCGACCAGCGGAGGCGGTAGATTCAGATGGCGACAAACTCACTGGCCCTACAGGGCCTGGGCTGTATCAAGGGCGAGCGGGAATTGTTCCGGCAACTGGAGGTCTCAGTACCTGCGGGCACCCTCCTGCGGGTTGAGGGTGAAAATGGCAGCGGCAAAACTACGCTGCTGCGCCTGATCTGTGGCCTGTTCTATCCGGATGCCGGTACGGTGGTGTGGAATGGACAGGATATTACCCACGATCCAGCCGCCTATTACACCGACCTGACCTACATCGGCCATCATCCCGGCGTGAAAGATGACTTGAGTCCCTTGGAGAATTTGTTGATTGACCAACATCTGGGTACCGGCACCCTGCGCCTGACCCCTGAAGCGGCCCTCGCTGCGGTCGGGCTGGCTTCGCAGGCCCAGCAATTATGTCGGCGCCTGTCCAGCGGGCAACGGCGCCGCGTCGCCCTGGCCCGTCTGTTGCTGCGCCAGACGCCCTTGTGGGTGCTGGATGAGCCGCTGACGGCACTGGATGTCAAGGGGGTAGCCTGGGTATTTGACCTGCTGCGTGCCCATCTGGCCCAAGGCGGCATTGCCGTGCTGACCAGTCATCAGCCGGTCCCTGCCGATCTGCCCGGGCTAACCGTGCGGTTAGGGGCCTAGATGCTCCTGCTCTTGCGCCGGGAATGGCTGCTGGCGGTGCGCCAGCACCGGGAGTTGCTCAACCCGCTATTATTTTTCGTCATGGTCGTGGTGCTGTTTCCCTTTGGGGTCAGCCCTGACCCCGAACGCCTGCAATTTCTGGCGCCGGGTATCGTCTGGGTCGCTGCGCTGCTGGCCACCCTGCTGGGTCTGGAAGCCCTATGGCGTAGTGACTACGAGGACGGCGCCTTGGAACAGATTTTACTCAGTTCCCAGCCGTTACCTTTGTATGTGCTGGCAAAATTGTCCGTACACTGGCTCTTGACCGGCCTGCCCCTGGCCCTGTTGGCCCCGTTGCTGGCCGGGATGTTGAACCTGCCGGTCAGCGCCTGGGGTGCTTTGACCCTGACCTTGCTGCTGGGCACACCGACCTTGAGCCTGATTGGCGGAATCGGGGCGGCGTTGACAGTAGGCTTGCGCCGTGGGGGGGTATTATTGTCACTGTTGGTACTTCCCCTGTATATTCCGGTGCTGATCTTTGCCGCCCGTGCCGTAGAACTGGCCGCGTCCGGGCTGGCAATCCGCGGCCCTTTGTATTTGCTGACGGCGCTGTTGCTGTTGGCCCTGACGCTTGCCCCGCTGGCTGCCGCCGCCGCACTCCGGGTGAGCATGAGCGAACGTTAAATGTGGCGTTTTTTCCATCAATTCGGTGCCCTACCCTATTTTTACCACTTTGCAGGCTGGTTTAGCCCCTGGATCGGTGGCCTGGGGCTGCTATTGGCCTTGGTCGGCCTGTATCTGGGCTTGGTCGTGGCCCCGCCGGATTATCAGCAAGGCGATAGTTACCGCATCATCTACATCCATGTGCCAGCTGCCTGGCTTTCGCTGTTTGTATACATGATGATGGCCAGCTTTGCAGTGATCATTCTGGTCTGGCGCATGAAAATTGCCGAGGTACTGCTGAGCGCGAGCGCGCCGGTCGGTGCGGCCTTCACCTTTATTGCCCTGGCCACCGGCTCACTCTGGGGCAAGCCGATGTGGGGCACGTACTGGGTATGGGACGCACGTCTGACTTCAGAATTGATCCTGTTGTTTCTTTACCTGGGGATCATGACGCTGGGTTCTGCGGTGGAAGATCGGCGTACCGCAGCCCGTGCCGTTGCGGTGCTGACCTTGGTTGGCGTGGTCAATATCCCCATCATTCATTACTCGGTGGAATGGTGGAATACCCTGCATCAGGGGCCAACCGTAACCAAAATCGGTGCGCCTTCCATCCACTGGACCATGCTGGTGCCGCTACTGCTCATGGCCCTGGCTTTCAAACTGTATTACTTTTTTGTCCTGTTACGTCGGGCCCGCTGCGAGATTCTTGAGCGTGAGGCCGGCAGCCACTGGGTCAGGCAGTTATTTGCCCCTCGAAATACGGAAGCCCGGTCATGAGTGCCCTGGAACAATTTTTTTACATGGGCGGTTATGCCTTTTACGTCTGGACCTCCTATGCCCTGGCACTGCTGGTGCTGGGGGTGCAGTTGCTGCTGCCCTGGCTGCGGGAACGACAACTGCGCCGGACCTTGACCCGTAAATTCCAACTGGAGCGCAAATCATGACGCCAACCCGGCGCAATCGTCTGATCCTGGTGCTGTTGCTGCTGCTGGGCGTAGGAGGAGCCACGGCCTTCACCCTGCTGGCCTTTCAGGAAAACATGCTCTACTACTACAGCCCCAGCGACATCCTGGGCGGTAAGGCCCAAGCGGCAGGCAACCGGGCCATCCGGGCCGGCGGGCTGGTTCTGCCCGGCAGCGTGCAGCGGGAATCCGGGAGCCTGACCGTGCGCTTTGTGCTGACCGATAACGCCCAGACCCTGCCGGTGCATTATACCGGCATCCTGCCCGACCTGTTCCGGGAAGGCCAGGGGATCATTGCAACCGGGCAGTTGAATGCTCAGGGCGAACTACTGGCAACCGAAGTGTTGGCCAAACACGATGAAAATTACATGCCCCCACCGGTGCAGGCTTCACTGGAAGCGGCTGCGGCGGCCAAAACGCCATGATCGCCGAACTGGGCCATTTTGCCCTGATTCTGGCCCTGGGGGTGGCACTGGCCCAGACACTGGTACCACTGCTGGGTGCTTACTGGCGGGTGGGTAGCTGGCTGGAATTTGCCCATGCGGCGGCACAAGCCCAGTTTGTCCTGCTACTGCTGGCGTATGCAGCCCTGACGGCTGCATTCGTGGACTCGGATTTCTCCGTGGCCTATGTTGCGCATAATTCCAACACCGAACTGCCGCTGTTTTACCGGATTGCCGCCGTCTGGGGCGCCCATGAAGGCTCCATGCTGCTCTGGATTTTCATCCTCAGCATCTGGGGTCTGTTGGTCAGCCTGCTCAGTCGAGGCCTGCCTCGCGTGTTCATCGCCCGGGTGCTGGCGGTGATGGGTGCCATCGCCGTGGGCCTGCTGCTGTTTTTACTGCTGACGTCCAACCCGTTTGAGCGCCTGATTCCGGCTGCGCTGCATGGACGCGACCTGAACCCACTTTTGCAAGACCCCGGCATGGTCCTGCACCCCCCGTTGCTATATCTGGGTTATGTCGGGTTTTCCGTGGCCTTCAGCTTTGCCATCGCGGCATTGCTGGGCGGGCAACTGGATTCAGCCTGGGCGCGCTGGTCACGGCCCTGGACTTTAATGGCCTGGATGTTTCTGACCGTGGGCATTGCGTTAGGCAGTTGGTGGGCCTACAACGAGCTGGGCTGGGGCGGCTGGTGGTTCTGGG
>CAYNNN010000078.1:0-8302 GCA_964398665.1 uncultured Gammaproteobacteria bacterium | reverse complement strand
AGCACGGTTACCCGGCGAAACCCCTCACGTTGCAAGGTGTGCAGCGCCTGATGCAACTGCTGGACTTGCTGACGCACGACCTGGGTACTCACTTGCCGGTCAGGCCGTTGCTGATTATGGGCCTGGCACAGCGCCTCGGGTAAATTCAGTACCACAGCCACGGGCAGCACGTCATGCGCCTTGGCCAGCCGCACAATCGGGGCACGGGCTTCTGCCCGGACATGGGTGGCATCAATCACGGTCAGGCGTCCGGCCGCCAGACGCTTGGCGGCAATATAGTACAGCACATCAAAGGCATCGCGGGTTACGGTCTGGTCACTTTCATCATCAGACACCAGCCCCCGGCACACGTCGGAGGAGATTACTTCGGTGGATTTGAAGTGGGTTCTGGCAAAGGTTGACTTGCCACTGCCGGAGGCACCAACCAACGCAATCAATGCCAATGCGGGAATTTCAATTTTCATGTGAGTAGAATGGGTTGCGCGCAAATGGCCCGAGTTGGCCGCCAGGTGATGGGAGCAGTAACCGCCAAACGTGCAGCGGCCACGCCCAAATGGTCCGATGTTCACAGGAGCTTATCCAGACCGGCGGGGTGGGTCAATTGCACGACGGCTGGCGGCCGTAACCCTGGCTACTTCGCTATAATGCGCAGCGTGCAGGCCGCTTGCCCGGCCTTCTGAACCCCTGCCATCATCATGCCAGCTTGCGGTGTCCTTTTCATTGAATATGCCAGAATATTTGCAGCCTGCCCCCATGAACCCGGTCAATTCCGCCGCCATGCCACCAGCACCGATCGGCGTTTATGATTCCGGCGTGGGGGGGCTTTTCGTGCTACGGGCATTGCAGGCCGCATTGCCCAACGAGTCTTTCATCTATGTTGCCGACAGCGGTTATGCGCCGTATGGCGACCGTGAGCGGGATTTCTTACAAAGCCGCGCCCAGGAGATTCTGACGCTGTTGGTACAGCGTGGCGTAAAAGCCATTGTGTTGGCTTGTAATACCATCAGCATCGCCGCAGTGCGTTTCTTGCGGGAACGATTTGACCTGCCTATCGTGGCAATGGAGCCAGCCATCAAACCGGCTGCAAAATTGACCCAATCCGGCACGGTGCTGGTCATGGCAACCACTTACACAGTGCAAAGCCCTGCAGTGGCCAGTCTTTGTGAGCAGTTTGCGCAGGACCGGCGGGTTCTGCTGCAAGCCTGTCCAGGGCTGGCTGACCAGATCGAACGGGGTGACTTTGATAGCCCGGCCACGCTTGCCATGATCAGGCGTTACCTGGAACCTGGCCTGGCTGCCGGTGCAGATACGATAGTCCTGGGTTGTACCCACTATTCTTTCGTGAGAAAACAAATCGCCCAGCTTGCCGGGCCGCATGTCACGCTGGTTGACCCGGTAGACGCCATTGTCCGGCAGCTACAGCGTCGCATCGAGGGGATGCGAGCCGACCCGGCGGCGGCAGTAGCCCGTACGCTGTTTCTCACGTCAGGCGATGCCGGCCAATTACGCAACTTTTTACTCACCCTTGATGAAGTGGATGTTCAGATACAGCCACTGTGATGACCCAGGGCAATAGACTCGGGACAATAAGCACCTAACGCCGACTCGGCAGATTGCTCGTCCCGGCGGGGAAGCTCAGCACTGGCGTGACCGGCGCCGGAGCACTGCCGCCGGGGGTTGTAGCGGGCGGAGTGTTGGTCTCGGGTGCGGCTTGCAGCGCGCCTAAGTCCAGCTCAATCTCAGTCGCTGCGGGGGCGGCTAGATCGTTGGCACTGCTGCGGCTGTCTGGCAAGGCATCCGGGCCAGACACCGTCCCATACAGCCGCACCACAAAGCGATAGTTGCTCAGGCTAAACAGGTTGAAGCGGTAATGCAGCGTCGCGCATTCATTCGGTGCCAGCGACCCGTCTGCATAGTCCGCGCCCGCTTCAGGTACCACCTGCTCTGACCCAACCCCACCTTCCCGCCACTCGGGGGCGGTCAGGTATTGTGCAGGCGTCAGCCCGTTGAAGTTCAGGGCATTGCCCTTGCTGACCCGCACGGTGCGGGCCCGCAGTTTGCCCACCGTCTGGCCAGCATGATTGATGTTGCAATACTGTGCATCAAACTCATACAGCGCCACCAGGCCCGCCGGTTTGACGCTTGTGATCATGGAAGCCAGGGTCAGGGCAAAATTGCTGGTTTTAGCCCCGCCGACAAACTTCGGGGTCACATCGGCCAAGTTCCCGTCCGGCCCGTCGCCCTTCAGATCCCCTAAGGCAACGCCGTTGCTCTGGGTAGCGGCATTGAAACTATTGCAGCTGGTAAAGCTCCCGGAACCTTCATTCAAACAGCGCCGTGCAGCAACGCCAAAATTCGCGATCACGGCATCCAGATCCCCATCGTTATCCATATCACCCAGGAACATACCGCGGCTGTTATCAGTTGCGTTAAAACTGGCACAGGTGGTGAAGCCGCCCGCACCATCATTCAAGCAGCGCTGTTCGGCGGCACCACCATTTGCCACTGCCACATCCATATCCCCATCATTGTCCACATCCCCTAAGGCAATGCTACGGCTATTGTCTATTGCGTTAAAACTGGCACAAGCGGTGAAGCCACCCGAGCCGTCATTCAGGCAGCGCCGCTCAACAGCACCAAAATTCGCCAGCACGACGTCCAGATCCCCATCTCCATCCACATCCCCCAGGACAACAGCACGACTATTGTCATTGGTGTTAAAGCTGGCGCAGACGGTAAAGCCCCCGGAGCCATCGTTCAAGCAACGCTGTTCATTGCCAGCATTCGCCACCAGCGCGTCCAGATCGCCATCCCCGTCCAGATCCCCCAGGGCAATGCCGTAGCTGATGTCTGTACCATTGAAACTGGCGCAGACAGTAAAGCCCCCGGAGCCATCGTTCAGGCAACGCTGTTCAACGGCGCCATTATTCGCCACCACGGCGTCCAGATCGCCATCCCCGTCCACATCCCCCAGGGCAATGCCGTAGCTGGCGTCTGTACCATTGAAACCAGCACAATTGCTACCTGTCTGGAAACCACCTGAACCATCGTTCAAGCAGATATGTTCAGGAAACCCACCTGCCGCATTATTGACCACTACTGCATCCAGCCTTGCCTTGCCCCGAATTGCGGGCGCCGCACTATCACCCCATGCCAGTTGCGGTGCGGCGGCCAAGGCACCCCAGAGGGCCAGGGTGGAAACTTGCAGGGTCAGAAGACGGGGGGCAGGGAACATGACGAGATTCCGAGGGAATAGGGTGGTTAGGAGTTTATTTGATAAAACAGCAGGTCGCAAGCTGCCGCATCCACCCCACCCTAGCCCTCCCCATAACTGGGGAGGGAACTGGAGTTGGCGTGGATCGGCGGTTAGCTCAGCGCCGACTCGGCAGGTTGCTGGTGCCGGCGGGGAAGCTCAGCGTCGGCGTCACGGGCGTCGGGGCACTGCCGCCGGGGGTTGTGGTAGCGGGCGGCGTAGTAGTCTCGGGTGCGGCTTGCAGCGAACCCAGGTCCAGCTCAATCTCGGTTGCAGCAACAGCGCTCAGGTCGTTGGCACTGCTACTGGCTACCGCCAAGCTGTCGCCCAGCGTGTCACCGCCCAGGGTGCCATAGAGCCGCACCGCAAAGCGATACTTGCTCAGGCTGAACAGGTTGAAGGTGTAGTGAATCACTGCGCATTCCCCGGATTGCAGTTCACCATCTGCATAGCCGAAGGTTTGCCCCGCCGTCGGCATCACCAGCTCGGCCCCAATTCCACCCTCACGCCATTCTGGCGCAGTCAGAAATTCCGCCGAGGTCAGACCATCGAAATTCAGGGCATTACCTTTGGTAATCCGGATCGTACGAGTGCGCAGGTTGGTCAGGTTCTCGATCAATGACAGCCCATTGGCGCAGTATTTAGTATCAAACTCATACAGTGCCACCAGCCCCGCCGGTTTGACACCGATTATCGCGGAAGCCGGCGTCAGGGCAAAATTGCTGGTACTCACGCCACCGACAAATTTCGTCGTCACATCCGTGAGATTCCCGTCCGGCCCGTCACCTTTGAGATCGCCCAGCGCGATACCGTAGCTGTTGTTTGTCGTATTGAAGCTGGCGCAGGTGGTGAACCCGCCACTGCCATCGTTCAAACAGCGCTGTTCAACTTCGCCAAAATTTGCCACCAGCGCGTCCAGGTCCCCATCCCCATCCACATCCCCCAACGCAATGCCGAAACTATCGTCCGTGGTATTGAAACTGGCGCAGGCCGTAAAACCGCCCGAGCCATCGTTCAAGCAGCGCTGTTCGACTTGGCCAATTGCATTCGCCACTACCACATCCAGGTCTTTATCTCCGTCCACATCCCCCAGGACTATGCCATTGCTGTAATCTGCGCCATTGAAACTGACACAAGCCGTAAAGCCCCCCGAACCGTCATTCAAACAGCGCTGTTCGTTGCCAAAATTCGCCACCAGCGCGTCCAGGTCCCCATCCCCGTCCAGATCGCCTAGGGCAATGCCATTGCTGTAATCTGCGCCATTGAAAGTGGCGCAACTGGTGAAGCCGCCACTGCCATCGTTCAAACAGCGCTGTTCCACTTCGGTAAAATTTGCCAGCAGCGCGTCCAAATCCCCATCCCCGTCCACATCCCCCAGGACTATGCCGACGCTGTAGTCCGTGGTGTTGAAACTGGCGCAACTGGTGAAGCCGCCCGATCCGTCGTTCAAACAGCGCTGTTCGACTTGCTTAAAATTCGCCACCAGCACGTCCAAATCCCCATCCCCATCCACATCCCCTAAGGCAATACCAAAGCTGTAGTCCGTGGTGTTGAAACTGGCGCAGTTGATAAAACCGCCTGAGCCGTCGTTCAAACAACGCTGTTCAACTTCGCCATCGGTGTTCGCCACCAGCACGTCCAAGTCGCCATCGTTGTCTACATCCCCTAGGACAATACTGGAACTGCTGGAACCAATGCTACTGACATTGGTGCAGTTGGTAAAACCGCCCGAGCCGTCATTCAAACAGCGCTGTTCGATTCCTACGTTGTAATTTGCCACCACCGCATCCAGCCGGGCAGCGCCCCGAATCGCGGGTACAGCACTA
The DNA here is from genome assembly GCA_964398665.1 of uncultured Gammaproteobacteria bacterium. GTDB lineage: Bacteria > Pseudomonadota > Gammaproteobacteria > CAYNNN01 > CAYNNN01 > CAYNNN01. The sequence goes on along the minus strand of CAYNNN010000078.1, from coordinate 3,223 downwards.
TAGCCCCACGCCGTTTGCGGCGCAGCGGCCAAGGCACCCCAAAGGGCCAGGGTGGAAACTTGCAGGGTCAGAAGACGGGGGGCAGGGAACATGGCCAAACTCCAGGGGTTGAGGTAGGGACAAGTGTAACAGCACCGTATCGGCCGCTACAAACAAGTTTCCCGGGTTTTACGGTAAAATTCATCCGTTCTCACTCCGAGGCAACAGCCATGCCCCATCCCACCTTCAAACTTCCTTACACCCCGGAAAGTTATCTAGACGCCGAGGCAACGGCACCGGAAGCCCGGCATGAGTATCTGGCCGGTGACGTTTACGCCATGGGCGGGGCCAGTGCCGCCCACAACATCATTGCGGGCAACTTGTTTGCCGCCCTGCACCGCCATCTGGCGGGCACGCCGTGTCGGGTTTTCATGGCGGATATGAAAGTGCGCCTGCAAATCTACCAGGAGGATTATTTTTACTACCCCGATGTCATGGTGGCCTGTAAGCCTCAGGACAATGCCCGCTATTACCGCACCCAACCCGTCTTCCTGGCTGAAGTGTTGTCTGAAAGCACCCAGCGCATTGACCAACGGGAAAAGCGCCTCGCTTATCAGCATATTGACAGCCTTGAGGAGTATTTAATCCTGGCTCAGGACCGGCCTGAAGCCGTGTTGTATCGCAAAGCCCTGCAGTGGCATGCCGTCACTTGGGATACCACCGTGCCGCTGGCCAGCCTAGGGCTGGCACTACCGCTGGCACAGCTTTACCTCGGGGTGGAACTGCCCTGACCCGCCCACCAATCACGGGCCAGGACGGGGGTTCGCTTAACGCCGACTCGGCAGGTTGCTGGTGCCTACGGGGAAGGCAAGCGGGTTGGGCGTCACCGGTGTCGGGGCACTGCCGCCGGGGGTCGTCGTGGTGGATGGCGCCGGGGTCTCCGGTGCCGCTTGCAGTGCGCCTAAGTCCAGCTCGATTTCCGTCACTGCCGCCGCTGCCGTCAGGTCGTTGGCACTGCTGCCGGCCACTGCCAGGCTGTCCCCCAATGTATCGCCACCCAAGGTCCCATACAGCCGCACCGCAAATTTGTATTTGCTCATGCTGAACAGGTTGAAGGTGTAGTGAATCACTGCGCATTCCCCGGATTGCAGTTCGCCATCTGCATAGCCGAAGGTTTGCCCCGCCGTTGGCATCACCAGCTCGGCCCCGATGCCGCCTTCACGCCACTCCGGCGCAGTCAGATACTGGGCTGAGCTCAGGCCATCGAAATTCAGCGCATTGCCCTTGGTGATCCGAATCGTGCGGGTGCGCAGGTTGGTCAGATTCTCGATTAGCGCCAAGCCATTGGCGCAGTATTTCGCATCAAATTCATACAGCGCCACCAATCCGGCGGGTTTGACACTGGTTATCGCGGAAGCCAGCGTCAGGGCAAAATTGCTGGTCGTCACGCCACCGACAAACTTCGTCGTCACATCCGTGAGGTTTCCGTCCGGCCCATCGCCGTTGAGATCGCCCAGCGCAATGCCGCCGCTGTTGTCCGCAGCATTGAAACTGGCGCAGGCGGTGAATCCGCCCGCACCATCATTCAAGCAGCGCTGTTCATTGCCATTATTCGCTACCACCGCATCCAGATCCCCATCCCCATCCACATCCCCCAGGACAACACAGCGGCTGAAATCAGCGGCATTAAAACTGGCACAGGCCGTGAGACCACCCGAGCCATCGTTCAAACAGCGCTGTTCGGCAGCACTACTATTCGCCACCACCGCGTCCAGGTCCCCATCCCCATCCACATCCCCCAGAGTGATGCCTTGGCTGCTGTCATTGGTATTGAAACTGGCGCAAGCGCTAAACCCGCCCGAGCCGTCGTTCAAACAGCGTTGTTCGGCAGCACTACCATTCGCCACCACCGCGTCCAGATCCCCATCCCCGTCCACATCCCCCAAGGCAATGCCGATGCTGGCGTCATTGGTATTGAAACTGGCGCAGGCGGTGAAGCCGCCCGAACCGTCATTCAAGCAGCGCTGTTCGACAGCGCCATTATTCGCCACCACCGCGTCCAGATCCCCATCCCCATCCACATCGCCCAACGCAATGCCGAAGCTGACGTCATTGATATTGAAACTGGCACAGGCGGTGAAACCGCCCGAACCATCGTTCAGGCAGCGCCGCTCGTTGCCAAAATTCGCCACCACCGCGTCCAGATCCCCATCCCCGTCCAGATCCCCCAGGGCAATCCCGTAGCTCGGCTCGGTGCCATTGAAACTGGCGCAGTTGGTGAAACCGCCCGAACCATCGTTCAAGCAGCGTTGTTCATTGCCATTATTCGTCACCAATACATCCAGATCACCATCGCTATCCAGGTCGCCCACAACAACAACGCGGCTGCTGTCTGTGCCATTGAAACTGGCGCAGGCGGTGAAGCCGCCCGAGCCGTCGTTCAAACAGCGTTGTTCATTGCCAGTGTTCGCCACCACGGCGTCCAGCCTTGCAGTGCCCCGGATTGCAGGCACAACACCAACGCCCCACGCCATCTGCGGCGTAGCAGCCAACACGCCCCACAGGGCCAATATGGAAACCTGAACGGTGAGAACGCGCGGTGCAGTGAACATGGCCAGACTCCGGGGTTTGAGATGACTACAATGTAGCAGGGCAAAAAGCGAGGTTACAAGCTGCATCAGACACTTTAGCCGCCCTGACCCACCCGCCAAGCGCGGGCCAGGGCGGGGGGCCGCTTAACGCCGACTCGGCAGGTTGCTCGTCCCGGCGGGAAAGCTCAGCACTGGCGTAACCGGCGTCGGGGCACTGCCGACGGGGGTTGTGGTGGCGCCCGGTGCCGGAGTTTCGGTCGCAGCTTGCAGCGAGCCTAAGTCCAGCTCGATTTCGGTCGCGGCGTTGGCACTGCTGCGGCTGTCTGGCAAGGCATCTGGACCCGTCACGGTCCCATACAGCCGCACCACAAAGCGATAGTTGCTCAGGCTAAACAGGTTGAAGCGGTAATGCAGCGTCGCGCATTCATTCGGTGCCAGCAGCCCGTCTGTATAGTTCGTACCAGCTTCAGGCACGACCAGCTCCGCCCCAATCCCACCTTCCCGCCATTCGGGCGCAGTCAGATACTGGGCAGCGGTCAGCCCCTTGAAACTCAGGGCATTGCCCTTGCTGACCCGAATCGTGCGGGTGCGCAGTTCACCAACTGTCTGGCCTGCATGGTTGATATTGCAGTATTCCGCATCAAACTCATACA
>CAYNNN010000077.1:0-8583 GCA_964398665.1 uncultured Gammaproteobacteria bacterium | reverse complement strand
CCGCTGGGGGGGGGGGGGGTTTTTTTTCGCGCCGGGTGGGCCGCGGGGTCCCCCCCGGGGGGGGGGGGGGGGGGCATCTGCAGCCTGGGTCGGTGCTGGCGCCCACTGCACTTCCAGAGGCAAGGTCGTCCAGGCGGGCAATACACTGACGGGTTCCTGGACCACGGGCCGCAGACCAAAGCCCAGGGTCTTGGCCCCACCCCAGGGCTGAAAAAACTGCCGGGTCAAACTGCCTTCGGCGTGGCCCACGACCAGCAGACCGTGAGGCGCCAGCCACTGGGTGAGCCGGCGCATCAGATGCCGCTGCATGGCTGCCGTGAAGTAAATCATTACGTTGCGGCAGAAAATGATGTGATAGGGGCTACTGGGCGGTTGCCAGGCGTCGTCAATGATGTTGCCTTGGTGCAGGCGTAGCCAGCCCAGCCATTCGGGGTGCAACTGATAATCGCCCGTGTCGGTTTTGCGAAAATGGCGCTCCCGGAATGAGGCGTCTACCGCCCGCAGGGCAAACTCGCTGTAACGTCCCTGTCGGGTATGGGCCAGGTTACGTGCGCTGATATCCACCGCATCCAGTACGACCTGATGCGGCAGGCACCCCGCCCCGGCCAGTGTCAGCGCCAGGGAATAGGGCTCTTCCCCCCCGGCACAGGCCAGACTCAGACAGCGCAACGGTTTTGGCCAGGTCTGGCGCCGCACCAGACGCTGCACCCAGGCAAAACTCTCCGGCCCTCGCATGAACCAGCTTTCCGGCACCACCACAGCATCAATGAAGGCGCGCCACTCCTCAGGCTGCTGCCAGGCCAGGGTTGGGTAGTACGCGGCGTCCTGCAAGTTCAGTGCCTCCATGCGCCCTTTCAGAGCGCGGCTGACGGTGGCAAAGCCGATCCGTTCGGCTTCAAAGCCCAGCTCATTGTGCAGACGCTGCAACAACTGCTCCACGGCCTGCATTTATGGCGCCTCCTGCGTCTGCCACAGATAATCGGCCGCCTCGGGTGCCACGATTTTACTTAAATCCAGTAGGCACAGTGGCCCATGCTCGGCATCTTCGGCCAGGGCCGCGATGGCCAGACCGGGTGGGTGCGGCAAACGCCAGGTGTTGGCCTGGAAGCAATCCGGACTGCGTCGGATGGCGTCCGTGACCCGCTCGGCCAACAGGCCCAGGGGGATTTCGCCTTGTGTGCTGGCAAGTGTGGTCACCAGAATCCGGCTGCTCAAGCAACGGCGCACCGGCTGTCGGTACAGCAGCAGCCCCAGATCCAGCACCGGCAGCAACTGTCCCCGGCTGTTCAGGATTCCGGCTACAAAGGCTGGAGCCAGCGGTAGGGGCCGCAGGGGCTGCCAGGACAAGATTTCGCGCAATTGCCGACCCTCGACTGCAAATTGCTGGCTACCCAGGGCACACAGGATGTACAGTTGCTTGCGCATGTTGTCCGGAGTCAGGTGCCTACCCGGAACTGGGACACACCCTCATGCAGCATCTGGGCGGCTTCATTGAGCTGCACGATGGCCCGGTTGGAATAGCGGATGGATTCCACCGTCTGCTGAGCCGAGTCATTCAGCTGGCGGATGGCGTCACTGATTTGTTCCGCACTGCCCAGGTGGGTTTTCATTCCGTTCAGAACCTGGCTAAAACTGGGGTTCAAGGTTTGCACCTGCTGGGTCATCTGTCCCAGACCTCCGGCCACGCGGCGCAGGTCTTCGCTGCCTTTCTGGATGTCGCGGGTAAACTGATCCACTCCGTTGACGCTGGCGCTGATCGCCGCCTGTACCTCCTTGATCATCTGTTCGATATCCCAGGTGGCCACGGCAGTTTGGTCGGCCAGGCGGCGGATCTCCGTTGCCACTACGGCAAACCCGACTCCATATTCACCCGCCTTTTCTGCCTCAATGGCGGCATTGAGCGAAAGCAGGTTGGTCTGGTCGGCCACCTTGCTGATGGTCGTCACGACCGAATTGATGTTTGCGGCCTTTTCATTCAGGACCTGCAAGCGATTGGCAATCACGGCCGTCGCCTGAGTCAGTTGTGCCAGGGCAGATTCCATGCGGTTCAGCTCAGCCTGGCTGGCTGCCGCTGTTTCGGCAGTCACACGGGCAATCTGCTGTACCTGGTTCATGGTGGCCACCAGTTGCGCTGTGGTCTGGGCAATCTCCGTAGCCGTGGCCATGATCTCGTTGGTCGAGGCAGCCTGTTCGCTCAGGGTCGCTTCCTGCTGGCGCGATGTGGCGGCAATCTCGGTGCTGGAAGAGGTGAGTTGAATCCCGGATTCCTGCACCCGGCGTACCAGTTTGGCCAGATTATCGACCATCAGCTTCAATGCATTCATTAAACGGCCAAAATCATCCCGGCTCAGCATTTCAATCTGGCCGCGCAAATCGCCGCCTGCAACCCGATCAGCCACTGTCACCGCGTGGCGCAAGGGCTGGCCGATACTGAAACGCATCAGGCCATACCCAAACACCGAGGCCCCCAGCGCCACCACCACTGCGCCGACAAACAACATGACGGTCAGGCGCACCCGTCCCAGCAAAGCCTGCTGTGCCTGTTCCACCGCCTGTTGTTGCTGGGTCACCAAGGCCGTGATCGCCGCCTCGGCCCGTTGCAGCAGGGGCGCCACTTCAGTGCGCATCAGGTACGCATCCTGACGCCAGGCCTCCCCGCTGTGGATTTTGACCATCTCGTCAAATTTCCTGAAGTAACCCGGCAGGAGTTCTTTTAGGGCGTCAACGGCTTCGGCCTGTTCCAGCGTCAGCAGGCTGCCAAATTGCCTGCCCAGTTGCTCAATATCTTTCTGCACCCCGGCACCGAAACTGCGTACCTGCTCCAGTGAATCCGGTTGCCGGTAAGCCAGATAACCCCGGACATTATTCACAACCGTAGCCCAGCCGTAACGGGCCTGATGAATCAGTTGCAGCAGGGTACGACGTTGGCCCTTGGGATCGGCAGTCTGCTCCTCGGCATAAACCATATTGCTGAGTTGCTGACCAATATCCAGGGCAATGGGATTGACTTCCCGGGCCGCAAAGCTCAGGGCCGGCAGATTTTTGTTGTTATCGTCAGCCAACGGTAACAACCGGTCACGCCAAGTGGCAAACTCGGCCACGCTGGCGGCCAGGATCTGGCGCTGCTTGTTGTCAGCCAGACCCGGCAGTTGCTTCAGGCGCGCCACTGCTGCCTGCAGGGCATCCAGTTCTTCCCGGTAATTTTGCTTGTGAACCTCGGCCTGACTGAGCAGATAAAAGGCCAGTTCGCCCTTGGCGGCTTGCAATTCCCGGCTCACCGTACTTGCTTCGGTCAACAAGGGCTGGCTTTCGGTGACAATCTGGTTCAGCTGCCCCTGGATATAACCCAGGCCAAACCAGCCCACCAAAGCGGTGACACACACCAGACCGAGCATGAAGCCAAACCCAACCAACATCTTGATTTGAATCGGGATGCTTAAAAATCCCCGACCGAATAAGCGCATAACGTCCTCAGGCAAGCCACCAACCCTGCCAGTATAGATTATTTGCGTCGTCTGGGCGCAAGCTGTTCGGGCCGTAATTGGGGCGTGAAATAGGCATCAGCCGCTTCAATACTGACGGCTGCCCCCTGGACGTCCACCAGCGGCAATTCGGCATCGTTCCAGCCCCGCAGACCGGTCTTTAGCGACATCGGACGTTCAAAACCAAGTAGTTTTAAGGTCTTGGCTGCCAAAACGCTCCGATTGCCCGACCGGCAGACCAGCAGAACCGGACGCTGACGCGCTTCGACCAAGACAGGTTCGGTTTCCTCGTAGTCGTACTCCACCGCCGATTCCAGCACCCCACGTGGCACCAGCAGGGAATCGGCAATGTGCATCGCTGCGTATTCATATGGCTCACGTACGTCCACCACCAGTAAATCCGGGTGCTGGAGGCGCAATGGGGCCACCTCCCAGGGAAAGCATTCTTCAATTTCAGGCAGGCAATCGCGCAGCAAATCAATAAATCTTTTCATCACCCTCACCCTTGCGTTCGCAGAGTCCATGCCCGACTGCCATCACGGCTGCTTCCACCCGTGAATGTACCGCCAGCTTGCGCAAGATGGCTTTCACGTGCAGCTTGACCGTGCCATCCGAAATGCCGAGATTGCGAGCGATGACCTTGTTGCTCTGACCTTCGGCCAGATGGCGCAAAATTTCGGCCTCACGCGGGGTCAGGTCACTAAACGGGCTGGGGGTACCCGCAGGCTGGCCCTGTACCACCCGCGCCAGCACGGCGGACAGCTCATGCGCCACCTCGGTTTTGCCATACAGGATCGATTGCAGGCGCGAAACCAGCTCATCGGGTTCCATGTCCTTCAACAGGTAACCCTTGGCGCCTTGTTGCAGGGATTCAATCAGATCCCGCTCATCGCGGCTGGTGGTCAGCATGACAACCGGAATCTCGGGATATTGCTGGCGTAGGGCACGCAGCGCCTCCAGGCCGTTCATTTGCGGCATGCGCATGTCCAGCAGAATTACCTCCGGCAGCAATTGCTGGGCCAATAGCAGCCCTTCCTGACAATCGGCTGCCGCGCCTACCACCTCAATGCCGCGCCGGGCCAACAATTCTTTTAGCCCCAAGCGAAACAAGGCATGATCATCAATTAACAACACTCGCATCACTCAACCCCGTGCTTATCGCCACCACAGGTGCTAAGCTTCGCGGTTTCCAGGGCTGCAATCAAGCGCCGCATTTCAGATAATCCCTGCTATGCTACAGGGCGTCTCTTACCAAAACTTGAGGAGTTCCATGCGTCATCTACTTACTGCTGCCTGTTTTGCCACGGCATTCCTGTGTGCCCAGGCCCAAGCCTCTGCCATTTACAAACCATTTGTCAGCGCTGCGCCTGCTGGCGGCAGTGTGACGGAAGCTGCCGGAGCAGTCAAAAAGAAACTGGAGGCTGGTGGATTTGAAATAGTCGGCGATTATTCGCCCTACGTGGATAATTCTGCGCTGATCCTGGGTATTACCAACCCCGAGATGAAGAAGGCCGCTGCGGCCCATCAGACCGGTGGTTTTGGCGCTGTGCTGCGGGTGTCGGTCACCAATAACAATGGGGTGATCGAAGTCAGTTATACCAATCCCCCTTATCAGGGTCTGGCCTATCGGATCGGGGAACTGAAGGACGTGGATGCTGCGCTGCGCAAGGCGCTGGGGGCGGGTGAGCCTTTCGGTGCTGAAGGCTTGAGCGCTGAACAGCTTAATGACTATCACTATATGGCTTTCATGCCAACCTTTGAAGATGCCAAGAAGATGGCCAGCTTCGGCAGCCATGCCGAAGCGGTAGCTGCCCTGGAAGGCGCGATGCAAAAACCCGAGTCGGATATGAAGCCGGTCTGGAAAGTCTCCGTCAGTCCGGATCAGACCATCATCGGTGTCAACCTGAATGGTGGGGAATGGAAAGGCCAGATGAAAAACATCATGGCCAAGATCGATCTGCAATCGCCCAAGTCTACCGCAGCCCTGCCCTGGGAGTTCCTGGTCAGCGGCAAGGATGTTTATTACCTGCCGGGCAAATTCCGCATCGCCCTGATGTTCCCTGACCTGTCCATGGGTTCGTTCATGAAGATTTCGGATATCCCGACCCTCATGGACAACAGCGCCAAGGAATTGGTCAAACTCGCCACGCCGTAACCCCGGTTGCCGTACTGCCCGGTACTATCAAGTACCGGGCTGCGGCGTCTGTCAACCCCGTTCTGTCGCTACACGATCCGGTGTACCGACGGAACTGCCCTCAAGATTCAGCTCGCCATGACGAGTGGCCCTGACAACCTATAGTGCATCGTGAAAGAAAATGGTCAGGTGCTGAAAGTTGGGCGCGTGGAGCTTCAAGCGTGATGTACCCGCTTTACCCACATGCCAGCACCCCGAGTGCGGCCATAAGCGGGTTGCGCGCCAGCCTGGCGCGTCAGCCGGGCGGGGGCTTGCAATTATGCTATGAATTACGGGCTGAGCTGGCGATGTTGCGCCTCCCAAAACCGGCGCCTGCAGTACAGACCGATCTGCTTTGGCAGCATACCTGCTTTGAGTGTTTTCTCGGCAGTGCGCAGACCATGCAGTATTACGAATATAATTTCTCGCCATCCGGTGCCTGGGCGGCCTATGCGTTTGCCGATTACCGCCAGCCCCAGCCGTGGGTTGCACCCCCCGTACCGCACCTGACCTGGCACCGGACCACCAGCGGTCTGCAACTGGCGGTGCAATTGCCTGCATCACCGCCGGGTCTGGCGGTACTGCCCTGGGTTTGCGGCCTGAGCGCGGTGCTGGAAGCAGCAGATGGGACCTTGAGTTATTGGGCCTTGGCGCATCCGGCGGGGCGCCCGGATTTTCATCAGCGGGAAGGTTGGTTACATGTTATTGGGCCTTGAACGTTTTTATGCAGATGTCCACCTGCGCGCGCCCTTGGCGGGGCGACGGGTGGCGCTGTTGGCGCACCCGGCTTCCGTCACTGCGGATCTGACCCATGCCCTGGATGTATTGCGCAGCCTGCCAGAACTGAACCTGAGCGCGGCTTTTGGCCCGCAACATGGCCTGCGCGGTGACAAGCAGGACAATATGGTGGAGTCTGAGGATTTTATAGACCCACATCTGGGCATTCCGGTATTCAGCCTGTATGGTCAGGTGCGCCGGCCCACGGCGGCGATGCTGGACACTTTTGATGTCTTGCTGGTGGACTTGCAGGATTTGGGCTGCCGTATTTACACGTTCATCACGACCTTGCGTTATATGCTCGAAGCGGCAGCCCAGACCGGCAAGGCAGTCTGGGTGCTGGACCGGCCCAATCCGGTAGGCCGCCCGGTGGAAGGCCTGAGCTTGCGCCCCGGCTGGGAAAGTTTTGTCGGTGCAGGGGCAATGCCGATGCGTCATGGCCTGACTCTGGGGGAACTGGGACTGTGGTTCGTACACACCCTGAAATTGTCCCTGGATTATCAGGTGGTGCCCATGGCCGGCTGGCAGCCGGACGCAGCACCCGGCCATGGCTGGCCTGTGCAGCGTATCTGGGTCAATCCCAGCCCCAATGCGCCCAATGTGATGATGGCGCGTTGTTACCCCGGGACGGTACTGCTGGAAGGTACCACTCTTTCCGAAGGGCGCGGCACCACCCGGCCGCTGGAGCTGTGCGGTGCCCCTGACCTGGACATGGCACAGGTGCTGCGCACGGTAGAACGTCTGGCACCCGAGTGTTTGCAGGGCTGCCGGGTCCGGACCTGCTGGTTCGAGCCAACCTTTCACAAGCACGTGGGCCAGCTCTGTGCGGGGCTGCATATCCACCCCGAAGCACCGCATTACCAGCCGGAAACATTCCGGCCCTGGCGCTTGCAAAGCCTGATTTTCAAGGCAATTCGGATGTTATATCCGGATTATCCGCTCTGGCGGGACTTTCCCTATGAATATGCCTTTGGCCGTTTGCCCATCGACGTGATCAACGGCTCACCCCTGTTGCGCCAGTGGGTGGACGACCCAGCCGCCGGCGTGGCCGATCTGGAGGCCCTGGCGCAGGCCGATGAAGCGGCCTGGCAGGTGCAGCGGCAGGATTTTCTCCGCTACTGAGCGGATTGCGTCAGGCGTTCAAAACAGGCCCGATAGCTGACCATGCGTTGCTGTTCCGCTTCAGCCTGGCTGGCGTAGCTGCCTGATTCAAGCCAGGCCTGCTGGGTTTCATCGTAACAGGCATAGCGATACTGCTTGCCGACCCGGTAGACCTTGCTGACTTCCTGCGAAGCGCGCTGCAAGGCCTCAAGCTTGCCGAGTGTTGCGGCAGGTCGGGGCAGGGGAGCGGGCATCAGGCCCGGATGGGCTTCGTGCAGGTTGAACTGAATATCCTGAATCTCGCCGGCTGGATCTACGTCCACCCTGGCCAGTGAGGGTAGGCGGCTGAGCAGATAGGCACTGAGCAATTGGGCCAGCGCCGTCTGACCTTGTTCCAGCGCACCGGTCAGGCGCTGGACGACGATCTGACAGCGCTGGTGCAGGTTGGGCTGGGCGACCCAGACTCGGCCCATCTGCCAGCCCCGTGTCATGTCGTGATCCAGTTTGCTGAAAAAATCTTCGCCTTCCAATAACAAATGTCCAGGCACGTTGAGCGGATAGCTGCGCGAGGCAAGCTGCAATTCAAATTGGGGCATGACCGTCTCGATCTGCAGAAAGCGTCCAGTTTAACGCCCCGGCGTCCGTAAAAAACACCCCAGCAAAAGCGCCAATCAGGCGCTATACTCGGGACTACTTTGCACAACGGGAGGCTGAAGTGGAACAACGGTTGCATGACAACACGGCGCTGCGCCAGACATTACTGGCAGTAGGGGTGTCCCTGGGTCTGGGGTGGAGCGGGCTACAGGCCGCCCCCTATGCCTACGTGACCAATGCCGGAGACAATACGGTATCGGTCGTTGATATGGCGACCCAGGCGGTGAGTAGCCTCATTGCCCTGCCAGCGGGCAGCAGTCAGCCTGCCGGAGTGGTTGCGCATCCCAACGGTGCGCGCGTGTATGTGGCAAATTATGGCAGTGCCAGTGTCAGCACCCTGGACGTGGCGACCCAGCAGGTATTGGCGACGATTCCCGTGGGTGCGGCACCGGCAGG
>CAYNNN010000076.1:0-8771 GCA_964398665.1 uncultured Gammaproteobacteria bacterium | reverse complement strand
CGCTTGACCGCATACAGCGTATGGGTGGGATTGGTGATGGCCTGACGCTTGGCAGACTGGCCTACCAGCACCTGATCATCGTCGGTAAAGGCAACGATCGAAGGCGTGGTGCGATCACCTTCGCTATTTTCAATGACCTTGGGCTTGTCACCTTCCATGATGGCGACGCAGGAATTGGTGGTGCCCAGGTCAATACCGATAATTTTACCCATGAGATTTGGCTCCTCGAAGAATGCTGGCTAGTAGTGTTAAAAGGGTTATGGGGATGCTTGGCTTGCTTTCAAGCCCTTATTCAGGTTTGGCGATGATGACCCGTGCGGCCCGCAGCAGCCGGCCATTGAGCAGATAGCCTTTCTGGAACACGCGGACAACGCTGTTGGGGGCGGCACCGGGAATGATCTCCATCCCCATGGCCTCGTGATGCTCCGGATTGAAGCGTTCATGCAGCGGATTTAACTCGGTAATGCCGAATTTGCCCAGCACTTCGGTGAGCAATTTCAAGGTCAGGGTATCGCCTTCGCACAGCTTGGCCACATCCGCACCCGGCTCCTGAGCCGCTGCCAGCGCCAGTTCCAGGGCATCGCTGACCGGCAGCAGGGCCTGGGCAAAGCGTTCCAGGGCAAACTGCCGGGCCTGCTCGATCTCGCGTTGGGCGCGCCGACGTTGATTATCTGCTTCAGCCAGGGCGCGCAGATAATCCTGGCGGTGCTGTTCGGCCTGTGCTTGCGCGTTGGCCAGGGCGGCATTCAGCGCTGCCAGCGGGTCCGGCATGGCCGCAGGGGGTTCACCCCAGAGTTCGGCAGCCGTGGGTTCCGGTTTGGGTTCCGGGTTGGTCGGAGTGGTTGACTCAGTGGCAGTCATCATTCTGTCCTGTCTTGAAGGTAAAGGGTAGCCGCGATCATGCGGGCGAGGGGCGATTTTTCAAGCTGGCATTGATCAGTCGGGCAGTGACATCCACCAGGGGAATCACCCGTTCGTAATCCAGACGGGTAGGGCCGATCACGCCGACCACGCCCACCTTCTGCCCATCCAGCTCGTACGGGGCCGTGATCACGCTGCAATCACCCAGAATTTGATAACCGGATTCCTCGCCGATAAAGATATGCACGCCCTCAGCCGCCTGGCACTGCTCCAGCAATTGCAGAATCTGCCACTTCTGGCTGAAGGCTTCAAACAACTGACGTAGCCGGTCGCGGTCGGCCAGCTCGGCCATACCCATGAGATGCACCTGCCCGGTCAGCAGATAGGTATCGCGGGCTGGCGCATCTTGCAACACCTGCGTGGCCATTTCAATGGCGTTGAGCATCAGTTGATTGACATGCTCACGGGTTTCACGCAGCTCGGCCAGCAGGCGCTCCCGCACCCGACCCAGCTCAAAGCCGGCATACAAGCTGTTTAGGTAATTGGCGGCCTGTTGCAGAAATGCCGGGCTGTAATCTTGAGGAAGCTGCAAAATCCGGTTCTGAATCTCCCCATCACTCAGGATCAGCACCACCAGCACCCGGCGTGGCCCCAGCGGCAGAAATTCGATATGGCGCAAGGCCAGACTCTCCCGGCGTGGCAGGGAAATCACGGCCGCCAGATGGGTCAGGTCGGACAGCAGCCGGGCCGCCTGATCCAGGGTTTCGCGGGCCGACTGCTCATGGGAAAGCTGCTGGCTCAGGCTCAGCAGTTCGCTATCACGTAATGGCTTGACCATCAACAGAGAATCCACAAACAGGCGATAACCGTTCACGGTCGGCACCCGGCCTGCCGAGGTATGCGGCGCCCGAATCAATCCCAGGTCTTCCAGGTCAGCCATGACATTGCGGATGGTCGCCGGACTCAGTTCCAGTTCCAGCTCGCGCGCCAGGGTCCGGGAACCGACCGGTTGACCATCGGCGATATAACGCGCCACCAGCGCCTTGAGCAGGGCGCGCGCGCGGTCATTCAGCGGCGGAGGCAGGGGGCTGGTGCTCATGATGGCCACAACATCGGCAAAATTTGGCACTCACGCGATAAGAGTGCCAAAAACGCTAACAAGCCTGGATGCGCCTGTCAAGCAGTTGACGCACTAAGCGGCTATCTGCCTGTCCACGGGCCAGCCGTCCTGTACGCGGCCAGCTTGACAGGCAGGCATCCACTACCTAGCATCCGCGCTTTACCACAGGCAAGGCGCTGGCAAGATGGTGTTGAATTCCCTGTATGCACCGATTCAGGCTGACCTGGCGGCCACGGATGCGCTCATCCGCCGTCGGCTGGCTTCGGATGTTCCACTGATCAATACCATCGGGGAACACATCATTCAAAGCGGCGGCAAACGCCTGCGCCCGGCCCTGCTGCTCCTGGCAGCCCGTGCGGCCGGTTACCACGGTGAGCAACACTGGAACCTGGCAGCGGTCATCGAATTCATCCATACCGCCACCCTGCTGCATGACGATGTGGTGGATGCCTCGTCGTTGCGCCGGGGCCGTTACACGGCCAATGCCGTCTGGGGCAACGCGGCCAGCGTGCTGGTGGGGGATTTCCTGTATTCACGGGCCTTTGAAATGATGGTGGCTAGTGACAACCTGCGGGTCATGGCCGTGTTGGCGGAAACCACCAACCTGATCGCCGCCGGGGAAGTCCAGCAGCTGATGCAACGGCGCCAGACCGATACCGACGAAGCGCGTTATTTACAGGTTATTGAACGTAAAACGGCCCGGCTGTTTGCCGCAGCCACCCGGCTGGGCGCCATTCTGGGCCAGCTTGACGGTGCCGGTGAAACGGCCCTGGCCGCTTATGGCCTGCATCTGGGCATGGCTTACCAGTTGATCGACGATGTGCTGGACTACACCGGTGATGATGCCCAGACCGGCAAGCATGTGGGCGATGACCTCGCCGAGGGCAACCCGACCTTGCCGCTGCTCTACCTGCTGCATCAGGGCACGCCCGCCCAGTCTGCCCTGATCCGCCAGGCCCTGCAGGCCGGTGGCCGGGAGCAACTGGACGCCATTCAGCAGGCGCTTGCAGAAAGCGATGCAATCGCATACACTCGCCAAGCTGCGTTGCGGCAGGCCAAATTGGCGCTGGCCGCGCTTGAATCTCTCCCAGATTCACCCTATCGGCGTTCCCTGCACGATGTCGTGCAATTTGCGCTGGAGCGGCAGCACTAAAACCCCATCGGGGCGTAGCTCAGCTTGGTAGAGCGCTTGCTTCGGGAGCAAGAGGTCGCAGGTTCAAATCCTGTCGCCCCGACCACACGTCAATCCCACCGTAACCCACAAACCGCCTTCGGGATGGTTGCGCAGCCGCACCCAACCCTGATGCGCCCGTGCGATCCGCTCGACGATTGCCAGCCCCAGCCCCGTGCCCGGACTTCCCCGCGCCGTATCCAGCCGCGTGTACGGCTTCAATGCCATTTCCAGCCAGCTTTCCGGCAGTCCCGGTCCGGCGTCACGCACCCCCAGCAGCACGGCGTCGCCCTCAACTTCGGTCGTCACCCGGATTGGCTCCTGGCCGTGGCGCCGGGCATTATCCAGCAGATTGGTCAGCACGCGCCGCAGCGCCTGCACCCGCAGCGGCAGCAAGGGGAGGGGAGCCAGATTCATCTGCACCTGTACGCCCCAGGCCGTATAACGCGCCACAAGCGGTGGAATCAGCGTGTTCAGATCGATCAACTGCGGAGTTTCTTCCTGACTGCTACGGGCAAAATCAATAAATTGATTGATAATGTCGGTCATCTCGGCAATATCGGCCCGGAGTCCGCGCAACAATGCCGGGTCAGGGTCGGTGAGCATCTCCAGACCCAACTGCATTCGGGTCAGCGGAGTGCGCAGATCATGGGAAATCCCGGCCAACAGCAGATTACGTTCGGTTTCCAGATGCTGGAGTGCGCTGGCGCTGGTCTGCAAGGCCTGCTGGAGTGCCCGCAACTCGACGTTGCCGCCGGGGCGCAGCGGCGGCAAGGGCTGGTGCTGGCCCAGGGCGGCTGCCGCCTGAGCCAGCGCCTGCAAGGGGCGGGTGAAATAACGTGCCAGCAGGTAAGCGGCGGCCAGGGAACCCCCACTGAGCAAGGCCAGCCAATACACCACAAACCACGACAGGCCCCGCTCAAACCGGGCCAGATCGAATCCGGCCCAGCGCGGGGGCACCGTGGCCAGTTGCACCCAGAGCTGGCGCTGCGGGCTGCGCTGCAACCACAATTCGGTGGTCATGGGGCGTTGCGCCTGCAAAGCCGCCGTCAGGCTACGCAGGTAATACAAATCCGGGGCATGTTGGGCGGCCTCCGGACGCTGGGCACTCAAATGCAGGCCCGGCAGCGGGGGCAAGGTTTCCGGCGGCAGTTGCTCCAGCAGATATAACTGGTTGGCCAGCAAGCTACCCAGGTGCCGGGCACTGGGATCTATGATCACGCTGCGGAAAATCAGCAAGCTCAACAGCGAGCTGGCCAGAATCAACAGGCTCAGTGCCAGCCAGAGCTGGCTAAGCAGCCGCTCAGGGCGCAGGAACGTCAGGCGTCCCATCACCCGGCTCATTGGCATCCGGCACCAGCACATAACCAAACCCGCGCACGGTTTGCAGCCAGCGCGGATTTTGCGGGTCCTCCTCCAGCAACTTGCGCAGCCGGGAAATCTGGACATCAATGCTGCGATCGTACGCCATATAATCCCGGCCCCGACTGAGATTCAGCAAGCGCTCGCGGGCCAGCGGCTGCCGGGCATGTTCCACCAGAACCTTGAGCAGGGCAAACTCGCCGCTGGTCAGCGGTAGCTGCGTTGTGCCGCGCCAAAGCTGGCGACAGGCCAGGTCCAGGGTAAATGGCCCAAAGCTGAAGCGTTGGGTCTCCAGGGTCGGCGCGCCCGGCAGGGCCGGCGGACTGCGCCGCAACACGGCCCGCAGGCGGGCGGTCAGCTCCCGTGGGTTGAACGGCTTGGGCAAATAATCGTCGGCGCCCATTTCCAGCCCGATGATACGCTCCACCTCATCACCACGGGCTGTCAACATGATGATGGGCACGCGCTGGCCCTGAGCGCGCAGGCGCCGACACAGGCTCAAGCCATCCTCGCCGGGCAACATCACATCCAGAATCAGGGCGGCATATTCCGCCTGATGCAGGCACTGCTGCATCCGCACCCCATCCGGCACCGTCTGCACGGCAAAACCCTGCTGGGTCAGGTAACGTTCCAGCAGCTCCCGCAAACGCGGGTCGTCATCTACGATCAAAATGCGCGGGGTGTCCATGACCGCATTGTGCAAGCCCGCGCCCGGCGGCGCAACGGTGATTGTAACGCTTCGTAACCGGGCAGGACTTCAGTAACACATCGTTGCACAATGGCGTTCTGCGGCCACATCCCTGTTACAGCCGCAGCGGTATCCTGGCCCCGTTCTTACTACCGAGTGACGACCATGAAAACTGCCCTGAAACGTTGGACGATGATCACCCTGGCGAGTGCCCTGAGCCTGGGGCTGGGTTATGGCATGGCACAGGCCACCCAAGCAGCCAGCAGCCTGCGCTACGGGCTGCTGCTGGACAACCAGAGCTATCAGGAACTGGGACTCAGCCCGGCGCAGGAACTGGAATTTGTGGCCCTGCAAGCGCAGGCCGCCCAGACTCTGGACGCCGTGCGGGCCAGTGTCACCACCGTACGGAACCGGCTGGCCAGCGAACTGGCCCAACCGCAGCCCAACCTGCGCGCCGTGGCGCAACTGGCCGAACAGGAACGTGCGCTGGCCCTGCAACAACTGACCGCCCTGCGCGAACAGCGCCTGGCCTTTTATGAACAACTCAGCCCGACCCAACAAGCCGTGATTCACCGGGAACTGCAAGATCTACTGGCGCGTTTTGACCGCATCCAGGGTGTGTTGTTGCGGCTGCTGGGTTCCGCCTGATTCCCCGTTGCTATTTGGAGGACATCATGAAAATCATCACCCTCATCAGCCTGGCCCTCTGCACGGGCCTGGCCTGCACGCACGCGCAGGCCGAAGGCCGTTTCAAAGCCCGAGGCTCCACCACAGCCCCGGATGGCAGCACCGTCAGCGGCGCCGTGACCGGCACACAGGGGCCTAACGGCGGCGCTACGGTAGGTGCCCGTGGGATCAAGCAAAACCCCGACGGCAGCACCACGGCGGCCAGTGGCCGGGCCGTGAAAACCCCTGCGGGCGGTTACGGTGCCCGGCTAGGCCAGACCAATGTTTCCTCCGAAGGCACCGTGACCCATAACAGCGGTGCGGCGGCTACTGGCCCTCGGGGCAGTGGCAGCACCCAGGGCAATTTCAACACCGACGGTCAGGGGAATTTCACCGGCGCCCGGCAAACCAACTTGAGTAACAGCCAAGGCAGTTATCAAGGCAACACGACAGCAAATAAATCCGGAGGAAACGTGACGGTGGATCACACCGGCACCTGCTACAACGCTTCCGGTCAGGTCGTCACCTGCCCCAAGCCTTAACCGGCGCTCCCATCTTGGCTATTCGCCCCGGCTGCGGGGCGATGGCTGTCATTCCATTTCCAGGTCAATCCGGACCCGGCGGCAAGCCGCAGACAGTGCAAGTAGCACGGCAAGGCGAGCCAACACCGTCTGGCATTGGAATCAGCACCAACCGCGCTGATGCATCCACAGTGCATCCTCGGTGCGTGCCGTCGTGAAATATCCGCCTGTGCGGTTCCTTTTGGCAATCCAGCCCTGATTCAGGGTCTTTGGCTAACAGCCGCATCAGTTATCAATTTGTAATCACGGTAATATTTTGGCCATCCCCCAGCGGGGTAGGCTGTCAATGTGTTTATGGCGGTCGATTGCCCGAAAATTTGAACCTCCCCCAGCGGGGGAGGCTGGTGGGGGTTTGTCTTAATCCCTTTGGAATCAGGGCAAGGTTCAAACGGCCCCTGTCTACAAATATCATCTGATCCGCGACGTCTTAATCCCTTTGAAATCAGGGCAAGGTTTGGACTCCTTAAATCCTGCGACAATTTGGAGTAATGACCGTCTTAATCCCTTTGAAATCAGGGCAAGGTTTGGACATATGCGCCCTTTCAAAGGGCATGGGCAAAGTGTCTTAATCCCTTTGAAATCAGGGCAAGGTTTGGACATGAACACCGAAAACATGATCGAAAATCAAGGCACGTCTTAATCCCTTTGAAATCAGGGCAAGGTTTGGACCAAATTGTTTAACGAAAATGGGTGGGATGATGGTCTTAATCCCTTTGAAATCAGGGCAAGGTTTGGACTCAAGCTCAGACTTCGGAGAATTCGCCGATGTTCGTCTTAATCCCTTTGAAATCAGGGCAAGGTTTGGACCACATTGCAAGCGGTAATATGCAACACAACGGAGTCTTAATCCCTTTGAAATCAGGGCAAGGTTTGGACCCGTTCACAGTGTGGACTGCGCACAGGGTCTACTGTCTTAATCCCTTTGAAATCAGGGCAAGGTTTGGACCGACAACGGCTACGGACTTCCCGAAGGGACACCGGTCTTAATCCCTTTGAAATCAGGGCAAGGTTTGGACTTGAACGGAATCAACATGGAATTGAAATTAAATATGTCTTAATCCCTTTGAAATCAGGGCAAGGTTTGGACCGAGGCTGACAAGCACACCGGTGTCATCCTATAGTCTTAATCCCTTTGAAATCAGGGCAAGGTTTGGACCCACGACGCGGCCAACCACGACGCGATCCGGCCGTCTTAATCCCTTTGAAATCAGGGCAAGGTTTGGACCCCTCAACCCTATGCACCCTATGCACCCATTGATGTCTTAATCCCTTTGAAATCAGGGCAAGGTTTGGACTTTTTAACATCCCCAAAAGGGTAGCAAACAAAAGTCTTAATCCCTTTGAAATCAGGGCAAGGTTTGGACGCAACCGCAGCGGCAACTACGTCACCTTCCCCCGGTCTTAATCCCTTTGAAATCAGGGCAAGGTTTGGACGAAGAATGGTATCCTGTTTATTCAACCGTGAATGTCTTAATCCCTTTGAAATCAGGGCAAGGTTTGGACGGCTCAAGCCCGGCAAAGCCGGGAAAAGCGGCCTGTCTTAATCCCTTTGAAATCAGGGCAAGGTTTGGACCAGTTCTTTAACAATTTGGCGATATGCTGCCCTTTGTCTTAATCCCTTTGAAATCAGGGCAAGGTTTGGACAGTCCGGGAAAAGCGGCCTGACGGCAACCACGAAGTCTTAATCCCTTTGAAATCAGGGCAAGGTTTGGACACCTATGTGATCGTGGATACGCTAAACCCCAACGGTCTTAATCCCTTTGAAATCAGGGCAAGGTTTGGACGCCGCCGTAGCGGCAACACCATCCGGGTGCGTCAGTCTTAATCCCTTTGAAATCAGGGCAAGGTTTGGACACATTTGGGAGTATGAACATGGCCACGAAAATCGAGTCTTAATCCCTTTGAAATCAGGGCAAGGTTTGGACAAAGAAGGGCAGAAACTGCTGGCTAAACTCCAGGTCTTAATCCCTTTGAAATCAGGGCAAGGTTTGGACAGTATTTGTATCATGTCACAAGGTGTTAAGCATATGTCTTAATCCCTTTGAAATCAGGGCAAGGTTTGGACAAAGTTAGCAGATTATTACAGACGGCGGCTGAGTCTTAATCCCTTTGAAATCAGGGCAAGGTTTGGACCTAGCAGCAGCTTTTAATACCAGTATCCCCCGGAGTCTTAATCCCTTTGAAATCAGGGCAAGGTTTGGACACGATCCTTGGGGGAAGCGTAATGGATGCTGCAAGTCTTAATCCCTTTGAAATCAGGGCAAGGTTTGGACAAGGACAAAATCCCCAACCTGTCAATCAACTACTGTCTTAATCCCTTTG
>CAYNNN010000075.1:0-8857 GCA_964398665.1 uncultured Gammaproteobacteria bacterium | reverse complement strand
GTACCTGGCAGGCCTGTTCCACGATATTGCCAAGGGCCGGGGCGGGGATCACTCGGAATTGGGTGAAGGAGATGCCCTGACATTTTGCCGTCAGCACGGCCTGGCCGAAACGGATGGCCAACGGGTCGCCTGGCTGGTACGCCATCATTTGCTGATGTCCAGTGTGGCCCAGCGTCAGGATATTGGCGATCCAGGCGTCGTCCAGCGGTTTGCCGACCGGGTGGGTAGCCTGAATCATCTGGAAATGCTCTACATCCTGACCACTGCCGACATTAGGGCCACCAACCCCAAACTCTGGAATGGCTGGAAAGATTCCCTGCTCAAGGAGCTTTATTTTGCCGCCCGCAAACTGTTCCAGATCACACCGCAGCTTGCGCCCACGCCGGATCACGCCCTGCAACCCCAGCAAGTCGTACGTAGTCTGCTGGGCAACAGTTTCAGCGCCGAGCAACTGGCGACCTTGTGGGCAGGTCTGGGCAGCGATTACTTCCAGCGCTACAGCCCGGAGGAAATCGCCTGGCATACCCGTGAGCGCGCCCTGCGCCCTCAATATGCGGAACATCTGGTGATTTTGCGCCACTTTCCCGACCGGGGCGGTAGCGAACTGTTCATCCACGCCGCTCAGCCTGAAGACCTGTTCGCCGCAGTGACCGCACTGCTGGAACAGGCGGGCCTGACCATTGTCAATGCCCGGATCATCACGGCCGATAACGGCAGCAGCCTGGATTCCTTTCTGGTGCTGGAGGAAAACGGTGATCCGCTCAGTATCCAGCGCGAAGCGGAGATTCTACAATTCCTGCGCACCCGCATCCAGACGCCGCAGGCCGGCACGCCACTGCTGGTCAGCCGTCGTGCGCCCCGGCAGATTCAGCATTTCAGCATTCCCACTGAGGTGCATTTCAGCAATAACCTGGATAATCGCTGCACTATCATGGAGTTGGTCACGACCGACTACCCAGGCGTGCTATCGCGGGTCAGCCAGGCGTTCGGCCATTGTGGAGTGCTGCTGCGGGAGGCCAAGATAGCAACGCTGGGTGCGCGTGCCGAAGACGTATTTTTCATCACCGACCGCCAGCATCACCCGCTCAGTAGCCCGGATCAGCTTGCACAATTGCGCCAGGCCGTACAAGATCGGCTGGCGGAACTGAAGCCTGGCTAGGCGGGCGGGGAGAATCGTCAGGGTGTCTGGGTTGCTGGCACGTCTTCGCACCATTCCTTGATTTGCTGCTGAGATTCGCTCAAACGTTTCTGGCGATCTTCCTCGGACAAGCGAATGACCTTGCCCTCGCTGTCCTGAATCCGGCGATTACCCAGATTTTCCAGCGTTTGCAGATTGGTGCGCGCCGTTTCGCAATTCTTTTTGCGCCGCTCAAGCTCGGCCCTGACCTTGCCCTCCAGATCCTTGGCTTCCGTGGTCTGCTGCTTCTGGGTATCAACCTTTTCCACCTGTTCCTGCAAGGCTTTTTGTGCCGTTTCCGGCGTAACGGCAGGCTTGTAGGCCCCGCGCACCTTTTCGGTCTGCGTCCCTATGGGCGGCGGAGATTGCGAATAATGCACCTGCCCTTCTGCATCTACCCAACGATAAATCTCACCCTGTGCCGACCCCAGTCCGATCAGCACCAACCCGACTGCCCAACCAAACCCGCGTAGTTTCATGAACCCCTCATACCCTATTTAACATGGGAGCGAGCATACCCGCCAAGCACCGCACCGGCATGCTCAAATTGTCCAAATTGCGACCTTGACCACAAACCCGGCCCAGGACAGCACTTGCCACACCGCCGGATTCCCCAGGAAAATGCACCTGCCACACCCGGATGAACTTACCATGACCACCGAAATTCTCGCCCATTATCAAGCGGCACTCTCCCAAGCCTGCGCCCAGCTTCAGACAGGCCAGCCGGATGCGGAAGCCAACGCTCTGGAATTATTAAAAAACTACCGCCGCTGGCTTAGAACGCAAGTCGAGGCTGAAACCGTGGCCGCAATCCTGGACCCGGAAGTCGAGGCGCTCAAGGATGCCTTGACCCGTCAATGTCGCCGTTAGCACTCAGGCTTGCGCCGCTGCCCATTCTTCCGGGGTGTAGGTGCGCATGGCCAGCGCGTGAATTTCACCGGTCGTGATGCGGTCACCCAGGCTAGCATAGACCATCTGCTGCCGTTTGACGGGCATTTTGCCGGCAAAGGCGGCACTGATGACGATGGCTTCAAAATGACTGCCATCTTCACCCATGACCTGGGCCTGGCAGTCCGGCAACCCGGCTTCGATGAGCTGTTTGATCTGCTCGCGATGAATCATGAAATCTCCGCAGCGTTGGAAAACTGGTAGCATACCCGAAGCCACTGCTTTGCTACAGCCCTCGTCATGCGCTTTTTATTCCTGGGTCTTCTTGCGCTGTATCTGGTCTGGTACGGTCACCGCTGGCTGAAGCGGCACCCGGAAGCCCGTGCTGCGGCCTTGAACTGGCTCTGGGTCACGGCCCTGATTGCACTGACCCTGTTTTTGCTGGCACGCGGCCACACGGCGGCCGTGTTTTTACTGTTCGGGATTGCGCTGCCCCTGGCCCAGCGCTGGTACGAGGCCTGGATTCAGGTACGGCGTCAGTCCCGCCTGCATACCCGCTACCTGCACATGCGTCTGGGCCATGCGGATGGGCGCCTGAGCGGAGAGATTATTGCCGGCGCCCATCAGGGCCGGAATCTGGACAGCCTGAGCCTCGGGGAACTTGAAGCTTTATTATTGGAATATCAGCAAAATGATTCGGATTCAGCCCGCCTGCTGGCCAGTTATCTACGCCAGCGTGCCGAGCAAGGCCCAGCCAAAGGCCAGGCAAGCATGAGTCGCAGCGAGGCGCAAGCCATTCTGGGTATCCCAGACCAAGCCAGCGCGGATGAAATTCGCCAGGCCCACCGGCGTCTGATGCAAAGACTCCACCCCGACCGGGGTGGGTCAGATTATCTGGCCGCCCAGATCAACCGTGCCAAGCAGGTATTGCTGGGCGAGTAGGACTTAGTTCACACAAGGATCGGTAAAGCAGCTTTCCCCGTTTTGCAGCGTAGGCAAGGCAAAACAACTCGGGATGCCATTGGTGCTCGCCTTGGTATCCACGCCCTCGCCACCATCGCCTCTCACATCACAGAACGGATTGGTAACGCTGACAATATTCAGGGCCACGCCGCTGCTGTTGATGTATTCCTGATAAAAAGTAGGTACATCTGCCGTACCGCCCGCAGGATTATTGAGCTGAATCGGTGCCGTGATTGCGTTCACGTCCTGAAAAATCTGCACGCCACCCAGACTAGCCGCCGTCACGCCCACGCCCAACGCTGCCAGCGCTGCCAGGCGGTTGGAAGGGTGCGGTTGACGCAGCAGACGCCAGGCAATCACGCCCAGCAGCACTGCCAGGATCAGCAAGCCAATGCCCTGCAAACCGGGCACGACCGCCATCGGCGCATAGGTGATGGTACCCAGGTTCCCGGCATGAGCGCCGGGGCTGAGCAGGGTCAATGCGGTTGCCATCAGGGCAAGGCCGGTCAGTTTCGGCAGCGTCTTGATCATAAAAGCCTCAAAAAATATTGGTGGGGGTCGATTGGGCTGCTACGGATGCAGTCACGTCGCTTCCAAACCACACAATCGTATCGTGTTACATACATCTGTCAATAGCAGTCCGTGCGGATGCGGAACTGAGGCGTGTCAATCACTCCTCACCTTGAACCAGGCATCTGCATCAGGCACGCAGCGCGGCTGGCCTGGTCGCGTCCCGGTCCGGTCCGGTCCGGTCCGGTCCGGACAGGCAACGGGATCATGGCAACCGGGTCAACAAGTGGCTCAGGTCAGCCTCGGCCAAGGCCTGCTGTACCAGGGTACGTACTTCAGACCCTGATTCACAGGCGAGTGCCTGAGTCAGCAACTCGGCCGCCGTACGGCGGGAGAAATGGCGGATGATGCTTTTGACCCGGAGCAGGCTCCCGGCGGCCATGCTCAAGTGTTCAACGCCCATACCCAGCAACAGGACTGCGCCCAGCGGATCGCCGCCCAGTTCGCCGCAGACGCTGAGCGGTCGCTGACAGCGCTGAGCCGCCTGGGTGATCCATTGCAGGGTTGCCAGCACGGCCGGATGCAGACTGTCAAATAATGGCGCGACCTGAGTGTTGTTGCGATCCACCGCCAGCAGGTACTGGGTCAGGTCATTGGTACCGACCGAGAAAAAATCCACCCGCCGGGCCAGGGCCGGGATCTGATAGGCAGCCGCCGGCACTTCGATCATCACGCCCACCGGTGGTAGCAGCGTGGGGATGCCTTCGGCCAGCACATCGGCATGGGCGCGGCGGAGCAGGTCCAGCAGCTGATCGACCTGCGCAATGGTGCTGATCATGGGCAACAGCAGGCGCAAGTTGTCCAGCCCGACAGCGGCGCGCAACATGGCACGCATCTGGGCCAGCAGAATTTCAGGATGGTCCAGGCTGATGCGCACCCCCCGCCAGCCCAGAAAAGGGTTCAATTCATTGATTGGAAAATAGCTTAACTGTTTATCACCGCCGATGTCCAGGGTGCGCATGACCACGGGCCTGGGCGCAAACCGGTGCAGGACATGTTGATAAATCTGGGTCTGGGTTGCTTCGGTCGGAAAGCAGTCCCGCGCCAGATAGGGAAATTCGGTACGGTACAAGCCGACACCCTCGGCCCCGCATTGCAGGGAAAAATCCAGATCGGCCAGCAGCCCGGTGTTCAGATGCAGTTCGACCCGGACCCCGTCCGGAGTCCGGGCCGGCAGGTGTGCAATTTCCAGCAGATGTGCCGACAGGGCCTGTTCATGCGCCAGCCGCTGGCGATACTCGCCAATCAGGCTGGGCGGCGGGGCCAGATAGGCCCGGCCCCGATAGCCATCCAGAATCAGCATCTGGCCATCCAGACGTGTGACCGGCACCTCCGCAGCGCCCAGGACGGCGGGAATGCCCAGGGCACGGGCCAGAATGGCCACGTGCGAAGTCACCGAGCCATGCAACACCAGCACCCCGCGCAGTTGGCCCTGTGGGACTTCAGCCAGTTGCGCCACATCTACCGTTTCACCGACCAGAATGGTTTCCGCCGGGTAGTCCACCCGGTCGGGTTCGGCCTGGAGCTTGCGCAGCAGGCGGCGGCCCAAATCCCGGATATCCTGAGCGCGCTCGCGCAGATAGGCGTCATCCATGCCCTCGAAAATGCTGACCTGCTCATGGATGGCCTCGCGCAGGGCTGCCGGCACCCATAAGCCTGCTTCAACGTGGCGGGTCACGGCATCTATCAGGGTGTCGCTTTCCAGCATCAGACGGTAAGCGGTGAACAGGGCGCGGTCTTCATCGGCTACGGTGTTACCCAGACGCAGTTCCAGACGCTGGAAATCTTCCTGCACGGCCACCAGCGCTGCAAAAAAATGCTCCAGTTCGGCACCCAGGTCGGTGTAGGGCCGGTCCGGGACTGCATCCAGGTCTGCGGCGGGATAACTCACCACCGCCACACCTACGGCAAAGCCGGGCGCGCCGGGCTGACCGATGTACACCTGGCTGGGCAGTGGCACCAGCGGCGGCGGGGGATGCGCCTGTACCTGGGCCAGCACATTGCCCAGACTGGCTGCCAACGTCAGCAGGGCGGATTCAGTGGCATCGTCGAAAGGCGCCCGCGCAGCAGCGCGCAAGACCAGCGCACCGTGGCAGGCGCCGTAGCGTACCAGCGGCACGCCCAGAAATCCCCGCAGGGTCTGTTCGGTCAGACTTTCTGTCTGCGCTGCGTAGCGGGTGTGCAAATGTGCATCCGCCAGATTGATGGCACCCAGGTGCTGACACAGCCAGCCCACGAGGCCCTCATGGGGCGCCGCAGCGGGCAGATTGGGCCAATCAGGCTCAACGCCATAAGCCGCGATGCGGGATAATTCCGCCTGCCGGCCCAGATAAGCCATGCAGGCATCCACCTGGGGCCAGGCACTCAGACGCAGGACCGTCAGCTCCAGAGCCGAGGTCAGGTCCGGGCTGCCGGCTATTTCCTTGAGGAGACGCTGGATACGTTCAAGCATCGAGGTGAGGCGGGGTTAGGCCCGGCAGGCGGGCGGTTGAACAACAGCGGCGCCATTTCTTCCAGGGCCTGGCGGTACACTTCACGTTTGAAAGCCACGACTTCCCGCAAGGGGTACCAATAGGGAACCCAGCGCCAGCGGTCAAATTCCGGGTGCTGGGAGCTATCCAGCTTGACGGCACATTCGCTGGCAACCAGACGCAAAAAGAACCAAAGCTGCTTCTGGCCGATGCACAGCGGGGTACAGTCACGCCGGATATAGCGCGGCGGCAGCCGGTAGCGCAGCCAGCGCTGGCTACAACCCAACATTTCCACATGCCGGGCCTGCAGGCCCACTTCTTCTTCCAGCTCGCGAAACAGGGTTTGTTCTGGGGTTTCGTGCGGATCCATGCCACCTTGGGGAAACTGCCACGCCTCATGATGGCCAACCCGCCTGGCCCAGAAGAGCCGATTTTCGCAGTTGGCCAGAATAATACCCACGTTCAGCCGGAAACCTTCTGAGTCGATCACGGTTCCGCCTACTTAAATAGCAATCTGCTACAATTGTTCCACAGATTCGGCTGTTTTTCACGCTGAAAGTTCACCCTACCCCCGATGACCCTGCCTGATATGCGCTTAGCCCTGTTTGACCTTGATAACACCCTGCTGGCAGGTGACAGTGACCACGCCTGGGGCGAATTTCTCATCAGTACCGGGCTGGTGGACGCTACCCGGCACCGCGCCCAGAACGACGCATTTTATGCAGCTTACCGTCAGGGACGACTGGATATCCAGGCCTTCCTGCAATTTCAGCTGGCCCCACTCAGCCGCCATCCCAAGGCACAGTTGCTGGCCTTGCGCACCCAGTATCTGACCACCCTGACGCCCCTGTACCTGCCGGCAGCCACCCAACTGATTGCCTGGCACCGGGCACGCGGCGACCGGCTGGCCATCATCACTGCCACCAACCGGTTCATCACGGCCCCGATTGCCGCCCAGTTTGGCATCAGCGACCTGCTGGCAACGACCCCGGAAGAAACCGAAGCCGGTTATACCGGGCGTTATGTCGGCACCCCCACTTTCCGGGAAGGCAAGGTGCAAGTGCTGCGGGAATGGCTGGCCGAACAGCGCCTGATGCCCCAGGATATCTGGGCCTACAGCGACTCGATCAATGATGAGCCTCTGCTGGCCTGCGCCACCCATCCGGTTGCCGTAGACCCTGACCCCCGCCTGGCCCGGCTGGCCGCCCAGCGGGGCTGGCCCTGCGTGACCTTGCGTGCGGGCACCCACCCGCTGCACTGTGACCATAGCCCCTACCGGCTGACCCCATGAACGTCTGGATGACCGGCCTGAAATTGCTGGCGGGGTTTGCCCTGCTGGTGCTGGCCCTGGGGCAGGTGCAGTGGCAGGATACCCTGGAATTGCGCACCGCCGATACGGTGACGACATACCATACCGGGCGCGTGTTGCGTCTGGAACCAGACACGTTGGACTTCCAGATTGCCGGGACTACACAAGTACGCAGTTTTCCGTTGATGCAAGGAGAACAGCGCCTGGTAGTGCGTTGGGGTTTGCGTGCCCTGCTCAGCCGGGTTTCGGTGCCGGCACTGGGACTGGTTTCAGCGTTATATCTGCTGGCAGTCCTGCTTTCGGCCTGGCGCTGGTGGTGGCTGCTGCACCTGACCCATCTGCCGCTGACGTTTGTGCAAGTGCTGGCCCTGACCTGGATCGGACTTTTTTTTAACAATTTCCTACCGGGCCAGACCGGCGGAGATGTCGCCAAGGGTTTTTATCTGCTCAAGGCCACACCACAAGCCAAAGTCCCGGCCCTGGGATCGCTGGTGCTGGATCGCATTCTAGGTCTGCTGGGGCTGCTGTTTTTGGCCCTGGTGGCCTTGCTCAACGTGCAGGCCAATCTGGGCACCAGTCTGCAATTATGGGTCTGGGGGCTGTTTCTGGGGGGTACCCTGGGACTGTTGTTGCTGCTGAGCCGACGCCTGCGCTATTGGGTGCAACGTTACCTGCACCGTATCCTGCCCCAACGCTTAGGGATGCGCCTGGGCCAACTGGAGACTGCCCTGCTCCTGTATCGGAAATACTGGCTGGCCCTGCTGGGCTGTTTCACCTTGGGCTTATTGAATCAGATCAGTGTGGTGCTTGGAGTCGCCCTGCTGGGCTGGGCCATCGGTCTGGATGTACCTGCGCTGGTATTTTTCATCTTGCTGCCCTTGCTGTTCCTCATCAGTGCCCTCCCCCTGGCCCCCAATGGCTGGGGCGTGGGAGAACTGAGTTTTGGTTATCTGTTCGCTGCCTATGGGGCTGCGTTCAGCAGCGCCCACAGTGGTGACGGCGCACTGTTTTATACCCAGGGTGTTGCCTTGTCGGTATTATTCCGGCTGTTGCTGGTCTTGTGGTCCTTGCCGGGCGGGTTGTTCTGGCTGGCCTGGCGCAGCCCCGATGATATTTCTCACGCCTGGCATGCCGGACACGTCCGGCATATTGCCCGTAACGAGGTGCAGATCCGTGAATGAAGTCACTTATGACCTGAAGCTGCTGGAACAGAGCGCTCATAAATGGGCGCAGGCACCGGGATTGCGCCATGTCTATCAACGCCTGTGGCAACGTCTGCTGCCTTGGCGCCGGCCCGGCCCCAGCCTGGAACTGGGAGCCGGGATAGGCACTACGCGCACGATCTGGCCAGAGCTGACCTTGAGCGATCTGGTGCAGACCCGCCATGTCGAGCGGGCGGTATCCTGCTATGCGATTGAAGCTCAGCCCGAACGCTGGGCCAATCTGCTGGCGCTGGATGTGCTGCATCACCTGCGTTTC
>CAYNNN010000074.1:0-9573 GCA_964398665.1 uncultured Gammaproteobacteria bacterium | reverse complement strand
CGGTTTTATCCACATAATAATGGTCCGCCTCGCGGATTTTGGCGAAAGTCTGAATTCCGATGGGCAGTTTCTTACGGGTAGGCATGGCGGCGGCGGTTGGCGGTAGAGCCATCATGATCCCAGAGAGATGCCGTTGGTGCAAACCGGGCTAGCGCTTGCCGTACAGCTTCGGCGCACTGAAAACTTGATGCAGGCAGGAGACAGCACGATAGCTTGGGGTCAAGATTGACTCGGCTTACTGTTGCGGCGGACGGTGGGCGACCGGCTAACTATCCGAGACGGGGCGTAATGCCCCAGGCTCCTGTATAGGACAGGATTTCAATAACGCAATGATTTCACGACACTGCTGGCGGTGGTAAGCGGGCTTTCCGCCCATTCCGGCAACGAGCGCATGTGTTACTGCGTCCGGGCTTGGCGGCGGGCGGCCTGATAGCGCCGCTCCACCCCGGCATTCATCTGACGGGTCATGCGGTTCCAGCGGGCACGCAGTGGCTGGAGTTCGGCTTCCAGGCGCTGGGCGGTGGCGGTCTGACCATTACTGAGTGCCCAGATGGCATATTCAGCCCGGCTCTCATAGGTATTGAATGCGGCGACGGTCTGCTGGAAAGTCGTTTCAGCCGCTGAGTGCTGACCTGAGGCGGCCAGACTGCGGGCGCGGAGCAACTGAACAGGTTCGGTGCGAAATTCCGGCTGCTGCCGGGTCAGGGTTTCCAGTTGTACCAGGGCCTGGTCCGGTTGTTGGGCCGCCAGCAGGGCACGGGCCAGCCCAAAACGCAGTTCTGGGTCCTGGGCATAGGCACCCTGCAAGGCGGTAGCAAATTCGTCCGCAGCAGCTTGAGCTTCACCGGCATCCAGCAGGGCTTCGGCCAGTTGCATCCGGTTTTGCACCGTGGGGCTGGCCTCAACTTGCGCTTGGGCGTTACGGATTTCCCGGGTCGGATCCAAGGCCCGGCCTGCGACGGCAACGGCCTTGAAGGCATTGCTTTCCAGCCGGGAGCCGGGTAGATACACCGCCAGAAAATAGACCACGCTGCCGAGGATGGGGAAGGAAAACAGCACGAATAGCCAATAGAGCTGCTGGCCGGTGCGCACGACATGAATGGCGCACAAAATCGCCAGCATCAGATGTAAACCAATGCCGATCACGGGCATGAGTCATGACCTCCTGAGGAAAACCGCCTGACGCCGCCTAGGTGCAGCGCTACAATGCGCCGATTTTAGACGAACAAGGCTGCGTGTGGAAATTTATCAGGTCGGTGGTGCGGTGCGGGATCAATTGTTGGGTCTGCCAGTATCCGAACGAGATTGGGTGGTGGTCGGGGCGACCCCGGCCCAGATGCGTGCTCAGGGCTACCAGCAGCCCGACCCGGATTTTCCGGTTTTTATTCATCCAGTCAGCCATGAAGAATATGCACTGGCTCGGCGTGAGACCAAAATTGCCCCCGGTTACAAAGGATTTTCCATTGATGCTGCCCCCAATGTCACGCTGGAAGAAGATTTGCAGCGCCGTGATCTGACCATCAACGCCCTGGCCCAGGCGGCTGACGGACGCATCATTGACCCTTATGGCGGCCAGCGGGATTTGCAATGGGGCGTGTTGCGGCATGTCTCGCCCGCATTTGTGCAAGACCCGCTACGTTTGCTGCGTCTGGCGCGCTTTGCAGCCCATCTGGGCCGCTATGGGTTTCGGGTCGCCCACAGTACCCAAAAATTACTCCCTGAAATGGTGGCCGCTGGGGAATGGGCCACCCTGCCACCGGAGCGTCTGACGCGGGAATTGCTACGCGCCCTGGCCAGCGACCGCCCGGCCCGCTTTTTTGCAGTATTGCAGTCTTGTGGCGCATTGCCATTGCTCTTGCCGGAATTGGCAGTGGTCGGGGCACCCGTGGCAGGGCATGGTCAGGATGGCCCGCCGCCCCTGTGGGCCGCGCTGGATCAGGCCGCCCGGCAGCAGGCTGCGCTGCCGGTGCGCTGGAGTCTGATAGGTCATGTGCTGGGTTTGGCAGCTCTGGCCTCACTGCATTTGCGTCTGGCCTTGCCTGCGGCCTGTCGCCGGGCCGCCGAACAACTGGCTGCTTGCGGGACGCTGGCTCAGACGGCCCAGACCCCGGCGGAGTGGATGCGCTTGTTTGACCAACTGGATGCCTGGCGCCAGCCCCAGCGCCTGAACGAAGTGCTGGAAGCGCTGCAAGTCCTGGCCCCGAGCGCAGCAGCCCGAGTACAGGCCGATGCCCAGGCGCAGCGTTTGCGGCAAGCCTGGCAGGTGGTTGTTGCCCTGAACGGACGCACGCTTCAGGCCCAGGGCATTGCGCCAGGTCCCGGCCTGGGGCAGCAGCTGCGGGCCGCACGCCTGGCGGCCCTGGCGGCATTCAGCGCCGCTTGACAGGCTTGGGTCGGTTGCTGGAACTGACCAGCAGCGCGGCAAAGGCGGCCGGGGGGAGTGGAGCGCTGAACCAGTAGCCCTGATAACTATCGCAGTGGCGCTGGCGCAGAAAATTGAGTTGTTCGGCTGTTTCAACGCCTTCGGCCAATACTTCCAGCTTGAGGGCACGCGCCATGGCGATGATGGTGGCCGTGATCTCGGTGGCATTGGGGTCGCCGGGGATGTCGCGGATGAAACTCTTGTCAATCTTGAGCTTGCTGATAGCCAGCCGTTTCAGGTACGCCAGTGAGGAATAACCGGTGCCAAAATCATCAATGGAAAACCGTACCCCCAGATTGCGTACCGCCTGCACGGTGGTTTCAGCGCCACTGCCCTGAGCCATGATCGCACTTTCGGTGATCTCCAGTTCCAGGGTGCCCGGCGCCAGGCCCGTGGTGGCCAGGGCTGCGGCTATTTGTTGTGCCAGATCCGGCTGGGTGAACTGCCGGTTGGATAGGTTGACAGTCAACGTTTCCAGCGGCAGGCCGGCAGCATGCCAGTCTGCGACCTGCTGGCAGGCAGTCTGGATGGCCCAGGCCCCCAGCGCATTGATTAGCCCGCTTTCCTCGGCAATGGGGATGAAGTAGGTCGGGGGGGCAATGACCTGGCCATCGTCGTGGAGCCAGCGCAACAGGGCTTCGGCCCCGATGATCTGGCCATCGCTGACCCGGACCAAGGGTTGGTAATACAGGCTGAGCTGTTGGCCATCCAGGGCGCTGCGCAGCTGGGTTTCGGTGTGCAGGCGCAATTCCGCCGCCTGACTGAGATAGGCGCTGTAAAACCGGTAGGTGTTGCGGCCTTGTTCCTTGGCCAGGTACATTGCGGAGTCGGCATGTTGCATCAGTTCTGCGGTCGTTTGCCCATCGCGCGGGTACAGGCTGATGCCGATGCTGGCCTCGACCTGGACCTGATGCCCACTCCCGAGCGTGACCGGTTCGCCGATGACCTGGAGCAATTCGCGGGTGACCTGAGCAATGGATTCTTCATCGCGGGTGTTTTCCAGGACGATGATGAACTCATCGCCACCCAGCCGGGCCAGGGTATCCACGGCCCGCAGCCGCCGTCCCAGACGCTGGGCCAGAACCTGCAGGAGCTCATCGCCAGCGGCATGGCCAAGACTGTCGTTGATCTGCTTGAACTTGTCCAGGTCTATGAATAACAGGGCCAGTTGGGTGCCACCGCGCTGGGCCTTGGCCATGGTGGCGATCATCCGGGCCTTGAGCAGCAGGCGGTTGGGTAGTTGGGTGAGCGGGTCGTAGTGGGCGAGGCGTTCCAGATGTTCTTCGGTGCGCTTCAGGCGGCTTAAATCAAAAAATACCCCGACATAATGGGTTACGTTGCCGTATTGATCGCGCACGGCATTGATCATCAGCCATTCCGGATAAACTTCACCGTTTTTGCGCCGGTTCCAGACTTCACCCTGCCAACAACCCTGCTGGCGCAAATCCCGCCACAGGGCGCGGTAAAAGCCCAGCCCCTGCTTGCCGGATTGCAGCAAGGCCGGCGTTTTGCCCAGGACTTCGGCTTCCACATAACCGGTAATCTGGGTAAAAGCCGGGTTGACTGCCAGAATCCGGGCCTGCGCATTGGTAATGATCACGCCTTCCAGGGTATATTCAAATACCGCCGCAGCCAGACGCAGCTTGTCTTCCACATTGCGCCGCTCCGTCACCTCGTAGGCCACTCCGTTCCAGACCGCAGTGCCAGCCTCGGTGCTGACCGGCAGGGCTTCCAGATGCAGCCAGCGGGCTTCGTTGCTGCCATCCTGAATCCGGCCTTCCCAGACAAACCGGGTCTGGGTCTGCTGGATCATGACGATGGCGGCCTTGAATCGTTCGGCATCTTCAGCATGAATCTGGGTCAGCAAGGTTTCAAACCGACGGGCGCCTTCGACGCTGCACTGGGTGAACATGCGCTCGCACCAATGGGGACTGAGACACTCAAACTGCGGTTGGGCGGTGGCGTCGAAGCTGAAGGTGTAGAGGCAGACGGGCAGGTTGGCCAGCAGGCGCTCCAGTTGCTGCTGCTGGGGATGGACGGAGGACTGCTCGGGCAGGAAGGCCACGGCGGTAGCCAGAACCTCCTGGGTCACGACACCCAGGCAAGCACCTTTGGTATCTACAACCAGCAGCTGGCTGGCGCCCATTTCCTGAAGCTGCTGGAGCGCCAGCGAGAGGGGGGTATCCTGTGTTGCAATGACCGGCGGTCTGCCGACGATCAGCGAACGCGCCTGGGTACAACTGAGTGCGGTGGCATCCATCTGCCAGCGCAGGATATCCTGAGCGCTGATCAGGCCCAGAGGCTTTTGGCCACTGACGACGGCCACCCGGCCGCCCGGTGTGGCGCAGATCAGGGCCAGAACGGTTTCCAGCTCGGTTTCGGCTGGAACCTGAGTGATGGGATTGACAAGGGCGCGCAAGGTTTCCATGACCTTGATCCTAGCATAACTTGCCCATCAGGGCCTTTGATGGCTGCAGGGCAAGCGCCGCCGCATCAGGCTCCATGCGTAGCCTGATGGTGGGCACGCAGGCTGGCCGCCAGCGTAGCTTGCGCGTGAATGTCCACGACGGCTTTAGGCGCCTGAAAATTCATGTCCTGAATGCTTTGCAGAGGAATCAGATGGATGTGTGCATGGGGCACTTCCAGGCCGATCACCGCTACGCCGATGCGCCTGCAGGGTACCACGGCCTGCAAGGTCAAGGCCACCTGCTTGGCAAACAGGTGCATTCCGGCCAGCAGGGCGTCATCCAGATCGTAGATGTAACTGACTGCCTTCCAGGGTACCACCAGAGTGTGCCCCAGGACGCGCGGGCTGGGGTCCAGAAAGGCGCAGCACAGGGGCGTTTGGGCGATGATGAGCTCAGGCCGTTCGCCAGCGAGTATGGGACTGAAGGGGGTAGACATCAGGGTGGGCCAGCAGAACCAGGTTCCCAGCATAGTCGCAACCCGTCCGGTTTGCCAGGTTTTGGGGTCCGCCTGTGGCGGTGCCGAAGACAGGCCACGGAAACCCGACGCAGGCAGCGTCTTGTTCGGGTAGCCTAAAAGGGGGCAGCAGTGTTAGCATGGGTTCCGACCACCATGAAAACCGTGCCAAGATGAAGCTGCCGTATTTGTCCGGGGTATTGATTCTGGCCTTCTGGCTGGGGGCCTGTGCCGCCGTGCCGCCCGTCGTTGCGGAAGGTGCGCCCAGCCTGTATCAGCGTGTAGGCGGGAAACCGGCCCTGAGTCTGGCCATGCAGAAACTGCTGGCACGGGTACGGGTCAACCCGGCCATTCAGCACCATTTTGTCCATAGCGATCTTGAATTTCTGGCCGAACAGCTGACGACGCAATTCTGCCAGGCGACGGGCGGCCCCTGTGTGTACGATGGGCCGAACATGCAGCGCGCCCATCGCGGGCTGAACATCAAGGCCGTCGAGTTCGAAGCGATGGCAGAGGACTTGCGCGCCGTACTGGTGGAGTTGCAGGTGCCTGCGCCCGAACAGCAAGCCCTGCTGCGCCTGTTCAATTCCATGCAAGAGGACGTGATTTTACGATGACGAGAATTATTGGGGTGGCACTCCTGTGCCTGAGTTTGCTGGCCTGCGCCAATCTGGCCAAGGACGATGAAACCAAAGACTGGTCAGCAGCCAAGTTCTACGAGGAAGCCAAGCTGGCGTTGAACGAAGGTGATTATCCCAAGGCGATTGGCTACTACGAAACCCTGGAATCCCGCTATCCGTTTGGCCGCTATACCCAGCAAGGCCAGATCGACATTGCCTATGCCCATTATCGCAATGCCGAACCGGATTTGGCGCTGGCTGCCGCCGACCGGTTCATCAAGCTGTATCCCAGCCACCCTCGGGTTGATTATGCCTACTATCTCAAAGGGCTGATTAACGAAGACCGGGGGGTTACCTTCCTGCAGCGTTATTTGCCGGTGGACCCGACCCAGCGCGATCCGGGTGCGGCCCGCGATGCGTTCAAGGATTTTGCCGAGCTGGCTAACCGGTTCCCCGAGAGTACGTACGCCGAAGATGCCCGCCAACGTATGCTGTCGCTACGTAACCGGCTGGCCGAATACGAATTGCATGTGGCGCGTTATTACCTGAAACGTCAGGCCTATGTCGCTGCGGCCGAGCGGGCGCAGTATGTGCTGGAAAATTACCAGCGGACCCCGGCGATTCCGGAAGCCTTGCAATTGTTGAACCAGAGTTATGCCGCCTTGGGGCTGGAGCCGTTGGCCCAGGACAGCCAGCGGGTTTATGCGCTCAACTACGCCAGTCAGACGCCGCCGCCCAGACAACGGCGCTGGTGGGACTGGTTCGGTCTGGATCGGGACTGATGCGCTGGCTGGCTGTGCTGGGTCTGCTGGCCTCTGTCGCCCAGGCGGCCTGTCATGATCCGCCGGCGCCGGGTGTGGACTGGAACCGTTGCGACAAACACGGGCAGGATTTGCGCGGGGCGCGTCTGGATAATGCGCTCCTCAATGGCACTGACCTGAGCGGAGCCGACCTGACAGGAGCCAGTCTGGAAAAAGCCTACCTGAGTGGGGCCAAACTCACTCAGGCCAGGCTGGTACGAGCCCGTCTGCGTCAGGCCAATCTGGTTGCGGCCCAGATGGCCGAGGCCGACTTGAGCGAGGCTGACCTGACCCAGGCCTATCTGGATCGGGCGCAGTTGCCGGGCGCCCGCTTGGTGGGTGCTCATTTGACGGCGGTGCGTGCTTACGATGCCCGCTTCAGCGGGGCGAACCTCAGTCAGGTGCAAGCGGATAAAGCGCAGTTGGAACAAGCTGATTTGCGCAGCGCTGACCTGAGCCAGGCGCAACTGGCCGGGGCCAATTTACAGCGGGCGCAACTGGAAGCCGCCACCCTGCGTCAGGCCAATCTGAGCCGCGCCGCGCTTCAGCAGGCCCGCCTGGCGGGTGCGGTACTGGACGAGGCGAATTTGAGTGGCGCGGACTTGAGCGGTGCGGATTTGCGGGTCCAGTATCTGCCCGGTGTGCGTCTGGACAATACGACCTGGTTTGACCGGCGCCGCTGTCGGCCGGGCTCGCTGGGTCAGTGTCTTTAATTTTTGCGAGAGGTTGTCATGCCCAAGGTAGTCATTTACACGACCGCCGTCTGCCCCTACTGCATCCGGGCCAAGCGTCTGCTGGATCGCAAGGGGGTGCGCTATCAGGAAATCCGGGTGGATCTGGAACCGCTCAAGCTGACTGAAATGATGCATCGCAGCCAGCGCCGCACGGTGCCCCAGATTTTCATCGACAATTTTCATGTCGGTGGCTATGACGACATGGCGGCGCTGGATCAGGATGAACGCCTGAATCCACTCCTGGGTTTGAGCTGAGTGCCCGCGCCTGACGAAACTGAGCACTACCGTCTGGACAAGTGGCTCTGGGCGGCGCGGTTTTTCAAGTCCCGCAGTCTCGCGCAGGCGGCTTTGGCCGGGGGCAAGGTGCAGGTGGGCGGTGAGCGGGTCAAGTCCAGCCGCCGTGTCCATCTGGGTGATGTGGTGCGGGTGCGCAAGGGCGAGCAGATTTGGGAAGTCGTGGTGCAAGGTTTAAGTAACGCCCGCCGACCTGCTGCGGAAGCGGTGCTGCTGTATCTTGAAACGCCGGAAAGTCAGGCGGCCCGCCTGGCCCAGACTGCCCAGCCCCGTCATCATCCGGCCCAGCGTCCCGACAAGCGGGGCCGACGCCTGATCCGGCACTTCACCGACCCGGAATCGCCATGATCGAAGAAGCGGAGTTTCACGAGGCGCTGGCTACAGTCAATGAAACCCCGTGTGCTTTTGCCAAAGCCGTGTTGAATGCGCAGTTTGGCTGTCATTGCAGCCTACGCATCTGGTTAGCCGACCGGGAGTCGGCCAGTTGTACCTGTCCGTCCCGGCAGACGGACTGCGTGACCGCCCTGCAAATCTTGCGTCTGGAAGCGGCCCCGTTACTGGGGGCCAACCCGACCCTCCAGCATTTTCCCCATAACCTGGAAGTACGCCTCCAGGTGGGTGGGTTAGTCGGCATCCAGACAGCGCTGCTACCCACGGCAGGGCCGTCGGTCAGCGATATTACCGGATTGCTCCAGCAGGCCCGGCAGCAGTGGGGGGCATGGGAACACTGGCCGTACCTGGACATTCTGAAGGCCATTTTGCAGCAGCCGGGACGGCGGTTGCGGCGCTGAAAGAGCGTCGACTATCCCGTCAGAATGGCGATTCTCACGTCCGGACGCACTATACTCGCAGGGCGTTATCTACCTATCTCGCTGGAGTTAATATGAAACACAGTTGCAATCATGCCGGAACCCCCCCGGTTACCGCACGGCGCACTTTCCTGCAATGGGCGGCGCTGGGCGCCGGGGCCAGTTTGCTGGCCTCATTTTTACCGCGCTCGGCCCAGGCGGGGCATACTGATGCCCTGTTGCTCAGTTGTATGGACTTTCGGCTGATGGACGATGTGGAGCGTTACATGTCCGGGCGGGGCATGACCGACAAGTATGATCATATCGTGCTGGCGGGTGCGGCATTGGGCGCCACAACCAAGAAATTTCCGGCCTGGAATAAAACATTCTGGGAGCATCTTGGCATTGCCATCAAGCTGCACGGCATTCACAAGGTCATTGTCATGGATCACCGTGATTGTGGCGCCTACAAGGTGGTGCTGGGTGAGGATTTTGCCCAAGATCCGGCCAAGGAGACCGAAGTGCATGCCCGGCAATTGCAGTCCTTGCGCAAGGCCATCCTGAAAAAGCATCCCAAGCTGGAAGTAGAGCTATTGCTGATGGCGCTTGATGGCAGCGTGGAAACCATCACGGCCTGAGTTTCAGGACGGCTCGTGTCCGCCTGGCTGTACCCCTGGCTCCGGTTGCTGCTGACCCTGCTGGGGGTTGGCACGCTGGTGTTTGGGGTGCTGCACGCCGTTCCGGGCGACCCGGTGGAAGTGCTGCTGGGCGAGCAGGCCAGCAGTCTGGAACGTGCGGCACTGCAAGCTAAACTGGGGCTGGATCAGCCGTTGGGCGTGCAGTTTGGCCAGTTCTGGTTCCGTCTGCTGCAGGGCGATCTGGGCCAGTCCCTGTTCAGCCAGAAACCGGTCAGTCAGTTGCTGTGGCAAGCCTGGCCGCATACGGCACAATTGGCCTTGCTGGCCTGGCTGCTGGGTTTGTCGCTGGCGCTGC
>CAYNNN010000073.1:0-10096 GCA_964398665.1 uncultured Gammaproteobacteria bacterium | reverse complement strand
ATGCTTAGGCCCAGCCCCGGTAACCACGCGCTGTCCGGCAGGGGCAGAGCGTGAACGTGCCTATCCAGCCAAAACCCGCCCAGCAGGGCGGCTAGAAAAGGCAGCGGCGGCAAAATCAGGGTGCGGGGACGTTGTGCCAGCGGATTCATAGGGGTCATTGCGCGGATAACGTGGCGACAGACTCAGGTGAGCATGCCTTCAGGGTATCGAGATAACGCAACAGTTGCCGCAGACAACCTTGCAGGGCCTCAAGAGATTGGGTGGTTTTGCTCATACCGATACAGCCTTCCAGGGCAGAAACCAGAAAAAACGCTGTTGCCTGAACATCCAGATCAGGCGCCACTTCCCCGGAAGCCTGCCCACGCGCCAGCGCCGCAGCGATGGTGGCCACCCAGGTTTGGAAAAGCGTGTTCAGGCAGGTACGGAACGCCTCATCAATCGGACTCATCTCCTGCATCAGATTATTCAGCGGACACCCCAGTACCACGATCTGCGGGTCGGTTTCGGCCAGTTTGGCCTCCAGTTGCTGGCGCAAGGCTGCCAGCGGCTGATGGGTATGTTCCAGCGGCGCGAGCATGAGCGCATGCAGCCGGGGCTGCACCATTTCGGCCACTACCGCCAGCCCCAAGGCTTTTTTATCGGGAAAGTGATGATACAGCGCACCCTTGGTCAGATCCGTGGCCGCAAGGATGTCGGCCAGCGAAGCAGCCTGAAAACCCCGGCGATAAATTTCGCCAAAGGCTGCTTCCAGCAGTTTTTGCCGGGTCAGATCCGGCGTTTTGGGCGTGGTGGTGTTCATGCCTGACATAATACAGACCGGTTGGTATGTTTGCAAGCCCCCGGAACAACAACGGACGCGGGGGTGCTGGTCAAGGATGTCCCCCGCTTGAGAATGGGGGGTCGGGTGGATGCGGCCTGACGGTGGCAAGGCCGAGCCTGGCAAGGCGCGGCAAAGCAACGCCCGCTGGGGAGCCCCGCCCTAACGCTTTTGGGCCAGGGGTGGGCGTCTGGCCGGCACAAAGTCCTGCTGGCGCACTTCGTCCGTTACCGTCCAGATTTTGCCTTCTGGGGTCAGATAGAATTTCTGCATTTCTTCCAGAGTGAAAGGTCGTGATCCGATACGCCCGAAGATGGCAATCTGCCCGCCCGTCTCATCCACCGCCCGATCCCGATCCAGGCCTTTGGACAACGCGAGTGCCGGGGTTGGCGTCGGGTAAGTGGCGATGAGCTGGGGCTTGGGTTCCGGGCTGAAGCCGTAGAATTTGGGCTGGCTTTCTGGCGAGGTCATTTGCAGCACTTTCAGGCCGTTCTTGCCATCCGCCACATAACCGATCAGCGAAGCATTGGTGGTCGCCACCATGACGTCCCGCGCATCATTCAACTGGCCATCTGCGGTGAAGAGTTGATATATAAACGGCTTTTCGGGCTTTTCCACATCAATGATCGCCAGACCCTGGGCCTTGGCTGCGACATAGGCATAGGTGCGAGCGACATAGACCCGCTGGGCATCGGCCAGGGCAGCCACAGCACCCGGCACCAGGCGCGGGCTACTGGGATGGGTAACATCCACCGTCTGCAAACCCTGGGCAGTCGTGACAAACAGATAGCGGAACTGCAAGGCCGAGGCTCTGGGGTCATCCAGCGGCAGCACTGCTGCCAGCTTGGGTTGCAGCGGCTCATTCATGTTCAGCACCACCAGGTTTTTATCCGTGACGATGTAGAACCAGTAACCCCCAATCGTCAGATGCCGTGCCCCCGTCAACACCCCATTCTCATTCCAGGTCAGGTCGCGTTTCAGGAAGTTGTTGCGTGGCTCACCATCTTGCAGGGTATTGACATTAGTCAGGATCAGCCCTTCTTCCGCATCGGTGATAAAAGCATAGTTGTAGATCGGGTGCATGGGCTGTTCCATGTTCACCACCCGCATCAGGTCGCCCTGATTCTTCGCCGGCGCTACAGGTTGGGTCGTGGGCAACACCACACAAGTCGCATTCCGGCTCGGGATGTGGGTATTGTGACCCAGCGGCGAGAAAGGCGCCGTGATCAGGCGCTGCGAGACGCCCTTGTTGGCAATGCTGGCAGCATCATAGACCCGGGTACCTTTCGGCCCTTCAGCGGCATAGACGTATTCCCCGCGCATCTGGATGCAGGAAGTAGGCCCGGAATCATGCAGATGGGCTTCCTGGAGCACCTTCTGGTTGTTTTGGTGATCTTCATACCAATCCGGGTAGGCGTACTTGTGCAGGAAGCTGCCGATCACGGCTTGCGGCTCTTCCCATTCCGTCACCCGCACGGCGGCCACGGCGCCTTCGGTGCCCACCCAGGCGTTGTAGCCCACGAAGTTGATGAAGTTGGTGCCGTGCAACAGCAACTGGGCCATGATGGCATTATTGTCATTTTGCTGGGAGAGATGACAGTCGGTGCAGGTTTTGGTCTCGGTTTTGCGCACCGTATGCGCAAAGTGCGGGGCAAAGGCCTGCGAGCTGTAGCCACTGGCCGCCGTCGGCGGCTGCTGGATGTAGATCAGCTCACGATTGCTGTTCATCGAGGACAGCACCAGCGCCGAGCTGGAACGCACCGGCGCAATGCGGTTGCCCTTGGCCGGGCCATGCTTGCCGAGCTGGTACATTTCGTCGCGCACCACCTGCGGGTTGTAGGTCGCATAGTTCCGACTTTCACCGCCTTCAAAGTGGTGCCGCTCGGTCTTCCAGTTGGCCTGGATAGGCAGATGGCAACCACCACAACCGGTGATCCAGGCACTATGGCAGGTAAAGCACAGCATCTTGTCATCCTGATGTGCCCGATCAGCCGGCGCGACACC
This sequence comes from uncultured Gammaproteobacteria bacterium, assembly GCA_964398665.1. GTDB lineage: Bacteria > Pseudomonadota > Gammaproteobacteria > CAYNNN01 > CAYNNN01 > CAYNNN01. The sequence goes on along the minus strand of CAYNNN010000073.1, from coordinate 7,275 downwards.
CGGCCCCCATTTCATGTCCTTGTCCTTGGAGACCAGCTTGGCACGTGCCGCCTTGGCATTGTAGTGGGCATTGCCCGGCGTCACCGAGTCCTTGACCAGACTCAGTTCCCATTCCTTGTTGGGGTCCAGCGAGGCTCGCTGGAACAGCTTGCCATCGCGCCACTCGAAGCGCAGCCGCCCATCCTGCACCCGCTGCAAGGCCAAATCCGTCCCACCTGGCGGGGCGGAAGGCCCGCTGGTTTTCAAGGTCGGATATTGATCGGCGGTGCCGTGACAGTCGGCACAGTCAATTTCGATGGCTTGCGCGACTTCGCCATAGATCATGCCCGAACCATGCGCATCCTGGGCAAAGTGACAATCCACGCAGTGCATGCCCACATCCACGTGAATGGAGGACATATGCACGGCTTTCTTGAATTTATCCTTGTCGGTATCGGCTACCGGCTGGCCGTCCTTGTCCAGGAGCGTGCCCTTGCGGTCACGCTTGAAGATGGCCCGAAAATTCCAGCCATGGCCGTGATAATCAGCAAACTGGGTGTCGCGCAGCTCAGGATTCAGCTTGCTGACTTCTTTCGTGAATTCCACGTCCGACCACTTGCCGCGTATCGCCGCTTCTTCTGGATTGCGTTCGTTGATTTTGCGCACTTTTTCATGACCCAGAATCCGCTCCGGTTCCACCTTGCGGCCGTTGCGCACGTGCCATTCGCTGGCATAGACCTGTTTTTCCGGCCACATCGCCTGAGCATCCGATTCATAATCCCACATGGTGTAGCCCAGGAAGCTGTTCACAAACACATTGGGCTGGTGCATATGACAAATCATACACTGGCTGCTGGGAATGGCGCGGGTGAATTCATGCTTGAGCGGATGGCCTTCCTCGGTCTTGGAGATGGTAGGATCCAGCGTCTGGGTCTGCCCCGTGTGGCCAAATTGCGCATACGGCCCGGAATGCCGGGGATCACGGTCGTTGGCATAGACGACATGGCAGGAAGCACAACCGGAGCTGCGATAATCGCCGGGTTGGTCATTGGTACCCAAAAACCAGGTGAAAGGATCATTCAGGCGGGTTTTATGGATGTTGATCACCGGCACGGCAATCCGGGCACCCGTGCCAGGGCCGCGATTGGATTGACGGATATCAGGCCGGCCCGGTTCTTCAATGCGCTGCAACTGGCCCAGGGCGTTGGGCAGGCCGGTTTCCGGGAACAGATTGGCGATATTGCGTCCCCCACGCTCAAATACCCGGAAAATATCCGCAGGCGGGATAACTTCCCACGCAGGCAGCGGATATAGCTTGGCCAGTGCCCCCTTGGCTTCCATCGCCTTGGTCGGCGGCACCGCACTGCTGATGGCGGAAGCCACCCCCTTGGGGTCATAGGACTCACCCAGCACGTAGCGTTTGAAGGGCAAAATCCCGTTGTTATAAGCCGCCCCACCCCAGAGCATGGCGCCTGTGGCCATCAGGCTGCGCGTGGCCTGGCTGATTTCCGTGGCATGACAGGCCCCGCAGGCGGCCTCGGCGACCCGGTAATCGCTGGGATTGACGAAACGGATGAACTCGGGGGCTTCCCGATTCAGTAGCGTGAAGCTATGTTCCGGATTGGCGCTATCGGGATAGTGCCAGGCACCCGGAAACCGTGGCTGAACGTGTGCGGCATCCAGCACCTGACGATAGGCTTCACTATCCCGGCTGGCACCCTTGGGACGAAACTGCTGGGCATCCCCCCCATGACAATCAGTACACCCCAGAATCACGCCCGGATTGGCATGCATGTTGGTGCTGTCAGTCTCGGTATGGCAACTCTGACAACCATCACTTTTGGCTTTGGCTTCGGCCTGGGTCTGACCTTGCGGGGCTGGAGCAGTCCTGGCGTACACGATGTCGCGCGGCTTCTCGCCGCCTGCGGCCCAGGCCAGACCCGGAACCAAACTGCCCAGCAAGAACCATAAACCGAATGCACGCGCAGCGCAAAGAGGGTGTGTCATGGGGAAGGTGTCCATATCAGTAAGTCAGCACCAGGTTGCCCAAAATCGAGTAGGAGGTATCATCACCGTATAAATCCTCATAACCGTCACCAGCAAACAGGGCCGCCGCCGAAAGGCGAAACACGACGTTCTGAGTGAAGTGGGGTCGATAAACCAGGGACACGGAAAAATCCGTGCCGATGTCTTTATCAATCGGCCCCTGATTGCGGGCCACTTCCAGCACCGCCGTGTCATCAAACCAGAGCCGGTTCAAGTTCGCCGACAGGCGCAGCTCCGGAGTCAGATCGGCATCGGCGCCGATACCGATCAGGCGCAGGCCCGGATTGGTGAAATTGGCCTGGCCCTGATCCTTGGACGATCGCAGCGCGTTCAGAATACCGTTACGCCCCGACAAGGTGACCCCGCCCCCGCCGATGCTGGGCACCGGCTGGCGAATCCAGAAACTGGTATCAGCCCCGGCAAACTGCGGATTTTCAAAGATCGCATCAAAGCCTTTGCTATCGGTATCAAAGGGGTCATCATCGCCACTGGCATACAGGGCCGAAACCCGGACCCGCAACCAGTCAAAGTCCATGGAAGCTTCAGCCGCGCCGAAAAACGCGCTGATATCGGTCGGTTCTTCGACGAACAAACCCAATGATTCTTCCCCGAAGGCATAATAAAACGAGGTCGTCAGGTTTACGCGCCCAAAATGGCCGTCGCCGTTATAACCCACATAAGTCACATCATAGGTGCGCGGACGTTCGTGGCCGATGGAGGCCGGGCGCACCAGAAAGCCATTCTCGTCGTAGTAATTGCCCTGATCTTCGCGGTTACGGTTATGCACTACGGTGAACTGGGAGACGTGGCCCAGACTCGGCAGATCCTGCCAGTACAGGTTGGCGATATAAACATCGTCCTTGCGCAAATCTTCACCCAAGTCATTCAGCCCGCTGTTGGTATCTTTTTCTGTGCGCCGGAACCAGGCCAGATTGTACTGATACTGGTTGTTGTTGCGGTTGCCAAACAGGCGAATGCCCGGTTGGCTATCCTGAAACAGAAAGCCGCGAAAATCAGTCGAGAATGGCTGAATCCCGACCCGGATGCTGTCGAAATCATAACGGTCGGAAACGTTGCGCAAATGCACATCGCCAAACATCTCCTGAATGCCGACAAAGCCATCATGGCGGTCATCGCCATCCCGTGGATCTATATGCAGCACCCGGAGCTGCTCGACCTCAACGTAGTTATAGTTGAACACCGGGGTAAAGCGAAATTCGTAGTCGGGCGGACGAAACACCGTATCGCCCTTGTAGTATACCAGCCCGACTATCAAATTCTGGTTGAATATCAATTGATCTCGCCCACCCAGCACATCCAGGGAACCAGCCCCGTCGGATTGCGGCCCCACCGGCGTCGGAATGCGGCGTGGCTCGATGACCGTATCGGAAATCAGGGACAGGTTGAAAAACCAGTCGTCATGCACGGGCCGATCCGCCTTGAGCAGATTCCGGTTATAAGGGTCCAGATAGTTTTCCTTCACCAGACCCAGATCGTTGATCAGGCGCCAGCGATCCGGTATCGGGACAAAATCCGGGGTGACGGCATCGGGCGTAGGCACCCGCTCCAGCTGGGTCGCCCGGTTGTAATCCGGCTGGGCAGGTTCAACATAGACCTCTGGCTCCACCCCCGGACGACGCCGCTCCAGCGTCTCTTCCTGCGCCCATGCACAGGATGCTCCCAGGATCACCAGCAGACCAAGAGCGTTACGCATTTACTTACCCTCACAAACGTTTTGATCATCGCTGTCAATAAAGGGGCTTTGCGGACACTGCACATAACGCAGCCGGACTCCAAAGGGCGCGAGCTGGTCGGCCCGAATTGCCACCGGGGCATTATGGATACTGCCGTTCAGGTTCAAACCCGCGTTATGCAGCCCCAGGAAGGCAACCATCGCGTCCTGGTCGATCCCGTCGCCCGAAATGCCAATCCCACCGATGAGCTGATTGCCGCGATAAATGGGCACACTGCCGGAGAAGATCTGGATACCGTTGGGAATGCGGCCGATACCCGTGCAATTTTGCGGTGCATCTGCATCCGGATTTTGCGTCAATACCGAAACCACATGCGTAAATAATTGATTAATGACCAAATCAAGTTGAAGGCCGTCATTGAACGGGCTCCACTCCGAAGGAAAAGGCTTGCTGAAGGGGCCATGCGGCGCATCCAGCAAACCATCCGGGAAGAAGGGCCGAGCCAGATTACCGACCGAGGTTTCCGTCATGGCAATGTTGCCGGTCAGTGCATCTGGACCCAGAAATGCCCGCGCCTGCTCCACATAGGTGCCCAAACTGAATGTGCCGACGGGTACCGCCTGGGCATCGCGGATCACGACATCAGGGGCACCGGTCAGCTCGGCAGCTGCCTGCGGGTGCGAGAAAAATACCGCCGAGCGGGCCTTTTGCAAGGATACATCCGTCCCAAATACCGGGGCATCACGGGTGCGCACTACACCCACCACAGCCCCCTCGCTATCGACCACGCTGATGGTCACGCGCGCCGGGCTGCCGACCGGACGGCGAATCTGGGCGCGGGAGCGATTCGCCACCTTGAGCGCCTCACGCAGTATTTCAGTCACTTCGTTGACCTGAAGCAAGCCGTCCGTACCGGCTAGCGGCGGATAACGGTTTTTCCCTTCGCTATTGACCAGCACGTAAGCGTCCAGCCCGGTAAACAGGCCCGGATTCACCCACTCCGAGGGCACAATGCCGGAAGCGGCCTGACCAAAGGCCGTCCCAGCCAGGATCTCGCCATCAAAATAGCCACTGACCGGAACCAGCCGTCCGACCCCGCTGTCGAGGTAACGCGCCAGGCTGGGTGCCTGTTCCGGGTTGGCACTCAGATGCTGCATGTCCACATCGCTAAAGCGCAGGGTCTTGCCATCGGCCGTGATGCGGTTGGCACGGCGATCCTTGGGCGCCGCGTAACCAAAGGTACCGGCCACAGCGATCAACTCATCCAGATCCCGGTCAGCGTCGGTAATCACCAAATCCAGGCCATAAACACCATCGGCAATCACACCTACGGCACCCACTGGCGTACCGTTTTTGTACAGGGGCAAACCGCCCGGATCGCCCGCCAAACCCAGGGGCGAGCGTTTGGGGCCAAACCCCACGCCCGCACCGGTCACAAAGCGCGCACTCAAATCCGAGCAAGGCAACTGGCTGAATTGCACCCCAAATAACGGTCCTCCCACCTGATTGAGTTCGCCAGGATTGAAGTGCTGCTGGACAATCTGGCTTGCGGTGCGGGTCGTGAAGGCATTGCCCTCGCTGGATAGATAGGCGCCGGTAATGGCCTTGGCGATAGCTGCCAGGGTATCAGGAATGACGGCATTACCCGACAGCCCGCAGGCGCCCGGCCGATCACATTTTTCATTGATCAGCACGGTGGGCGCATCTTCTCCATCCAGCATCCGGAACACCCCCAGCACGTTCCCCACCCGGTCTACCACGGCCACCGTGGCCCGTGCCTGGCGAGCCTGCGCTTCCTGAACCGCCTGGGCCATCACCCGCTGGACATCGGCAACCGTCAGGGCAGTCGGGGCATCTGCGCAAAAGCCGCTACAGCCCCCTGGCGGGATGGCGCTTTCACCGCTGGGCACGGCCCAGGCGGGCACCATGCCCATCCAGGCCAGCAACAACCCGATCAATTTCAGAGAATGTATGCCTCGACCCCGCTGCTTCATCGTTCCCCCTACCCGATTGACCACCCAAGCCCCGCCTGGACTGAATTGAACACTGCTCAAGGCACCTGCTTCGCCGGGGCAACCGGCCCCATCCTGAATTGCTCGGCCATATGGAAGCCGTGGCAATCCACGCACGCGGAAGCAATTCTGGTGCTGTCTCCGTCATCGCCATGGCATTGGCGACAGTTGTCTATACCTGGAATCAGCACATCCGTGCTTTTAGCGGAATCCTGGGCCTCGTGGCAATCCCCGCAGGCCATGGTTTCGTGCTTCAGGTGGGTAAACCGGGCCTTGCGGAACCAGTGCGCATTCACCCGCGCAGGTAACACGTCCCACTGCGGTGGATCCTGGCTGACCTGCTGCACCTGATGACAGGTGTTGCAACCCCGGAACTGGAAGATTTCCCCTGCCATTTCCCGCGCCTGCTGCCTGGACCAAGCCAGAATCTCACGCTGCTGCTCCGGATTCAACGGCGTTCCGGGCCGCCGCCGGGTGCGTACCACTTCCGGCGCAGTCGCATCCGGGTACCCGCCTTCCAGTGCCCGCCGGGCATAGTAAGCTTCCAGATAGCCCAGAACAACCTCAGCCTTGCCGTGCGGCACCTGATTCTGGGGATCATCGCTTTCAAAGTCGAGCCGATGGCAATTCTGGCACATCGTTTCCATCCGGATGGGCAGCATCCCCGCCCCACCCGGTTCTGGCTGGTGGCAGGTGGCACAGGCCAGTTGTACCTTGCCCTCCGGACCTTTGATCCCGTCACGCTTCAGATGCACCTTGTGGTCAAAGATCAGGTTGGAGGCTTCCTGAATCGGCTGCCCAGGCCGCATTTCCACCCGCTGCACCACGTCTTTGCCGTCCCGGAAGCCGGTCAGGGTCAGCTTGAACGGCGGGTGATCGCTACCAAAATGCCGGACATCGTGCAGCTTGCTATCAGGCACCAACGTCTTGAGGTCCCGATGGCAATCCGTGCAGATCGCCTCATCGGTACGGATCACGCCCGTATCTCCCTGATGTTCCTTATGGCAGCTCTGGCAAGCGGTCTGGGTGAAGGTTGGCAGATCAAAAAAGGTCGGGTCCACGTGCTGGGCCGTCTGGGCATGACATTTGACGCAGGCAGCATCTTCGACCTGCACAAATGGCTTTTCATGGCAGACGTTGCAGTTCTGCCCGTAGAACTGGTGCGCCCGGTGCATGGGGCCGCTGATCCAGGCATGGTCACTGGGCACGCCAGGCAGACTGCGCAGGGTATTTTGTAACTCCGGCACCCAGAAACCCGCCAGTGGCAGCCCAAAAAATAACCCGAATACCAACACGAACAGGCCCCAGGACCAAGCCCGCCGATTCAGCCAGCCAGTCTGGGCCGTGTGCTTGAAGCGTTGGGCTGTGTCGGCATCCTGCTCCTTGGCCGAACTGACCTGCTCGACTTCCACCACCAGATCATAACCTGGCTCCAATGCCAGGATGCGCACTTCCATGTTGCCAAAGCCCAATCTGTCCCCGACGGCTAGGGCCGCACTCTGCACCACCCGGCCATTGTGCTCAAACCCGGCCAGGGCACGACT
>CAYNNN010000072.1:0-10163 GCA_964398665.1 uncultured Gammaproteobacteria bacterium | reverse complement strand
TTGTTTTCCCGGATCAGGTTGCGAATGGCCGGCGTGCCGATCATGATTTCGTGGGCCGCAACCCGGCCCCCGCCGATCTTTTTCAGCAGAGTCTGAGAAATGACGGAACGCAAGGACTCCGAAAGCATGGAGCGGATCATGTCTTTTTCCGCTGCCGGGAACACGTCCACCACGCGGTCGATGGTTTTGGCGGCTGAACTGGTATGCAGGGTGCCAAACACCAAATGCCCGGTTTCCGCTGCGGTCAGGGCCAGACGAATGGTTTCCAGGTCGCGCATTTCCCCTACCAGAATCACATCCGGGTCTTCCCGCAGGGCCGAGCGCAGGGCTTCATTGAAGCCCAGGGTGTCCCGGTGGACTTCCCGCTGGTTGATCAGGCATTTTTTGCTCTGGTGGACAAATTCGATCGGGTCTTCGACCGTGAGGATGTGGCCGTACTCGGTCTCGTTGATATGGTTGATGATGGCGGCCAGGGTCGTGGATTTGCCTGAACCGGTCGGCCCGGTGACCAGGACGATGCCACGGGGCACATCGGCGATCTCCTTGAAGATTGCGGGTGCATTGAGGTCTTCCAGGGACAGCACCTTGGACGGAATGGTCCGGAATACGGCTCCAGCGCCCCGGTCCTGATTGAAGGCGTTGACCCGGAACCGGGCCAGACCCGGCACTTCAAAGGAGAAGTCTGTTTCGAAAAATTCGTCAAAATCCTTGCGCTGCTTGTCATTCATGATGTCATAGATCAGACCGTGCACGGTCTTGTGATCCAGGGGCGGGATGTTGATGCGCCGGACATCACCATCCACGCGAATCATCGGCGGCAAACCCGCCGACAGGTGCAAGTCGGATGATTTATTTTTAACGCTGAATGCAAGCAGTTCTGTAATATCCATGCCAACCTCTCAGGGATGCGGTAAAAGTCCGACTACTATAGCACCCAACTTCAGCCTTCGCTGCCAACATGACCACAGCCTTGCAACCTGACACCCTGCTTGATGCGGCCTATCGGGCCATGCAGACCCAACTGGCGGCTGCCGAACGTGAATTTGGCCGTCCACCTGGTAGCGTCCGGCTGCTGGCGGTGAGCAAGCGCCAGTCTGCACCGGCCCTGGCGGCCCTGCATGCGCTGGGTCAGGTGGCTTTTGGCGAAAATCAGGTCCAGGAAGCGCAGGTCAAGCAGGCAACCTTGGCCGGTTTGCCCCTGGAATGGCATTATCTCGGCGCCATCCAGCGCAACAAGACCCAGGCGCTGGCCACCCGGTTTCACTGGGTGCAGAGTCTGGATCGGCTGGATTTGGCCCAGCGCCTGGCGGCCCAGCGGCCTGCGACTTTGCCGCCCTTGCAAGTCTGTGTCCAGGTCAATTGGGACGGTGAACCGCAAAAGCGTGGCTGTGCGCCGACCGCAGTGGCTGAACTGATGGCCGGGATTGCCTGCCTGCCGCAGCTCCGGTTGCGCGGGCTGATGGCGATTCCGGCGCCACGCGAAGATTTCGCTGCCCAGCGTCAGGTCTTTGAGCAGTTGCGGGGCTTGTACGAAGCTTTGCGGGCGCAGGGCCATGCGCTGGATACGCTGTCTTTGGGCATGTCCGGAGACTGGATGGCGGCAGTAGCTGCCGGGGCAACCCTGATTCGGGTGGGAACCGCCCTGTTTGGCGCTCGCCCTGACTGATGCGCGGGGGGTTGCTGGGTTTCTGCCTGGGGGTGGGTGCCACAGCCTTGCTGCCCGCCGTGCCTGCGCCCCCTGTCCAGGCAGTCTTGCTGGGATTGGCGCTGGGACTGCGCCGCTGGCCGCTGGGTCTGGGCTTCGGTCTGGGGCTGGCCTGGGCCAGCTTCTGGGGCTATACCTTGCTGGAGCAGCACCTGCCGCCTGATGTTGTGGGTCAGGATGTCATCCTCGTGGGTTATATCGCGGACTTTCCAACGGTAGCCCCGCGTAATCAGCGCTTTGAATTCGTTGTCACCCACTGGCAGGGTCAGCCCCGCCCGGCCAACCGGCCCGCCCGGCTGCGCCTGACCTGGTACGAAATGCCATCCTTGCCCTTGCAGGCTGGGGCACGCTGGCAGTTCACCGTGCGCCTGAAGCCGCCGCACAGCACGCAGAACCCCGGCAGTTTCGACTACGAAACCTGGTTGTTTGCCCAACGGATTCGCGCGGTCGGTTATGTCCGTGCCCACCCGGCCCCGCAGGCCCTGGCGGGTGCGGCGGCGCCAGTGCTGCAAGCGCGTCAGGCCCTGCGTACTGCCTTGCTGGCGACGCTGACGCCCACGACCGGGCCACTGCCCCCCGGTGTGGGCCTGCTGCTGGCCTTGGGGTTGGGGGACGCCAGCCTGATCACGCCCCAGCAGTGGGAATTGTTTCGCCTGACTGGCACTACGCATCTGGTTTCCGTCTCGGGTTTGCATATCACGCTGCTGGCCGGTTTGGCCTATGGCCTGCTGCGCGGGCTATGGCCGCTGCTGCCGGGGCTGGCCTTGCGCCTGCCAGCCCAGCAGGCCGGGGCAGGGGCTGGCCTGCTCGTGGCCGTGCTGTATGCGGTGCTGGCCGGGATGTCCTTGCCGACCCAGCGGGCCCTGGTGATGGGCGCGGTGGTATTTGGCGCCTGGTTACTGCGCCGTCAGACCCGCACCCTGGATACCCTGCTGCTGGCCCTGGCTGCCGTGTTGCTGTTTGACCCGCTGGCGGTCCTGAATGGCGGCTTCTGGCTTTCCTTTCTCAGTGTGGCAGCCTTGCTGTATGCCTTCAATGCCGGGGCGCGTTCCGGCTGGGTGCGTCAGTGGCTGCTGGCCCAGCTCGTGGCCAACCTGGCCTTGCTGGTGCCGTTATTATGGTTGTTCCAACAAGTGTCTTTGGTATCGCCGCTAGCCAACCTGATTGCGATCCCCTGGGTCAGTTGGGTCGTGACTCCGCTGGCGGTGCTGGGCTTGCTGCTGCTGCCGTTGTGGTCGGCGGGAGCCGAGGCCGTGCTGCATCTGGGCCTGCTGGCCTGGGCGCCGCAGGAAAGCCTGCTGGCTGGGCTGGCGGCCTGGCCCTGGGCCACCGTGGTCCTGCCTCAGCCCCCCGTTGTCTATGTGCTGCTGGCCGTACCGGGTGTGTTGTGGCTGTTGGCGCCACGTCCGGTGCCAAGGCGCTGGCTGGGGCTTGTGCTATTGCTACCGGCCTTGGCCTGGCAGCCCCCGCGCCCGGCGCCGGGGGAATTCTGGTTCACCCTGCTGGATGTAGGGCAGGGGCTGGCTGCGGTCATTCAAACCGCCCGGCATACTCTGGTCTATGACACCGGCGCACGCTGGGGCCCGGACAGTGCCCAAGCCCTGCGGGTGGTAGTGCCATATTTGCAGACGCAGGGCGTGCGGCACCTGGACAGGTTGGTCCTGAGCCATAGCGATAACGATCACAGCGGTGGGGCGGGGGCGCTGGTGCAGGCATTGCCGACCTGGCACATCAGCACCAGCGACCCGGCAGCCTTTCCAGCGCTGCGCACGGCATTGTGTCAGCGTGGCCAGCACTGGCGTTGGGATGGGGTGGAACTGCGCTTCCTGCATCCGCCTGCCGGTTGGTCGGGCAATGACAACGAACGCTCCTGCGTCCTGCAAGTCAGTGTGGGGCAGCAACAGGTATTGCTTGTCGGCGATATTGAGCGCCAGGCCGAAGCCGCACTGGTGCAGACCGAGGCCGCCCGCCTGCCCAGTACGGTGCTGGTGGCGCCTCATCATGGGAGTCGCAGTTCTTCGGGCACAGCCTTCGTGGCTGCGACTCGACCCCGGTATGTACTCTATGCCAGTGGTTATCTGAATCGTTACCGATTCCCGCATCCGGAGGTGGTGGCCCGCTATGCCGCCGGCGGCGCGGTGGCACTCAGTAGCCCCGATAGCGGTGCCATCCAGTTGCGTTTCAGTCCGGAGGGTCTCGGCGCCCCGCTGCGTTATCGTTGCGGGCATCGGCGTTACTGGCACCTGCTGGCAGAATCCTGTACCGCCAGTGCGCAGCCAGGCAGTGCCCAAATCGGCAGCGTAGTGCAAGTGGCTTACAACTAGCCGAAATTTTCGCTACACTCCCTGCAATCCGATTGCCCCGGTGGCCGCCCGATTGCGGTTCAACAGCATGAGCCAATTGAAAACCCCACAACAAAAGAAACGCGCCAGTCTGGCGCACGACTGCAGGAACATGTACGGTGAAAGCCCCCATGCTGCACGTAACAGCATTCCGAAGCGTAAAGCGATGCAGCATCAACAAGTGCGCAGGGTTGCAAGGCAACTGCTGGCTCAGGTCTCAGGTGTTGTGGACACAGTTGCAGCCGAGCGTGTTGAGGGTGTGGTCAAGGCAAAATCACGCCTCAAGCGTTTGAAGGGATTTAAAAAATATCCCGACACCCCGCTTAGGGAAGTCATCAGGCGCAAACAGGCAGGGCGTGCCCGGCGCAGGACATGATGCCCGCGCAGTCAGCCTGGATTGGGCCTGGATCTCACTTTGGCGGTCAGGGTTACCGATGCGCCTGTTATTGATCAAACTCTCCTCGCTGGGGGATGTCGTGCATACCCTGCCCGCACTGACCGATGCGCATCAGGCCTTGCCCCATCTGGAAGTAACCTGGGTGATTGAGGAGGCTTATCAGCAGATTCCACTCTGGCACCCGGCAGTTGTGCAGGTGATTCCGGTGGCTTTGCGGCGCTGGCGGCGTGGGTTGCTGCAAGCCTGGCGCTCCGGTGAGTGGCGCCAGTTCCGCCGCCAGGTGCAACAGGTCTCCTACGACCGGGTTCTGGATGCCCAGGGCTTGCTCAAAAGCGCCGGCGTGGCCGCGCAAGCCCGTGGCCTGCGCCTGGGGCTGGATCGACATTCGGCCCGTGAACCGGTAGCCAGCCTGCTGTATCAGCGTACTTATTCCGTGGCCTGGGGCCAACATGCGGTGCTGCGTCTGCGCCAGTTGCTGGCGCAGGCACTGGACTATCCACTCCCGCAGACACCGGCAAACTTTGGCCTGACCTGCAAACCTGACCCGCGCTGGGGTCAGCAGCCTTACCTGGTGTTTTTGCATGGTACTGCCTGGATGAGCAAGCAATGGCCGCACGCTTGCTGGCAGGAATTGATAACCCTGGCGCGGGCAGCGGGCTTTCAGGTGCTGCTCCCCTGGGGTAATGCTGCAGAACAGGCGCGCGCCACGGCGTTGGCCGCCGGGGATGATGCCACCGTATTGCCCCGGCTATCCCTGAGTGACTTGGCCGGATTACTGGCCGGAGCTGCCGGTGTGGTGGGCGTGGATACCGGTCTGCTGCACCTGGCAGCGGCTTTGGGGCGGCCTGGCGTGGGGTTGTATGGTGCAACCAGCCCGGCGCTGACAGGGGCGCTGGGTCCGCGTCAGTGCAACTTGCAGGCAACCTGGTCTTGTGCGCCCTGTGTGCAGCGCCAGTGCCATCAGGTGCCTGCCGGGCAGGCACCGCCTTGTTATCGTACCCTGCCGCCGGCCCAAGTCTGGGCCAGGCTGCAAGCGCAGATGGCCACCCGGCAGTTGTTGCCACCTACTGAGCGCCCGACTGCCTACACCTGATGTCCCAGTTGAGACGCGGGCATTACGCGCTCGTTTGGGGCACCGGCACCACCTCGACTTGCACCCCGTCGCTGATGAGCAGCCAGGCGCTGAGTTTTTGCATTGCCGCAAGCTCGGGGAGTTGCAGATACTCCTGCACCTGGGTGATGCCTTCCGCACGCTTGGCGTCCCAGTCCTTGTCACTGCGCTTGCTGTATTTCAGCTCAATCAGGTGTTGATGGTTCACCGCGTAGGGGCTGCGTTCCCGGAGCACAATATCGGGGTAGCGGCGGCTGACTTCGCGTTCGCTGTAGATGAAATATACCGGCACTTGATAGAGCAGGGTCAACAGCACGGTCTTGAGGTGCTTTTCGTTCATCTGCATCGCATCGCGGTTCGACAGTAACTCCAGCACCTTGGCCATTTCTCCGGCGAGGGGTTGCAAATCGTTTTGCAGCGCCAGAGCTTCTATCGCAATGCCCAAGGGGCGGTTGGGGATGCGAATCTGGTTGCGACGTTCCAACTCAACTTTGAAATACTGAAAATACAACTCTTCGATGACATGGTTGGGGATGGCAAAAATACTCCCCGAGAGCGTAGCCCCCGCCAGGGTGATAAAACCCATATAGGCCAGCAAGCTGATAAAATCTTCGCGGTCAAATATTTTATCGAGTTCAAAGCGCCGCCGCTGTTGGGCAATCACCGTGCCTTGGTCAATCAGTTCGGTGAGCACTTGCTGGTTGGTCTCCCGGTCGCCGATTTCAAACAAGGCCATGATCTTGCGATAGTCCGAGGCAATGTTGTCGTCCAGCATCTTGCGCGGATAAGCGCAGCGGCTCAGGTCGAATTTGTCAATGAAGTACAGCACCATGTCCGAGTTGTACACCGTGCCAGTAGCCTCTTCGTGGAAGCGATAGCCGTTATACCAGCCGCGCACGTCAGCTTGCAGCGCTTCGGGGTCAAGCTGGCATTGCGCCACCAGCGGTTGTAGCAGCGCTTGAGTTTCGGCTTCGGTAAAACCCATCGCCGCGTTAAATTCTAGATCGAGCGAGAGGTTCTTGCTGATGTTGAAGCCGCTGGTGAGGCTATCGAGCATCAACGGGGTGACACCGGTGATGAACATCCGGTCCAGGGTGCCGCGTTGGGTCGCGGCTTTCAGGGTTTCGTAGAAGCTGCGCACAAAGCCGCCCTTGCCCATGATGCTTTGGAACAGCTCCTGGCTTTCTGCCAGCAAGGCATTGGCAAAATGGTCGTATTCGTCGATGAGGATCATAAGCTTGTGGCCAGAGACGGCAGCCAGAAAATAATCCATTTTCTCATAGGGTGAACTCGCCTGCGCCAGTCCCTGGGCAATTGAGGGATCATAAGCATAGCGTTGCAAAAAGCCCTGCAAAGCTACTTGAATTTTGGTGTTAAACGCCCGGTAAATCGCGTCTATGCTGCCGGTGGCGATACCGCTGAACTCCAAAAACAGCACCTGATAGCGGTTTTTCAGGGGTGTTGGGTGTTGTCCGATGTAGAGCTTGCCGAATAGCGCCTCAAATTCGGCTTGATAGTTGAGGTCGTAGTAATACTCCAGCATCGAGATGAACAGGCTTTTGCCAAAGCGCCGGGGGCGCAACAGCATTTGATATTTGCCGCTGGTTTCCAGTTGGGCAATGTACGCGGTTTTATCCACATACCCATAGCCTTGGCTGATCACGTCCCGGAAATTACTCAACCCATAGGGAACTTTCATCGTAGCCTCTTTAAGCTCGGAAGATGCTTGAACGCCTCACCCCAGTGGGGCGTCAGATCAAGCTCCTCACCCCGGAGGGGGGAGGTCGGGTGGGGGGAAGTAATCCCAGCGCCGAAAAATCGCCCCCACCCCAGCCCGCCCCCGCTGGGGGCGGGAGTGCGCGTTGAAACCTGCCGCTGGGGCGGCTTGAACGCCTCACCCCAGTGGGGCGTCAGATCAAGCTCCTCACCCCGGAGGGGGGAGGTTGGGTGGGGGGACGCGCAAAATCAAGGCGTTCTGGGGACGGGCAGCATGACCCGGAACCCGCGGTCGCTGATCTGGTTGTCCGGCGTATCGTTGATGCGGAGAGCGGAACGGGCGAGCCGCGCGTCGCTGCTACATGAGCCACCGCGCACCACGCGGTAAGTGGCGCTGCTCCCGCAGTGTTGTTCTTCCCCGTTGTAAACACGCGCCCACCCCGAACAGGTCCATTCCCACACGTTCCCGTGCATATCATACAAACCCCACGGGTTCGGCAGCTTTGTCCCCACCGGATAGGTCCATCCGTTGTTATCCTTATACCACGCATACTGGCCCAGTTGGTTGGCATCGTCCCCAAAGCTATACGCCCCACTCGTCCCCGCTCGGGCCGCATATTCCCACTCGGCTTCCGTCGGCAGCCGGTAGTTCTGCCCCGTCTGCGCGTTTAGCTTGCGCAGGAATTCCTGGATGTCGTCCCACGAAACTTGATCCACCGGTCGGTTCGCGCCTTTGAAGCGCGACGGGTTGTTGCCCATCACCGCTTCCCATTGCCCTTGGGTCACTTCGTATTTGCCTAGGTAATAATCCCCCTCAATACACACCCGATGTTGCTGTTCTTCATTAAACCGCCCTTCTTCGCTCTCCGGGCTGCCCATCTGGAAGCAGCCCTTCGGGATAAGCACCAGCTCCATCCCGGTCTTGGGGTCACGGAGCGGCTTGACAGCATTCAAGGTCACGGTTTGGGTGAGCAATATGTCCCCAGTGACTTCGACGGTGAGCGTCTGTGTTTCATAGCCTTGAGCTTCAACCCGTAGACGATGCTGACCCGCGCATAATGGTGGCGTTACCATCGGTGCGGCATCCGCCAGCTTTTGTTCATCTAGCCAGATTGCAGCTTTTTCCGGCTGGGTTTTAATCAAAATTCGTCCACTGGGTTGAGGGCAATCAGCGGCAATGGCCTGCCCCAGTAATAAACTCAGCAACAACAAGATGCGTAACACGATAGCCCCCTAGATAAATGATTGTGCTGCTTGCACGGCGCCCGTGACGGTATCTTCCACGGCATCGCGTGCGGCTGGGTCAAGTGCCAACACGCAAGCACTTTTGGCAGCGGCTAAAATGACAGGTCCTAGTTCGGGGCACATATTGCCAACAGCCATGCTTCGACGTAAGCCCTGAATTCCTTCCTCCAGGCGTTTGGCATTGGTTTCAATGACACTGCTTAGGCGCTGGGTTTGCTTTTCGGTGGCAGCTTCGAGGCGCTGGGTTTGCTTTTCGGTGGCAGCTTCGAGGCGCTGAGTCTGGGTTTCCAGTGCGGCCAGCAGGGCGTTGGTTTGTTGCTGGGACTGAGCCAGTTGTTGCTGCAATAAGCCTTCAAGCTTGGCTTGATGTTCGCGCCGTTCCTGGCGATCCAGATGTTCGGTAGTCACTTTGGTGTTGGTAAACGCACGCTCAGCATCCAGATACGCATAGAAACGCAGGCCTGCCCTGGGTGTTTGGCTTTTCCGGGCGGTGTTGAAAACGGTGCGCGCCAGGTCTTCGATGCAGTCTTTGCGCATTTGCTCGGCCTCGCGTCTGGCGGTCATCTCGCCGCGCGATTTTTGCTCAAGGCGCAAGGTTTCAGCATCTTGTGCACACTGTGCCAAGGTTTTCGCGTAGGGCTGGGCGACCAGTTGCTGCGCCGCTTGTTCCGCTTCGGGGGCAAATCTGGACTCGGGGAAGGTGTCCAGATAACGGTCATAGCCCGCGACGGTGTTTTCTGTTTTGACCTTGCGCCAGATCAGTTCCTGCACCCGCAGCATGGCGTCCAGCGATTGCGTGGCTTCGGGATATTCGGCCATGAATTCGGTGTAGGCTTCCAGCGTATCGTGTTGGCGGGCCAGTTGATAGTGGGCCTCAATGGCCAGCAGGCTGCCGACGCTTTCGGGTGCCAGCGTGATGAAGCGGCGATAATCGGCCACCGTGTTGGCCTGTTGCGTGGCTTGCCAGGCGGCGGCATAGACCTGAGCACGGCTAAACGGTTGGGTGAGTGCAGCATATTCGGGCTGTTGGTAAACACTCGCCCAGGCGTTCAGGGTGTTGTGGCGCTGGGCTTCGTTGATGGCCAGCGGATAGGCCGCCTGCCACTCGCCCATCGCCTGCAACAAGGGCAGGGTTTGGGCATCGGTCAGGGCATAAGCCGAGGTGCTGGTCAGCAAGGCGGTGCAGAGGACAAGGACAAAACGCATAAAACCTCCGTGGGTAGGCCAGGGGCATTATCCGCTGCGCCCCGGCAGGCTTCAACCGCCGCATGTGGTGTGGGCACCTTGCGCTGGTTTGGGCCGACACCAACTGCCGTGACAACTTCATCTTGTTGACCTAGGCGGGGTGATGGCGCTACCCTCCGGCATTCCCCCGATGGTGTGCCATGGCCTTCGATTTTGCCAGCCTCAGTGCCTTGCGCAATCAGCATCCAGCCTGGCGTTTGCTGCGTTCGGATCATGCACCGCTGATCGCCAGCTTCCTGCATCAGGCATTTATCGTCCCGAATCGGCGTGGCTTGGCGGCTGCCGATCTGGTGGAGGCTCTGGATGACGTGCTTTATCCCTTGCGCCAGGAATTGGGCGCTGCGGCCTTTCCCAAAGCCGCGCTGGCGTATCTGAACGACTGGGCCGAGCCGGACAAGGGCT
>CAYNNN010000071.1:0-10185 GCA_964398665.1 uncultured Gammaproteobacteria bacterium | reverse complement strand
TAACCTGGGTTATCTGCTGACTTTCATCCTCTCGGGGCTGGGGATTGCCGCGATTCTGCATACCTATCGCAATCTGACGGGGTTGCGCCTGCGGGTGGGCCATGCCCCCGCCGTATTTGCCGGGAGCGTGGCCCGGTTTGAACTCTGGCTGGAAAATCCGACCGCAACCGCCCGCTATAGCCTGACCTTGACCAACCCTGAGAGCCAGCAGCACCATGATGTGCTGGCCGGCGGTGAAGTGCGCGCCGAGTTGAGCCGATTTGCCCGCCAGCGGGGCCGCCTGGCCTTGGGACCAGCGGTACTCAGCACGCATTTTCCACTCGGTTTGCTGCAAGCCTGGGCCCATCTTGATCTGGCCGCAGATTGTCTGGTCTACCCGGAACCTAAGGGTGAAATGCCGTTGCCGGCCCCTAATGCCTTGGCCGCAGCGGGGACCTTAGCTAGTGGGGATGGGGAAGAAGACTTTGCAGGTTTGCGGCCTTATCAGCTTGGTGATTCCCCCCGACGGATTCACTGGCCCGCCTGGGCGCGTAATGAGCAGTTATGGGTCAAAAGCTTTGCCACCACCCAGGGCCATTGGCGCTGGCTGGATTTTCAGCAGGTACCGGAACCTGATCCGGAAGCCCGGCTCAGGCAGCTCTGCCGCTGGGTACTGAGTGCCGAGGCCGATGGCCTGGCGTACGGGCTGCGCTTGCCAGGGCTGGAAATTCCACCTGCCCGTGGCCCAGCCCATCTGCATCATTGTCTGGAGGCTCTGGCCCGTCATGGCACGCCCCAAAGTACCGCTACCGCTGGCTGATGCCCTGGCGCTGCGCCTCAGTCTGGCTGCCAGCCTGGCGCTGGCTGGTCACGTGCAGCATTTGCCGCTTTGGGTGACGGGCGGTTATTTAGCCACGCTGCTGTGGTTTTGGGTCAGCCTGGCCTGGCCGCGCCTGCGCCCTGGGGCACCGCTGCGGGTGCTGCTGGCCAGTCTGGCCGCCTTTGCCATTCTGGCCGAGTTCAATTTTGGGCTGGGCCGTAACAGCGGCGTGACCCTGCTGGTCGCCCTGCTGGGATTCAAACTCCTGGAAATGCGCCACGAACGCGATGCCTACATGGTCTTGTTCCTGGCCTACTTCAGTCTGACCACCCTGTTCTTCTACTGGCAGGATTTTGCCGCTGTCCTGTATCTGATTGGCAGTGCCCTGCTGCTCACGGCCGCGTTGGTGGACCTCAATCATCCCGGTAGCCAGCTCAGTTTACGCGCCAAGCTGGGTCTGGGCGGGGTCCTGCTGTTGCAAAGTGCGCCCCTGGCCGTGGTGTTGTTTGTCCTGTTTCCGCGCCTGGATACGCCCCTGTGGGCCATGCCCGCCGAAAATACCGCAGCCTCGGGCCTATCTGACCGCATGTCTCCCGGCCGGATCAGCCAGTTGATTCTGTCCACGGCCATTGCCTTTCGAGTTAAATTTGAGGGTGATATCCCGCCGTCAGCGGTGCGTTATTTTCGCGGCCCGGTGCTATGGCACACCGATGGCATCACCTGGTCGGCTCCAGTGACGAAATTTGGCCATCAGCCGCCCAAGCTGGAAAATCTGGAACTGCCGCTGCGTTATACCGTTACCCTGGAGCCTCACCAGCAAAACTGGCTCCTGGCCATGGACTGGGTGGCGCCGGACACGCCGCAGGGTGTGGTGCAGCGGGATACCCAGCTGGTGACGACCGGCGCGGTACGCGAACGGCGCCGTTATGAGGTGCTGTCTTATCTGCGTGGCCAGAATCTGAGCCTCAAGTCCGGGGAGCGTGTCTTGTACACCCAATTGCCCGAGTCGCTGAACCCTGAGGTCACCGCACTGGCGGCCCGCTGGCCGGGTGACAATGCCGAAACCGTGGTGCAGGCCGCCCTGCGCCACTTCCGGGATCAGGGGTTCAGCTACACCCTACAGCCGCCCTTGCTGGGCAGCGATCCGGTGGGTGAGTTTCTGTTCAAGACCCGGCGCGGGTTTTGTGAGCATTATGCCGCAGCGCTAACCACCCTGCTGCGTACCCGACAGATTCCAGCCCGCGTCGTCACCGGCTATCTGGGGGGCGAGATCAATCCACTGGATGAAACGTTGGTGGTGCGGCAGGCCGACGCCCATGCCTGGGTCGAAGTCTGGAGCGAAGCACGGGGCTGGTTTCGGGTAGACCCAACGGCAGTCGTAGCCCCGGAGCGGCTGGAAAACAGCCTGAGTAACCGGGTGGCCGCTCCGGACGGTTTGCTGCGCTTCAATCTTCAGGCCGACTGGATGCGTCAGATCTGGCGGCAGGCCGGTTTCGGCTGGGATGCCATGAACAACGCCTGGCATCAGTGGGTGATGGGTTATACCGAAAAGCGCCAGCAAAACCTGCTGGCTGAGTGGGGCCTGGACAGTCGGCACTGGCAGCAGCTCAGTTTCGTGATGGCCCTGGGGATCAGTCTGGCCGGGATGATCATGGGGGCCTGGGTGTTGTGGCGGCGGCCCCTGCGGCGGCCTGACCCGGTATTGGCCTTGTACCAGCATTATTGTCAGCGTCTGGCCCGGCGCGGACTCCCGCGTGCGCCGCAGGAAGGCCCGCAAGCCTACTGTATGCGCATCAGCCGGCAGCAGCCTGAACTGAGCGCCTATGTGAACCAAGTCACCGCACTTTATCTGCCGTTGCGTTACGGCAATGCTAGCATCAGCCCAGCGGCTTTGGCCCAACTGCGGGCTACGGTGCGCCAGCCATTGCCGACGCCAGTCGCCCCGCCGCGTGCACGATAGCCGGGGCTGTGCATTAACGCGTGGAAAGTGGTTGTCGAAACGGCGTTCCACGCTTAGATTAGCAATGAACTTCGCGGTACGGCCCTCATCATGACCTATTGTCTTGCCATCAACGTTAACGAAGGACTGATTTTTTGCTCTGATTCGCGCACCAATGCCGGAACGGACAACGTCAGCGTCTATTCCAAAATGCACACCTTCACCTGGCCGGGAGAACGCAGTTTTGTCCTGCTGTCCGCAGGCAACCTGGCCACTACGCAGGCCGTGGTGAAAAAATTGCGTGGTGATGTGGTGAATGGCCTCCTGCCCAACCTCAAAAGTGTCGAGACCTTGCAGGAGGCGACGGATTATGTCGGGGTGGTGAGTACCTGGATGCAGAAGCAGCAGGCCGGACGCGACACCGCCAACACCAATTTTGAAGCCACGTTCATCTTCGGTGGCCAGATCGGCAAGGCGATACCGGAGACTTTTCTGGTATACCCGCAGGGTAACTATATCCATGAATCCAGTGAACACCCATTCTTGCAAATCGGAGAGGCCAAATATGGCAAGCCGATTCTGGACCGGGTGATCAAACGCAGTCTGGCGCTGGAACGGGCGGCCCGCTGCGCGCTGGTCTCCATGAACTCCACCGTGCGCAGCAATGTGACCGTCGGGCCGCCGGTTGAGCTACTGCTCTACCAGCGTGATACCCTGGTAGAGGGTCGGCGTTGTGTGTATCAGGAAGACAACCCCTTTGCCCGGCAACTGGCCGAGCAGTGGAATGCGGGGTTGATGCAGGCATTGGAGAATCTGCCGCGCTTCCCCTGGGAAACCCGTTAGGGGACCGGGGGCCTGACAGCGGGGCAGGCGCTGCCGGACCCCAGGTGGTGGCTGGCCGTCATGCCAGCCAGTCGCGGGGCCGCAGGAACTGTTCGTAAAGCTGGGCTTCCGGGCTTCCAGGTGCGGGTTGCCAGGCATAACGCCAGCTCACCTGAGGGGGAAGCGACATCAGGATGGACTCGGTGCGCCCCCCGGACTGGAGACCAAACAAGGTGCCCCGGTCATAGACCAGATTGAATTCCACGTAACGCCCACGCCGATAACATTGGAACTCGCGTTCCCGTGCGCCATAAGGCATATCCTTGCGCCGTGCCACCAACGGCGTGTAGGCAGGCAGATAATGGTCACCCACGCTGCGTGCAAACGCAAAGCATGACTCAAAGCCTTCAGCATTCAGGTCGTCGAAAAACAATCCACCGATGCCTCGGGCCTCATTACGATGCCTGAGGTGGAAATATTCATCACACCAGCGTTTGTAGCGCGGATAAACTTCCGGGCCAAATGGCGCACAGGCCGCCTGCGCAGTCTGATGCCAGTGCCGGGCATCTGCCTCAAAGCCATAATAAGGTGTCAGGTCAAAACCGCCGCCAAACCACCAGACCGGGTCGGCATTCGGCTTTTCAGCGATGAAAAAACGCAAGTTGGCATGGGAAGTGGGTACGTAGGGATTGCGCGGATGAATCACCAGTGATACGCCCAGTGCCTGAAAGCTGCACCCGGCCAGTTCCGGACGGCTGGCACTGGCTGAGGGTGGCAGGTGTCGGCCGTGGACGTGGGAAAAATTGACGCCGGCACGTTCAAGAACCGCCCCGCCCTCCAGCACCCGACTATTGCCACCGCCACCTTCAGCGCGTTCCCAGCGGTCAATCTGGAAGCGGGACTCAGGCTCGAATGCCTCCAGAGCCATACATATTCTATTTTGCAAGTCAAGTAAATAATCCTGTACAGCAGGGAGATTGGGCATCGGGGGCAGGCTCCGGAAGTGACATGCGGTGATGATAACCCATCCAAACGCTTTGCGCAGGACTGCCGAGGCGCCTACACTAGCGCAGTCTGTTATTCACCGTCGTTGCCAGTGTGAGAGGTCAGCATCATGGGGTGGAAGGAGTGGTTCAGGGGCACGTCGCCGTTACCGGTACCAGCGCCAGTATTCAACCTGCCGCCGCAGGAAGCCGGCGCCTTGCCCCGCAATTTATGGACTGACCTTCAGGCCCGGCTGGCAGCCAGCGAGCCGCTGGAAACCCAGTTGCCCGAGTGTTACGCCTTTTTGCTGCTGGTGAATCGGCGTACGGTGCGTGTGGAACGGCAGAACGAAATTCTGCATGGCCTCGAACGCTGGTTGGCCGCGACCGTGACGCAAGTCTATCAGCAACATCTACAGGTACTGGAACAGCCGGAGCATCTGGAGGCCCGGCGCGAGCAACTCCGGCTGACCATTCGGGTCGTGGATGAATTGGGCCTGCTGGTCCAGCGCCTGTTGCAGGAACATTGGCAATTATTACACCAGCCGCCGCCCAGCCTGAACCAATTGCTGGCTACCTATGGGTTGCGGGTCCTGGAATTGCTCCGGGCGATGCAGCGCCTGTGCGCCCTGCGCTATCAAAAATTGCTGCCGGAACAATGGGTGGCGGCCAACCAGGTTTATTTCGGCCTGCGTCAGTTGAATCTGCATGAAACCGCGCTGCCGCCCCTGTTGACGTTGGCGGGTGATGAGGACCGGACGGTGACACCTGCCGGACTGTATACCTCGCTCCAGTTTTTTGGATTGCTGGATGCCACAACCTGGCCCCTGAGCGATGTCATGGTGCCGGATGCCTATCTGCGTAACCTGCCACAATCTCCGATCTGGCAAGCGGATACAGGCCAGGTGCTGGAAGCGCGTCAGGTCATCAGCTACGCTGACCTGAATGGTCCACCCCGATTTCAGCGCCTGCCCGTGAGCAAGCAGGGTCTGATACTGGGGCTGGGCGAGCTGTTCACCTTGCTGGAACAGCATCAGCACCAGCTCCAGCGCCAACTGCTGGTGGGTGAAGCTGCCCAGCCGACGCCAGCCCCCCTGCAACACCTGCCGCTGAGCGCACGTCTGGCGCTGGTGGATCGGATGCTGTACCGCCTGCAACCGCATCGGCGCATGTATGAGCGTCAACCCCGGCAGAATGTATTTCTACGTCTTGGTGCGGCCGGGTTTCGCCATTGCCCGGAATACCTGCGCCAGATGCAGGGCCGACCACCCGCCAATTGGCCTGCGGGTGAACCGCCGCCCCTGGAAGCCTGGCACTTGCTGGATGAGAGTCTCAGCGGGTTGCGGGTAACAGTACACGATTATCCGGGACTGCCCCATCTGGCCATTGGCCAATGCTTGCTGTTTGAACGCTTAAGCGGCTGCTTTGAAACCATCGGTTACGTCCAGCGCCTGCACCGGCTGGAGGAACACGCCCTGGAACTGGCGCTGGTCAAGCTGGGCCAGCAACCGCAGGCTGTGGCGCTGCAAGACCCGACCCGGCTGGATGAGCTACGCTGGCCTGGCTTGCTGGCCCTGTCGCCCCAGGGAGAGTGGGTGGTGGCACTGGCACCGGATTTGGGCTTGCGCGTGGGTACACCACTGTGGCTATGGCGGGAAGACGGGGAAAAACAAATGTCCCGGCTGGGCGAGCAGCGCCTGCAAAGTCAGGATCTGGCCTTGTATGTGTTGAAAGTGCAACCCTTGCCGCCTGTCATGCCGATCCCGGCCGAAGCCTGATGTTGCTGACGCGGTGGGCACGGCTGCTGCGTCGCGTCCGGATGGACCGGGATTTTGAACGCTCAGCCGCCCGCACGCAGGCAGACGCCGGTCTGGGCGTCGTAGATGGGGGTAGGCCGCAGACTGTGACCCAGCTCCCCGGTGCGCACCAGCGTGACCGCCGGACCAAAATAACGGCGCACACTCCACACACTACGGGCGGGGCTATGGCCTGCCGGGTTGGCGCTGGTGGAGACCAGCGGCCCGGCCAGCCGACACAGGGCTGCTGCGATCGGGTGTGCCGTCACCCGTACCGCCAGCTGGGGATGCGCACCGCGCAGCCAAAGCGGCGTTTCGGGCCGGGCGGGTAACAACCAGGTGACTGGCCCCGGCCAGGTCGGCAAGACCCGTGCCGCCAGTTCCGGGGTCAAAGGCAGCAGGTAGGGCTGAAGTTGGGCAAAGTCGGCAGCCAGCACGATCAGACCCTTATCCCAGGGCCGCTGTTTGAGCGCCAGCAAACGCAACACCGCTTCGGCATCATCAGCACGGCAACCCAGACCATAAACAGCTTCGGTCGGGTAGGCCAGAATCCCGCCCCGCGCCAGCGTGGCTTGTAAACGGCGGGCCACCGCAGGGGGGAAACTCAAGCCAGTGGAGGCCTGGCCAAAATGGCTTCGGCCTGAGCCGCGCGTTCGGCCTGCAGGCGGGCGTACAGGGCCGGGTCCTGCAAGGCCAGCATCTGGGCAGCCAGATAACCGGCGTTTTTGGCCCCGGCCTTGCCGATGGCGACACAAGCCACGGGTACGCCACCCGGCATCTGCACCGTGGCCAGCAAGGCATCCAGACCCTGCAGGGGGCCAGCATCCAGCGGCAGGCCGATCACCGGGCGCAGGGTTGCGCTGGCCACGGCCCCGGCCAGATGCGCAGCCAGCCCGGCAGCGGCTATAAATACTGCGCAGCCACGCGCTTCTGCTTCGCGGATATAGGCGTGGGTTGCTTGCGGCGTGCGATGGGCGGACAACACCCGCGCTTCGTGGGTGATGGCAAATTTTTTCAGCACGTTCAGGGTCTCCTGCACGACCGGCAGGTCGGACTCCGAACCCATCAGGATGGCGACAAAAGGCGACATGGTTTTCCTCAGGCTTTGCTGGAACTGCGCCGCTTGGGTGTGGCGGCCGCAGGGGGGCTGGCGGTCTTGCGCACCCGGCTTTTGGAGGCGGCGGCTGCCGGGGCCGCCGCCGGCTTGCGGCTGGCGGTCTTGCGCGGTGGACTGGGGGGCAGGGTCACTACGGCGCCGGTTTCCAGCGCCACGGCATAACCACATTCCGCTTGTGGGCAGATTTTCAGATTGCCCTGGCGCTGAGTGGTTTTCAGGGTCAGAATCGGCCAGTGGCACTGCGGACAACTTTCCGCCACCGGTTCGTTGAACACCGCATAGCGGCACTCCGGGTAACGGGAACAGGAATAGAAAAACCGCCCGCTGCGGGCACGTTTCTTCAACAAGGTGCCCTGCTGGCACTGCGGGCAGGTCACGCCGGTGTCTTCGGGCTTTTGCAGCGGTTCGGTATATTTGCAGGTTGGATAATTCCGGCAGCCGATGAATTTTCCATAACGGCTCTGCTTTAATAGCAGTTCACCCTCACAACGCGGGCATTTGCGTTCCAGCAGCGGTTCCGGCTCCGGCTGGGCCGGTTCGCCCAGCGGCCGGGTATAGTCACAATCCGGATAGGCGGTACAACCGACGAACCGCCCCCGGCGACCTAGCCGGATGGCGAGTGGCTGACCACATTTCGGACAAGGTTCCTCAATTTTTTCCTGCGTGACATCACTACGCTTGACGCTCTCCTGCGTGCTTTGTACGAGGGCCTGAAACGGGGTCCAGAACTGGCGCAGCAGCGGAATCCACTCGATTTCCCCACGGGACACGGCATCCAGGTCATCTTCGAGCCGGGCCGTGAAATCATAGTCCACGTAATTCTGAAAGTAGTCGGTCAGGAATTTGTTGACAATCCGTCCGACATCCGTGGGGGTGAAGCGTTTCTGGGTCAGGGTGACATACTCACGCTGCGTCAGGGTGCCGATGATGCTGGCATAAGTCGAAGGGCGTCCGATGCCGTATTCTTCCAGCGCCTTGACCAGACTGGCCTCGGTATAGCGTGGCGGCGGTTCGGTAAAATGCTGCTCAGTGACTAGCGCCAGCAGCGGGGTCTGGTCCCCGACCGCCAGCACAGGCAGGGCTTGATCGGTTTCCTGCTGGGCATCGTCAGTATCCTCCAGATAGACGGCCATGAAGCCGGGTTCCACCAGGGTACTGCCGTTGGCCCGGCAGATATGCCCGGCTCCGGCGCTGAGATCCACGCTGACCGTATGATACAGTGCTGCATTCATCTGGCAGGCAATGGCCCGCTTCCAGATCAGCTCGTACAACCGGGCCTGGTCGCTGCTCAGGGCCGTCCGTACCTGATCCGGCAGTTGGGTCGGGTCCGTGGGGCGGATGGCCTCGTGAGCTTCCTGGGCATTCTTGGTCTTGGTCTTGTAATGGCGGGCCTGACCGGGTAGTGCCGTAGCGCCATAAAGCTTGCGGATGGTGGCACGCAGGGCTGTCAGGGCTTCTGCGGCCAGATTGACCGAGTCGGTACGCATGTAGGTGATTAAACCCACGGCCCCCTGGCCCACATCCACGCCCTCGTAAAGCTGCTGGGCCACGCGCATGGTGCGCTGGGCACCAAAACCCAATTTGCGGGCAGCCTCCTGTTGCAGGGTTGAGGTGGTGAACGGTGCGGCCGGTTGTCGCCGGCGCTGCTTCTTCTCAACCTCGATGACTTCCAATACCCCCTGGGCAGCAGCCAGCACGGCCGTCTGGGCCGCCGCAGCGGCGCTGGCGCTGGTAAAACTGAATTGTTCCAGCCGGGTGCCGGCGTAGTGGGTGAGTCGGGCGGAAAACGCCTGCTGATGCTGCTGGCTTTGCGCCGTCAGAGTCCAGTATTCCTGCTGCTGGAAGCGCTCGATGGCCTCTTCACGTTCGACAATCAGCCGCAGAGCCGGGCTTTGCACCCGACCAGCCGACAGCCCGGCGCGAATTTTGCGCCATAACAAGGGCGAGAGATTGAAGCCGACCAGATAATCCAGTGCCCGACGCGCCTGTTGCGCATTGACCAGCGGCATGTGCAGGCTGCGCGGCTGCGCCACGGCCTGTTGTACCGCTGTGGCGGTGATTTCATGAAACACCACCCGATACACCGGCTTTTGGCCCAGTCCGGTTTCCAGAAGCTGGAACAAGTGCCAGGCAATGGCTTCGCCCTCCCGGTCAGGGTCGGTTGCCAGATACAGCGCCTCGGCCTTGGCCATCGCCTGCCGAATGGCGTCAACATGCTTGCTGTTCTTGGCAATACGTTCATAGCGCAGGGCAAAATCATGCTCCGGGTCCACAGCACCTTCCTTGGGAATCAGGTCGCGCACATGGCCATAAGAGGCCAGCACCTCATAGCCCTTGCCCAGGTATTTCTTGATGGTCTTGGCTTTTGCGGGCGATTCGACGACAACGAGTTTGGACATCTTCAGCGGCTGACAGTGACCTGGCGGGTGTTATACAAGGCAACTCTGTCCAGACGCAACCGTTTCGGATTTCCGTGAATCCCGTCTGCTAACGGCGGGCTGCTGCCACCGCCTTTTGGGCTGCCGTGGTCAAGTCGGCAGCCGTTTCCAGGGCCAGACCACTGGCAGCCAGCAGTTGCAGTCCCTGCTCGGCATTGGTACCGGCCAGGCGCACCACGACCGGCAAACGGGTTTCCACACTCCGTAGGGCCTGAATCAGGCCCGCAGCGATGAGATCACAGCGCACGATTCCGCCGAGGTCGTTCCAGCTCCGCAGCTCTCTCTCCGACC
>CAYNNN010000070.1:0-10211 GCA_964398665.1 uncultured Gammaproteobacteria bacterium | reverse complement strand
GGATAATCAGCAGGGCCACGATGTTGATGATCTTGATCATCGGATTCACGGCCGGGCCGGCAGTGTCCTTGTAGGGGTCGCCTACGGTGTCACCGGTCACGGCCGCCTTGTGGGCTTCGCTCTTTTTGCCGCCGTGGTGGCCGTCTTCGATGTACTTCTTGGCATTATCCCAGGCCCCACCGCCGGTAGTCATGGAGATGGCGACAAACAAGCCCGTGATGATGGCACCAATCAGCACCCCACCCAGTGCCTGCGGCCCCAGGGTCAGACCGACGATGATCGGCACGGACACGGGCAGCAGCGAAGGGATGATCATTTCCTTGATGGCGGCACGAGTCATCATGTCCACGCACGCGCCGTAATCGGGCTTGGCTTTGCCTTCCATAATGCCGGGGATTTCCCGGAACTGGCGCCGCACTTCGATCACTACGGCACCGGCAGCGCGGCCCACCGCTTCCATCGCCATGGCCCCAAACAGGTAGGGAATCATGCCGCCGATGAACAGGCCGATGATCACCATGTGGTTGGACAGATCAAAGGCCAGATTGTGATGTCCATGCGTAGTCAGGGAGTGCGTGAAATCCGCAAACAGCACCAGCGCAGCCAAGCCCGCAGAGCCAATGGCATAGCCCTTGGTGACGGCTTTGGTGGTGTTGCCCACGGCATCAAGCGGGTCGGTAATTCCCCGGACTTTTTCATCCAGCTCGGCCATTTCGGCAATACCACCCGCGTTATCGGTGATGGGGCCATAGGCGTCAAGGGCAACAATGATCCCGGTCATGCTCAACATGGAAGTGGCCGCGATCGCAATCCCGTACAGCCCGGCCAGTTCATAAGCACCCCAGATGGAAGCACATACGGCCAGCACCGGGCCTGCGGTGGATTTCATGGATACGCCCAACCCGGCGATGACGTTGGTACCATGACCCGTGGCCGAAGCAGCCGCAATGTGCTGCACCGGGCCATATTCCTTGGCGGTGTAGTATTCAGTGATCCACACCATCGCCCCAGTCAACCCCAAGCCAATCAAGGCCGACAGATACAGATTCAGCCAGCCAAACTGGGATTCCGCCATCATGTAGTGGGTGGCGGGCAAGAACAGCACCGCAGCCGCCACACCTGACCAGATCACGCCCTTATACAATCCGGCCATGATCTTGTTGGGGTCGTTGACGCTCACAAACTGGGCACCAAAAATCGAAGCAAAGATGGAAATGCCCCCCAGCACCAGCGGGAACAGAATCGCACTCGCGGCGGCTGCGTCCTTGAACAGCAAGCCCCCCAGCAACATGGTTGCCACCACGGTCACGGCATAGGTTTCAAACAGATCGGCCGCCATCCCGGCGCAGTCACCGACGTTATCGCCGACGTTATCGGCGATCACGGCAGGGTTACGAGGGTCATCCTCCGGAATCCCGGCTTCGACCTTGCCCACGAGGTCAGCACCCACATCCGCACCCTTGGTGAAGATGCCGCCGCCCAGCCGGGCGAAGATGGAAATCAGCGAACCGCCAAAAGCCAGACCGACCAGGGCATGCAGGGCCTTGTCTATGCTCAGCCCCATCAGGGTCAGTAGCGCGTAATAACCGGCAACTCCCAGCAATCCCAGGCCAACGACGAGCAAGCCGGTGATGGCCCCCCCCCGGAACGCGACCTGAAACGCCTGATTCAACCCTTCGTTCGCAGCCTGGGCCGTGCGCACGTTGGCCTGCACCGAGACATTCATGCCGATAAAACCGGTCAGACCCGACAGGATGGCACCGATGGCAAAGCCGATGGCGGTAGGCCAGTCCAAAAACAGGCCGATGGCGACAAACAGCACCACGCCGACCATGCCGATGGTCGTGTATTGACGCTTGAGATAGGCCGACGCACCTTGTTGCACGGCGAGGGCAATTTCCTGCATCCGGGCATTGCCTTTGGGTTTGGCCATGATCCACCGGGTGGATGCGATGCCGTAAACGATGGCCGCCAGGGCGGCGACCAGCGCAAAGATTAACTCTGGACTCATGAAGACCTCAGGTTGGAAACAGCGGAAAAGGCCGGGCACAACCCCGACCGGCACCTCATCATGCTGGTGGTTCAGACATCAGGAGCCGGTTCAGGCGCTGCGCCCGGTTGCAGCGGGCTTACTTCGCCTTCAGGCTGAAGACGGGCAGCTTCCTGGGCACGGCGATGTTCTGCAAACTGACATACACCGGCAAGCCATTGTGATACGGCGGATAGGCTTCGCCCTGAATCAAGGGATAAAGATATTCCTTGCAGGCCGCCGTAATGCCATAACCATCCTCCGTGATGAATTCCTTGGGCATCATCTTCTCGACATTGGCCACCGCCGCAAGCGGGGCTTCGCCGATATGCCAGCGATAGGGGCTGGATGACTCCCGCACCACCGTCGGCATGATCGCGTTTTTGCCTTCCAGGGCTTTTTCCACGGCCGCCTGACCCAGCGCATAAGCCTGTTCCACATCCGACTGCGAGGCCAGGTGCCGCGCCGCCCGTTGCAGATAGTCAGCCACGGCCCAATGGAACTTGTAACCCAGCGCCTGCTTGATCAGGTTGGCCACCACCGGTGCAGCCCCGCCCAGCTGGGCATGGCCGAAAGCGTCGCGAGTACCCTGTTCAGCCAGGAACTTGCCATCCGGGTAATGGCAGCCTTCCGATACCACGATGGTACAGAAGTCGTGCTGTTCGACATGGGCCTTGACCTTGGCCAGGAATCGCTCCGGGTCAAACTCCACTTCCGGGAACAACACCACGACCGGGATGTTATGGTCTTCGACCAAGCCACCGGCAGCGGCAATCCAGCCTGCATGGCGGCCCATCACTTCGATGACGAAAATCTTGGTCGAGGTTTTGGCCATCGAGCGCACATCGAAGCTGGCCTCCAGGGTGGAGACGGCAATGTACTTGGCGACCGAGCCAAAACCCGGGCAGTTATCGGTAATGGGCAGGTCGTTGTCCACGGTTTTGGGCACGTGGATGGCCTGCACGGGATAACCCAGTTTTTCCGAAAGCTGGGAAACCTTGTAGCAGGTGTCGGCCGAGTCGCCGCCGCCGTTGTAAAAGAAATAACCGATATCATGGGCCTTGAACACTTCAATCAGCCGCTCATATTCGGCCCGGTTGGCCTCCAGGCTCTTGAGTTTGTAGCGGCAGGAACCAAAAGCCCCTGACGGGGTGTGCCGCAGCGCGGCAATGGCGGCGTCCGATTCCAGGCTGGTATCAATCAGGTCTTCAGTCAAGGCGCCGATGATGCCGTTGCGTCCCGCATAAACCTTTGAAATTTTGTCAGGATACTGCCGCGCCGTCTGAATGACGCCGCAGGCACTGGCGTTGATGACGGCCGTCACGCCACCCGACTGGGCATAAAATGCGTTTTTACCAGACATAATAAAAATAATTCCCCACTCAGTAAAACAAGGTGTTGGCCGTTAGCGGCCGCAAAAAACGCCGCCATCTTACCTTGTCACCCGCAGGGGCACAATGTGCCCCAAAAGAGGGGAAGGCGTGGGATCGGCGGCCAAGATGGCGCGGGTCTGCCCGACCCGCTGGGCAATTATCGGGCTGGCAGCGGAAGATGCCGCGACGCAGAGGGACCAGCCCAGCTTGCCGCACGCAGCCGCAATGCCGATGCGCCAGGCCGGTTACGGTGCGCCGGGGGGCACACCCTGGCCCGCGAGTTTTTGTTTCAGCAATTGGTTCAACTGCTGCGGGTTGGCCTTGCCCTGGCAGGCTTTCATGACCTGCCCGACAAAAAAGCCCAGCAGCTTTTCCTGACCCGCCCGATACTGACTCAATTGCTGCGGATATTGCGCCAGCACCTGATCAATCAACCCGGCCAGGGCACCATCATCACTGATTTGCTTCAGGCCCTGCGTTGCAATCACCGCATCGGCACTGGCCGCCCCCTGCCACAGAGCCTCAAATACCTGCTTGGCAATTTTGCCGGAAATCGTATGGTCAGCCATGCGTTGCAGCAGCCCGGCCAGTTGCGCGGCGCTGACTGGCGACTGGGCCAGCTCCAGCCCAGCCTTGTTCAAGGCCCCGAGCAGATCGCCCATGACCCAGTTGGCCGCCAGTTTGGGTTCACCACCGGCCTGGGTTACCACGGCTTCGTAGTAAGCAGCCAGTTCCCGGGTGGCCGTCAGAACCCCGGCATCGTAGGCACTCAGGCCGTAAGCCTGCATGAAGCGCGCCTTCTTGGCATCCGGCAATTCCGGC
The DNA here is from genome assembly GCA_964398665.1 of uncultured Gammaproteobacteria bacterium. Taxonomy (GTDB): domain Bacteria; phylum Pseudomonadota; class Gammaproteobacteria; order CAYNNN01; family CAYNNN01; genus CAYNNN01. The sequence goes on along the minus strand of CAYNNN010000070.1, from coordinate 5,987 downwards.
AGCGTGCTGGCCACCTCGGTGATCAGGGCCGATTCCACCGCCAGGGGCAATAAGTCCGGGTCGGGGAAATAGCGGTAATCGTTGGCTTCTTCCTTGCTGCGTAATGGCCGGGTTTCGTTTTGCTCGGCATCGTACAGCCGGGTTTGCTGAATGACGCGCCCCCCCGCCTCCAACAATTCGATCTGACGTTCCACCTCGTAATTGATCGCCCGTTCGATAAAGCGAAATGAATTCAGATTCTTGATTTCACAGCGTGTTCCAAGCTGCGTGCTGCCCAGCGGGCGCACAGATACGTTGGCATCGCAACGGAACGAGCCTTCCTGCATGTTGCCATCACAAATTTCCAGATAACGCACCAAGGCATGGAGTTTTTTCAGGTAGGCCACGGCTTCGCGGGCCGAACGCATGTCCGGCTCCGAGACGATTTCCAGCAGCGGTGTTCCGGCCCGGTTCAGATCGATACCACTGGCGCCGTGAAAATCTTCATGCAGGGATTTGCCTGCATCCTCTTCCAGGTGGGCGCGGGTAATCCGGATGGTTTTGGACAGGCCATCGTCCAGTTCGATCGCCAGATGGCCCTGCCGGACAATGGGCAGATCGTACTGACTTATCTGATAACCTTTTGGTAAATCAGGATAAAAATAATTTTTACGCGCAAATGTCGATACGGGCGCAATCTGGGCGCCGATGGCCAGGCCAAATTTGATCGCCATCCGCACCGCCTCGCCGTTGAGGACCGGCAACACCCCGGGCAGCCCCAGGTCAATGGCGCACGCCTGAGTATTGGGCGGGGCACCAAATGCGGTAGCCGCGCCGGAGAAAATTTTACTTTGAGTCGCAAGTTGGGCATGAATTTCCAGCCCGACGACAGTTTCCCACTGCATGATGAGGTTCTCTGAGACCGTTAAGGAGCGCGCCATCATAACACGTCCCTCCCAGACGCCTGCACGACATGGATCAGGATGACCAAGGCGATTACATTTACCTGCGCGGGAGGAATCCGGGTAGCGGGGTGGTCAGGGGCCTGTCAGCGGTTTTGCGGCACGAACGGAGGTTGAGATAACCTCAGCAGGACGAATTTGCGCAAGGCGGCACGCTCCCCGTCAGCACAGAATTCCCGCAAGGCGGCTGCCAAGCCCGTGCTTTGAACAGAGGGTAGCTCCTTAAAGAACCTCTGAACAAGTCCCCCATTCGTGGTGAGCCTATCGAACCATGAGCAGAGGACGATTCAAATTCAATAAATTAAAATGTTCACCCTTCGACAAGCTCAGGATGAACAGACTTGTTCAGAGGTTCCTTAATGGGATACGATCATGCGGGATGCGACATCTATCTTAAACTCACGGGGATACTGTCACGGGATTCTGCGATTACATATAACCGTCCTCCACGCTGTATTCTCTATCGTATTCAAAAACTGTTCTCTCTGCCAAAGGCTGTAAGCCATCAGGCACAATCCGATACATCGCGACAACCAGTCTTTCCTTTGTTTTAACCCTATCAGATATGCTCCCCGCAAATCTTGAGTCCACCTTATAAACCAAGATCGAGTGGCAGCTCTTTAGCAAGTAAGGCGCGGTGTAATAATCAAACTCAGCCCCGATATAGCCGCCTAATAACCTATAACCTAGCCCATCTGTTACAATAAAATCATAAAGCTGTGAGCTTGTCCCAAGCACTATCTCTCTGGAATCTTCGGTGCAGAGGTGATCACGCAACATACTAGCGGCAGCAGTTAGACACGCATCCCCACACTGCTGCCTGATAAATCCAGGCCAATTAGGTCCAGACACGCTTGAAACGGTTCCAATGCCTATCGGGAGGTCAACATCCCTGGAGAATACCACGCTACCATTTTCTTTAACCTGTTCTTTATCCAAAATAAATTTAATAAAAAATCGCATATAATCATACTCTGTGTCTGCGATTGCTATACCGGGCATTAAAAACATCCATGGAATGACAGCAAAGAAGAACCTATACATGCAACTAATACCCATAATCAGGATAACCATCTGGATCGTGCCAACGTGCGCAGTCGAAACACCTCAACACAAACCCTTCTATGATGAAGTGTCCACTATCACTTATACCAACTTCTGGCATGTGAAAAAGCTCATGATATATTATTGATTCTAAACAGCCGCACTCACTCGGCATTTGGTGCGTAAACGCACGTGGATAGAACGCCATCCTGTCACCAGCCTCGCTGGTCGCTCCGCACGGAGTCCGCCCCACCGAGGGATTTTCCCTACAGTCAACCATTACCCGTTGAAATGCTCGCTTCAATGCATCTGCATACTCACATGGCACACAGTTACCACTCTCTCCACAGCGACCGCAGGCAGATGATAATTTTTGCCAAACCTTACTTGATGCCAGTGCAATTTCCTGAAGTTGCTCCTTGTCACAACGAGAGCCAGAATCATACCCAATTAGCCCCAATAAATCCCTTTTTGTTAATGGTCTTCCCCCCACATACCCATAAGTCCCCACTCCACCCCTTAGCCCAATCGGGTCGCTCTCCAGGTACCGTCCCGTGACCGGATCATAGTCCCGGTAGTAGTTGTAGTGCAAGCCAGTTTCCGTATCGAAGTATTGCCCTGGGAAGCGTAGGTTGAGGGTGAATGGCACCCCGTCGCCGTCTGGGTCTGCGGCGGGTAGCGTGTCCCCAAACGGTGCACTGTCCCAGCGCCAGACTACGCGCTTGGTGCTATCGGTGGCGAGTCTGGGTGTGCCGAGGTGGTCGGGGTGTAGGTAGGTTAGGGTTGTTCCTGGTGTGCTCGCCTCAGGTGCGTCGGCGCGGGTCTCCGCATCTTTGGGTGCAGCATCGGCGGTTGTTTCTTCTACGCTGTCCACAGGTTCTGCTACTGCAACTGCCGCTGCCGCTACGGGCGCGGCGGTGTAGTCCACCACCGCTACCGGCCAGCTTTGCAGATAGAGATACTCGCGCAGGGTGTTGCCGGTGGCGTCGAGTTCCACCAACAACTGGCCGTCGGTGCTGTAGAGGTAGTGGGTGCTGCGGGCGCCATCTTTGCGCACGCGCTGGCCTAGGGTGTTGTAGGTGTTGCGTACCAGTGTGGTTGCAGCTTGCTTCACTTCGGTGAGCCGGCCTTGGCTGTCGTAGGTGTAGTTGTAGCGGCCATCGCTGAGCGGATTCCCGGCTGCATCATAGTCATACACCCGTGTTGAACCTTGCAGGAGCCGGTTGCTGTCCACCGCCAGGACGTAGGGACTACCATCACTGGCAGTGCGATTGCCATTGGCGTCGTAGCTATAACGGCAGGGTGCTGCACCTACATCTCAAAAGCACCACAGCCTGGTGGAGAATCGCAAAGATAAATCTGATCACGATCCTGCAATATCTGCTCCACGATGGGGCGCATTTCGCCAGAAGTGGATGTAAACAGGATCGCTGTGAATTTTACGTTGAGGATATAGTGCATTCTCTTGGTTTGTTCTGGACTGTCTTTTAACCTGGATTTGACATGATACGATAAAATAAGGTCGCAGCTACTTAGAAAGTATGGCGATGTATAATAATCAGATTCTAAATTCCAGCGCCCTAATCCACCAATCAGGTCATCGGTAATAACAAAATCATAAATTGGTGAGTCTAAGCGAAGCATTATTTCATCAACTGATTCAGTACAGTTATTGTTATGCAGCATTTTGATAACAGAAAGACAATGATCCCCGCATTTCTTTATGAATCCTGGCCAATTTGATTTATCCTCCCCCCCCAATCCGACACCAATATCAATATCCTTAAAAATACCAAGAGCGATTTTGTCTTTTCTGCCTTCTCTGTTATATTTTTCCGCCTCCATCCTAATAATGTATCTTATTAGTGATCCACTATGGTCACCGTGTTCATCTGCAGATACAGAAAACGGTAACACAAACATAATAATCATTAATTTGATAATCATAATAGGGTTGAATATTAAGGCTTATAACTTGGATAACGAGGATCATTTGGATCGTGCCATCTAGCGCATGTAAAACACCTCAGAACAAACCGCTCTATGATTGGATGCTTGGAATAATTGAGTCCAACTTCTGGTGTATGGAAAAGTTCATGGTATAAGATGGACTCCAAGCAACCACATTCATCAAGTGGCATTTGATGCGTGAATGCCAGATTGGTAAGAACAATGTCACCGACATCCCTATTACCAGTGTCTACAGTGATGCCACATGCCGGACTACCCGCTACCCTCCCACATATCACGGTTACGCGGTCAAACGCCCGCCTCAATGCATCAAGGTATTCGCAAGGAACGCAGCCTGAATCACCATCATCACAATCACCGCACCTGCTCTCGAATAGCCTCTTACGCAACTCAATCTCAGCCCTACGAATTTCGGCTGCTTGACCTGAACTGCATTTTGGCGATACTGAAAATAATCCAAATAAATCAATTTTTATTAAAGGATTCCCATCCACATACCCATACGTGTTCACCCCACCCCTCAGCCCAATCGGGTCGGACTCCAGATAGCGCCCGGTGACGGGATCGTAATCCCTAAAGTAGTTATAGTGCAAGCCGGTCTCGGCATCGAAGTATTGCCCTGGGAAGCGCAGATTCAGGGTAAATCTGACCCCATCGCCATCCGGGTCTTCCTGCGCAGGGCTATCCCCAAAGGGCGCAGAATCCCAACGCCAGATCACCCGCTTGCTGCTGTCGGTGGCCAGGCGCGGCGTGCCCAGATGGTCGGGATGCAGGTAGGTCAGCGTTGCCCCTGGAACTGCTACTACGGGTAGATCGGCTCTCGTCTCCGCATCCTTGGGTGCAGCATCGGCCACCTCCACTGATTCTTCAATGCTATCCGCACCTTCTACCACTGCCACTGCTGCGGCTACCGGCGGCGCAGCATAATCCACCACCGCCACCGGCCAGGAGTGCAGATACAGATATTCGCGTAAGGTATTACCACTGGCGTCGAGTTCAGCGAGCAACTGCCCGTCCGTGCTGTAGAGGTAGTGGGTGCTGCGCGCTGCGTCTTTGCGCACTCGTTGACCTAAGGCGTTGTAGTTGCTGCGCACCAGCGGGGCTGCCCCTTGCCGCACTTCGGTGAACCGGCCCGGGCTGTCGTAGGTGTAGCTGTAACGCCCATCACTGAGCGGATTCCCGGCTGCGTCATAGTCATACACCCGTGCTGAACCTTGCAACAGCCGGTTGCTGTCCACCGCCAGGACGTAGGGGCTGGCATCACTGGCAGTGCGATTGCCATTGGCGTCGTAGCTATAACGGCGGGGTGCTGCGCCTTGCGCTTGCAGCAAGCGGTCGAGGCTGTCGTAGCTGTAGCGCTCCGTACCGATTTGGGTGATGTTGCCTGACAGGTCATAGGCATAATCCAGCTTGCCGATCCCCACCCGGTTGAGTTGGGTCAGTTGCTCGGCCAGGTCGTAACTACGCTGCTCCACCAAGCCATTGCCAGCGCGCAGCCTGACCGCGCTTGTTGTAACTGTAAGCCTGACTGCCGCTGCTGTCCTCCAGGTCGGTGAGTTGACCGCTGCCGTTCGTGGTGCGGTCGTAGCGGTAGCGGGTCTGGCGGTCAGGATACAGGCTGCTGCTGCGCCGGTGCAGCGGGTCGTAGCGGTGGGTGGTCGTGCGGCCCTGGGGGTCGGTCTGACTCAGGACTTGCCCTTGCGGGTCATACTGATACTGGGTGCTGCGGTTCAGGCCGTCGGTGCTTTGGGCGAGGCGGCCTTGGCTGTCGTAACTGGCGGCGTGCCGGGCAGTGACCGTGCCGCTGGCATCGCGTTGTTCGGTAGTCAGGACTTGACCCAAGGCGTTGTACATCATGCGGGTGCTGCTGCCGGTGCTGTCGCGGGTTTCGGCTAAGCGGTTCTGGGCGTCGTAGGTGTAGCTTTGCGTGGTGCCGTCGGGCTGGGTTTGGGTGAGCAGGCGGCTTGCCAGGTCATACCGGATCAGCATGACGGTATTCAGGGCGCTGAATGCCTTGCGGACAATACCACG
>CAYNNN010000069.1:0-11062 GCA_964398665.1 uncultured Gammaproteobacteria bacterium | reverse complement strand
GGTTTTGGCTGGATATGCTCGTTCACGCTATGCAGCTGCAGGTCAGCGTGTGGTTACCGTTTCTGGTCCTAATCATCCTGGGGCTGGGGGTGTTGTTATGGGCAGCCTGGACCCTGCGCCAGCACCACACCACGATCAATCCGTACCGGGGTGCCAGCCATCTGTGTACCACCGGACCGTTTGCCTACAGTCGCAATCCGATTTATCTGGGTGACAGTTTGATCCTGGTGGGTGTGGCCGGGTTGCTGCAAACCGCCTGGCCCCTGCTGTTTGCGCCTTTGATTTGGATCATGCTCCGCTTCGGCGTGATCCAGCATGAAGAACGGCATCTGGAAGCGAAATTTGGCGCCGCTTACCAAGCCTATCGGGCACGGGTGCGGCGCTGGTGCTAACCTGACATGAGGAAATACCATGAGCCTGTTACAAACAGTCAACCCTGAAACTGCCACCGGGGCAGTTGCCAATACCTATGCCCAGATTCGGGCCGCCTGGGGTGGTGTGCCCACCGCCATCCAGCTATTCAGCCCCAGTCCTTTCCTGTTGCAACATCAGTGGGAATATTACGCCAGCGTGATGCAGCATCCCACGCTGTCGCCCGCTGTGCTGGCCTGCATCCGCATGTTGGTCTCAATGCAGGGTCATTGCACTTACTGCATCGACATGAATGCGGGCATGCTGATGCAGATGTGCGGCTGGACGGTGGATCAGGTGGCGGCTACCCGTACAGATTACCGGCAAAGCCCGCTGGCCGATCGGGAACAGGTGTTGCTGGGTCTGGTGCTCAAGGCAACTTCAGCTTCCACCAGCATCACGGCCACAGACTTGGCTGAGGTGCGGGCAGCAGGGTGGAACGATGGAGAAATCCTGGATGCCGTCAACCACGGTGCCCGGATGGTCGCCGGGGATATTCTCATCAATGCCTTCAAGGTCGAACGCGATTTCTAGCGCATTTGCCTGCCCGTCTTGCGGGCGGGTTAAACCCGCCTATCCAGCCAGGATACGACCAGCACCAGCAACAGCAGCGGTGCCAGTGCAGCCAGCAGCGGGGATAGCGCATAAACCTGGCCGATGCGCAGGGCCAGCTGACCCAACAGGGCAAAGCCTATCCCTAATGCAGCGCCGGCCAGAATGCGTTGCCCCAGACCGACCTGCCGCAACGACCCGAGTACAAAGGGGACACCCAGCCAGAGCATCAGCAGCAGTACCAGTGGCAAGGTCAGCTTGCGCCACCAGGCTACTTGATAGGCGGTTGCGTTCAGATGACTGGCCTGTAAGAACGTGATGTAGCGGGTCAGCCCGCCCAGAGATAAGGTGTGGGGTTCCACGGCCAGCACGGCCAGCAATTCGGGCGCAATCAGGGGGGGCCACAGGGCCTGCACTTGCAGGCGGGCTGTGGTACGTTCGGGACGTAGCCAGGTTTCGGCCACCGTCTGCGCCTGCCACTGGGTCGCCGTGTAATCCACCCGCTGGGCTTGGGCCACGTACTGCAGACGCTGTGCGCGGTCTAGCTGATAACGGCGCACGTCATACAGTTGCTGGTCCGGCAGTACTTGCTGCACATGCAGCAATTCATCGCCCTGACGTGCCCAGAAGCCGTGTTTGGACAACAAGGTCGGTCCTTCGGCCTGAGCGCGCGCCTTGAGGGCGGCTGCCTGCTGCTCGGCCCAGGGCAATACGGTCTCGCCCAGGAGGAATACTCCGATGGCGAGGATCACGGCAACCTTGGTCAGCAGGCTCCGAAACTGGCCCAGCGATACTCCGGCGGCGCGCAAGGCCAGGAGTTCGCCATGTTGGGCCAGGGCACCCCAGCCCAGTAGGACCCCCAGCACTGCCGTGGCCGGGAACAGCTCCATCGCCCAGCGGGGTGTGGCCAGCAGGGCATATTTCACGGCCTCGGTCAGGCCATAACCCGGTTTGATTTCCGCCAGTTCTTCCATGAGCAAAATAAAAAAGGCCAGGCTCAGGAAGATCAGGAAGGCCAGGCCACAGGCGCGCAGCAGGGCAGCCAGCAGATAACGTTCCCAGATTGTGAGCATCTTAAGGCTGCCCTATCCAGCCACCGGCGCCCCGGTCGCGCCAGAGCAAACCCCAGGCCAAAGCCGCAAAGCCCAGATGCAGCCACCACAGGCCCAGATTCATCGGCAGGGCACCCCGATCCAGCAAGCTGACGCCTATGCCTAATAAATTGAAGTAAAGGATAAAAATCAGCAGGGCCAGCAACAGGCGGCCATATTTGCCGCTACGCGGCGGCGCCTTGCCCAAAGGCAGGGCCAGCAGCGCCAGCACCAATACCAGCATGGGCAGGGCCAACCGATAATGCAGCTCGGCCTGTTCCACCGGATTGTCGGAGTGCCACAGGCTCCGGGTGGGAATGGCGCCCCGACGCAAGGTCTGAATCTGGGCCTCCTGTTCTTCCAGCCGCACCACATAGCGGTTGAACGCGGTCTGCTCAAAATCGGCCTGGCCGGGCTGGCCGCTATAGCGGTGGCCCTGTTCCAGCACCACGAGACGTTCCCCGGTCTCGGGACGGTAGTCCTGACGGCCGCGCTGGGCAGTCACCAGCCATTGGCGCGTGCCTTCGCGTTGTTGCAGCACGACATCTTGCAGTTGCAGGCCGTCGGCGCTGATGGCATCGACGTAGACCATCAGGCGGCCCTGATTGAATTCATGAAACTGACGGGCATTCAGACCCAGCAGATCCACCCGGCGTTGCTGACGGTCCTTGAGCGCCTGGGCATAACCATGTGCCCAGGGCGAAAGATCCAGCGTGATATAGGCGGTCAGCAGGGCCACGGGGATGGCGAGGGCCAGATAGGGTCGGTACAGGCGCAAGGGACTCCACCCGGCAGCGCGCAGGGCCAGCAATTCGTGGTCACGTTGCAGGCGGCCCAGGTGCAGCATCAGGGCAAAGAACAGTGCGGCAGGCAGGATGACGGGCAGCAATTTGATACTGGCCAGGGAGACCATGACCAGAACCAGATTGGGGTCCAGCGTACCCAGAGCCGCATTGCCCAGATAGTCTACAAAGCGCTGCCCGGCCACGACCAGAAACAGGATGCTCAGCACCCCTAGCCAGGTTTCCAAAGCCTCGCGCCAGAGGCTGCGCTCCAGCAGATTCACAGCACGTTAACGCCGGGCATCGGCCTCGTGGGCACAGAACCAGGCGTAGGTTTCGGCCAGGCCCTGACGCAGGCCGATGCGCGCCTGCCAGCCCAACTGTCTGATCTTGCTCACGTCCAGCCATTTACGCGGGGTGCCCTCGGGTTTGTCGGCGTTGTAACGGATGACGCCTGTAAAGCCGGTGACATGGCGCACCAGTTCGGCCAACTCGCGGATGCTGACATCCTCGCCACAGCCGACATTCAGATGCGCGCACATCGGCCGAGCCACGTTCCAGTACACAGCGCTGGGCAGGCGCAACACAAACACGCAGGCTGCCGCCAGGTCATCCACATGGAGAAATTCCCGACGTACCAGTCCGGTGCCCCAGACTTCAACCTCAGTCTGGCCGCGCTGTCTGGCTTCATGAAACTTGCGCAGCAGTGCCGGGATTACATGGCTATCCTGCAGGTGGAAATTGTCGCCGGGGCCATAGAGGTTGGTTGGCATCACGGCCCGGTAGTCCGTCTGATATTGACGGTTGAACGATTCACACAGTTTGATGCCGGCAATCTTGGCCAGGGCGTAAGGTTCGTTGGTCGGTTCCAGGGCGCCGGTCAGGAGATATTCCTCCCGCAGCGGCTGGGGCGCCAGCTTGGGATAAATGCAGGAGCTGCCCAAGAACAGCAGCCGCTGTACCCCCACCGCGTGGCTGGCGCTGATCACATTCAGGGCGATTGCAAGATTATCACGAATAAAATCAGCTGGATAAGTATTATTGGCGTGAATGCCGCCGACCTTGGCTGCCGCCAGCAGGACATAATCCGGGCGCTGGGCGGCAAAATAGCGCTGGACGGCCAAGGCGTCCGTGGCGTCCAGCTCGGCCCGGCTCGGCGTCAGCAGACGGTCATGACCCAGGGCACGCAACTGGCGTACCAGCGCAGCGCCCACCATGCCGCGTGCCCCGGCTACCAGGATTCTGGCCTCCGGATGGAGTGGTTCCATGACTGGTTCAAGTGGGCGCACTTTAGATTTATTCATGGTGATGCAGAACCTTGAAACCTTCTTTCTGACACAAGGCATCGCGCTGGGCCAGGTGCAGATCGGCCTGCACCATTTCGCAAACCAGTTCGGCCAGGCTGGTTTTGGGAGTCCAGCCCAGTTGGGTCCGCGCTTTGCCGGGGTCTCCCAGCAAGGTTTCAACTTCGGTGGGCCGGAAATAACGCGGGTCTACCGCCACGATGCGCTGACCCGGCTGTAATGACGCCCCTTCAGGCAGGGCGGGGCAGGGTTGACAGCGGGCCACAAGGCCGGTTTCGGTCACACCCTGACCTTGCCAGTCCAGACTGATCCCGAGTTCTGCCGCTGCGTAATCTACAAAGGCCCGCACCGGATACTGGACACCTGTGGCAATGACATAATCTTCGGGTTGGGCCTGCTGCAACATCAGCCACTGCATTTCCACGTAGTCCCGCGCGTGGCCCCAGTCCCGCCGGGCGTCGAGATTGCCCAGGTACAGGCAATCCTGTAGTCCCAGGGCAATCCGGGCCAGGGCCCGGGTAATCTTGCGGGTGACAAAAGTTTCACCCCGCAGCGGCGATTCATGGTTGAACAAAATCCCGTTGCAGGCATACAGGCCGTAGGCTTCCCGATAATTGACCGTAATCCAGTAGGCATACAGCTTGGCCACGGCGTACGGCGAGCGCGGGTAAAAGGGGGTGGTTTCCCGCTGTGGGATTTCCTGGACCTTGCCAAACAACTCGGAAGTGGACGCCTGATAAAACCGGGTCTTGTCCTTGAGACCCAGAATCCGGATGGCTTCCAGCAGGCGCAGGGCACCCAGCGCGTCGGAATCGGCGGTATATTCCGGCTCTTCAAAGGAAACGGCAACATGACTCTGCGCGGCCAGGTTATACAGCTCATCGGGCTGTACGGCCTGCAGGACGCGGGTCAGGCTGCTGGAGTCGGTCATGTCGCCGTAATGGAGGATCAGACGCCGGTTGCGGGTGTGCGGGTCCTGATAAAGGTGGTCAATGCGGTCGGTGTTGAATAAGGAAGCCCGGCGCTTGATGCCGTGAACCTCATAGCCTTTGGCCAGAAGAAATTCGGCCAGATAGGCTCCGTCCTGACCGGTAATGCCGGTCAACAATGCGCGTTTGGTCAAGTGCCATACCTCACGATTAAAACCAGCACGGCGGCGGCCAGCAGGGCGGCGGCCGCGTCGTCCAGCATGATGCCCAGCCCGCCCTTGACATGCCGATCCAGCCAGCCCACCGGCCCTGGCTTGAGCGCGTCAAACAGGCGAAACAGGATGAATCCCAGGAGAATCCAGCGCCAATCCGGCGGGGTGAATCCGAGCGTGATCAACAAGCCTACAATTTCATCCCAGACCACCGCGCTGGGGTCGGCGCTGCCCAGCCGCCGGGCGGCCTGGCCACACAAGCATACCCCGGCTCCAAACAGGATGGCCACACTGGTCCAGTACATCCAGGCCGGCGAGGGTGCCAGCAGCAGATATAACGGGATGCCGACCAGGGTTCCGACGGTGCCCGGTGCTACCGGCGCCAGGCCAGTCCCCAATCCCGTGGCCAGCAGCAGGACCGGGTCGCGCAGGTCACGCGCCTGCAGGGGCATGAAACACCACGCAGTTACGTCCGGCACGCTTGGCCTGATACAAGGCAGCATCCGCCTGTTCAATGAGTGTCTTGGGGGAATCACCCGGCTGGACGGCATGCACAGTCACACCGACGCTGACCGTCACCAGTGGTGCGATTGTCGAGCGCTCATGGGGCATGGCACAATTCATTACTGCCTGCCGGATCCGCTCTGCCACTGCCAGCGCTCCTTCGGCAGAGGTGGCGGGCAGCACCACGGCAAATTCCTCGCCGCCATAACGGGCAGGCAGATCGGTGACCCGCTGCACTTCACCGGTCAATACCCGTGCCAGCTGACGCAAACAGACATCACCGGCCGGATGGCCATAATGGTCGTTGTACGATTTGAAAAAGTCCACGTCCAGCAAGATCAGGCCCAGATGGTAATGTGAGCGCATCGAGCGGGCCAGTTCGGCCGCAAGAAATTCATCAAAGTGGCGACGATTGGCCAGGCCCGTCAGGCCATCGAGCAGAGACAGCCGTTGCAGTTCCCGATTGCGCTGCTCCAGTTCGGCGTAAGCCCGCTCCAGTTGCTGCCGGATGCGCTGATTTTCAGCCAGCGCAGCATCCAGTTCGATCGCACTCAGATAATTCCGGGAATGTGTGCGCAGCCGGGCCAGCAATTCCAGTCGTTCCGGGTTTTTCACCAGATAATCCGAGGCGCCGCTCATCAGCGCATCATGTTTGGTCTGCGGCCGTTCCGCACTGGACAGGACGATGATCGGGATGCGTTGCGCCTGTTCGTCCCGACGCAATTGCTGGAGTACTTCCATGCCGCTGAGTTCCGGCATGAACAGGTCCAGCAGAATCACCGTGGGGTTCAGGGCCCGGATTTGCTCATGGGCCTGATGCGGATCCTTGCAGTAGTGCAGGATAATGCCGGTACCCTGCAACAACTGGCGTACCAGGGCGGCAAAAATCGGCTGGTCATCCACCAGCAAAACCACCGTTTTTTCTTCCGGTGGTACGGCAAGGGAAACAGTCATGAGCGTAGATTCTCGGAAGCCATCGGAATAGTCGGTGTCATTTCGGTCAGCCATTGTTGCAGGCTGGCATTCAGTTGGACCAAATCACCCAGGCGACTGACTGCGCCCAGTTCCACGGCTGCCTTGGGCATGCCGTAGATGACACAGCTGGCCTGATTCTGCGCCAGCGTCATGAAGCCACGCTGGCGCAAGGCCAGCAGACCTTGCGCACCATCGCGTCCCATGCCGGTGAGCAAAACCCCGGCGGCAGCACCTCGCCAATGCTCGGCCACACTCTGGAAGAACACGTCCACCGAGGGCCGATAGGGGTAGCTGCGGGGGTCGGGGGTGTAGTGCAAAAAACCTTCAGCAGTCAGAATCAGGTGGTCCTGAGTGGCAGCCACCCACAGCACGCCAGGCGTCAGGGCCTGACCTTCCTGAACCCGCTTGACCGGAAAATTCAGGTTCTGACCCAGCCACTGGGACAGTGAGTCTGCAAATTCCACATCCAGATGCTGAATCAGGACCCAGGCTGCTGCCTGGGCCTGGGGCATGGTCCGCAGCAAACCCACCACTGCTGCCGGGCCGCCCGTCGAGGCGCCGATGGCCACCAACGGCAGGGTATGCCGTCTGGTCAGCGCTGGCTCGGGCCGGGTCACCAGCTTGCGCACCGGCTTGCCCAGCAGCCGCACCAGGTGTCCTACCTTGTCATGAAGCATCTGGCGGTTTTGCGTCCGCAGGCGCCGTTCAGCCGGGTGCAGTTGCACGACATCCAGGGCACCGCGGCCCATGGCCTCGAAGATCCAGGCCGGCTGATGCTGGGCCACCGGTGCGACCAGCAACACGGCCAGATGATAGTCCTGCGCCAGCTTGCCCGTCACAGGCACCACGTCGGCACCCTCCACGCCCAGCAGGACCAGATCGGCGCCCAAGGATCTGGGCAATTCGGCCAGCTGGCCGCCTTGCCAGCATACCTCGACCTGCGGCAGTTCACTCAGGCAATGCACCACACATAAGCGCAGTTCGTTATCGGCAATCAGGACTGCGGTGCGCAAGCGTAGGATTCCGGTCATGGTTCAGCCCGCCAGGGCCGCAACGGCCCGTAACAGGGATTCAGTGTCCATACCCTGCTTCTGGACATAAGAATCGGCACCCAATTCCAGGCCGCGCAGCCGGTAGGTGTCTTCACCATGGCTGGAATACAGGACCACAGGCAAACGCCGCAGTGCCTCGCTCTGGCGGACCCGTTGCAATAAGTCCCAACCGTCCATTTCCGGCATTTCAATATCGGTCACCAGGATGTCAAAGTGATGTTGCTGGAGCAGGCGCCAGGCTTCCAGACCTGTCGCGGCGACCTGCACCTCATAGCCCTGTTCGCTCAGGGTATGGCGTACCCATTCGCGCAATACCAGCGCATCTTCCGCAAGGAGCAGGCGTTTATAACGTACTCGGCTTACGGGCGCAGCCAGATCGGCTGTTGTATCCGGTGCAGCTTCCGGGGGCGCGAGGCGCAGATTCAGGCGCGGCAGCAGGGCCAGCGTGCCCTCGATGTCTACCAGCAGGATGGGCATGCCTTCATCCAGAATGGCCACGGACTGGATACCTGGTACCGGCCCCAGCCGGGCGTCCAGGGGCCGCATGACCAGGCTGCGTTCACCGATGAACCGATCCACAACCAGCGCATGGCGCCGTCGCCGCTCACCGATGATGACCAGCGTCAATTCTTCTGCCTCGCGCTGCGTCTGCCCCGGCACCTGAAAGACCTGGCTGGCCCAGCTGATGCCTACCGGTTCACCCTGTAGCAGAATATAGTGTTTACCTTCCGCTGTCTGTACCGCGCTGCGCGGCAGGCACAATACCCGGTCCAGACGTGCCAGGGGAAAGGCGTACGGTTCGCCGGCCACCATGACAAGCAGGACCCGCACCAGGGCGCGGGTGATGGGCAGGAGCAGATGAAAGGTCGTGCCCTGACCCAGGTTGCTGTTGAGCGTCACCAGGCCACCCGACTCGCGTACCATTGAGCGTACCACGTCCAGCCCCACGCCCCGTCCCGAGACCTGCGAAACTTCCGTGCGGGTGGAAAATCCCGGCAGGAACAACAATTCCCAGGTTTCCTCCAGGCTGAGCGAGGCCATCTGTTCCGGCAATAACAGTTCGCGTTCCACGGCTCGCTGACGCAGCAGCACCGGGTCTATCCCGCCGCCATCATCTTCCAGTTGCAGGGACAGCATGCCCATATGGTGGCTGGCACGCAGCACGACCCGACCCTCTTCGGGCTTGCCCCGCTGCTGGCGCACTGCCGGGGATTCGATGCCATGATCCACGGCATTGCGCAGCAGGTGATGCACCGGTGCCTGCAATTTCTCCAGAATATCGCGGTCCACCGGGGTTTCCGCCCCCCGCAGGGTAAAACTGACTTTTTTATCCAGAGTCCGGGCCACGTCACGTACCAGACGTGGCAGGCCTTTCAAGCCTTCGCCCAGAGGCCGCATCCGGGTATGCAGGGCTTCCCGTCCCAAACGGGCGGACAGGCGCGTCATCCGGCGGTCAAAATCTTCCAGATTCACATAAAGCTGTTCGGTCGTACGTCCGGCAAGCTGCTGGGTTTGCAGGGCATCCTGCCAACGCTGCTGACGTGACTCACTCAGGTATCCGGATTCCTGTTCTTCCTGAAACAGCCGTTCCAGGCGCTGGCGCAACCGATTCTGCTGACGTTTGAGCTTGAGCAACTCGACGACCAGACCGCGTACCTGACCGCTACGCACCCCGATTTCACCCGCCAGCCCCAGAATGCGGCTCAATCCTTCAGCACTGACCCGCAGACTGGCGGCAACTGCACCTGACCCGCCAGCTTCCAGGGGCGGTGCGGGTAATTCCGACAAGGCGGCAGCACTAAATCCGGTACTCCCGCCGGGCCCTTCACCGCTGGCCATGCTGACGGGTGGGGGCGATTCTTCCGGCCAGGTGGCCATCAACGCCTGCATCTGGCTGCGCAGGGCATCCGGCATGGCCCGCATCTGCGCCTCGGAAAGCGTGCTGAGTTGCTTGAGCCAGTCCAGGCAGGCCAGCAAATGGTCGGCCATCGCCGGGGCCAGGGCCCGACGCTGGTCTTGCAGGGTGATCAGCCGGTCTTCAAACTGATGGGCAAATTCGCTGACTTCATGCAGCTCCACGACCCGCGAAGCGCTTTTGATCGAGTGCATGGCCCGCATCAGCGGGGCAATCTGGGCTACCCCGTTGCCCACTTGTTCCAGCGCCAGCAGTCCCAGTTGCAGTACCTCGATCTGGCCTTCCAGATCCATGGTGAACAGTTCCCACAGCGAGAGATCGTTAAAGTCTGTTCCCGCCATGACTCCGCTCCTGCAGGGCCCGCAGCACTGCTTCACTGTCCAGATAATTCACCTGACTGCCTTCCCAGGCCAATTGTCCCAGACTGTAGCGGACTGCCGGTGTCCCGGCTGTCAGCGGGGCGGCCAGAACGGCGTCTGCTGCAAAGGCGGCTCGGCCCCGCGCCTCGGATAAAGGGACGACCCAGGCCGCTTGCGGAGTCCCGATGACCAGCATGCGCGGATTGATCACGCGCTCCAGCTCGGTGCCCTGGCGCTGGACGCCCAGCAGCAGGCCCAGAGATACGCAGAGCAAAGGTTCTCCATTGATGTTCACCAGGCCCCGCAGCAGCGGGTTATGCTGATTGGGAATGGCATGGATGGGTCGAAATTCGCTGATCTCGCGCACCTTGGCCAGTGGCCAGCCAAACCACTCCCTGCCCAGCCGAAAGATGAACAACATCACCCGGCCCTGATCGGCCTTGCGCGGCAATACTACCGGCAGGCTGTCGGCGATGCTGATTTCGGTATCACGATCCAGAATTTGCCGGGCCGCCTTGGCAAATATCGCGCACCGATAGCAATGTCCAACCTGAACCAGGCGCTCGCAACGCTGTGCGGCACGGCTGAACACGCCAATTTGTTTCCAGCAGGGCAGGGCTGCCTCCAACGCACTCATGCCCGAGGCTCCACCTGCTGCCAGCGCGCTTGCCAGCGGTTCCCCGTCCGGATATGACCTTGCCGTTCCAGAACACTCAGATAGCGTAAGGCCAGTGCGTGTTCGGGTACCAGATAGATCACCTTGCGCCAGTAGGCTTCAGCTTCCGGATATTGCTGCTGTGCCAACGCAATCAGCCCCAGTAGGAAATACGTTTCTGCCCGTTGCACCAGCGCGGAGGGCGCCAGGGTTGCCAGATAGGCCAGACTCTGTGTGGTCGCTGTTGCCCAGGCGCCTCGGTCAGCCAGACGCTGGGCTTCCGCCAGACTGGGTGCAGGGGGCGGAGTTATTGAGGCCGGC
>CAYNNN010000068.1:0-11377 GCA_964398665.1 uncultured Gammaproteobacteria bacterium | reverse complement strand
CGTGACGCCGTGCGCCTGGAAGAACTTCTCGGGTACGACACTCAGATCTTGCGCTCTCTTGCCCGAGAAGAAGCTCGTCAACTGCACGCGGTCGTAGGCTGGGCGCGGCTCCTCGCAGAACACCGTGATGTCGAGTTCAGTGCCGTTTGCCTTTCCGTGCGCGACCAGTTGCTCCAAGAAGCGCTGGCCGACCATGCCGTTGCCGATGACGACGACGCGCATCATGCCTACGCAGCCTGCTTGAGCTGCTTGCGGTACAGGAAATCCATGACCGTGGTGCGCACCTCCATGTAGCGCCGGCTGCCCGCGAGCTCGAGCCGCCCGCGGGGCCGCGCCAGATCCACTTCGACGACGCCGCCGATGCGCGCCGCCGGGCCGTTGGTCATCATCACGATGCGATCCGAGAGCAGTACGGCTTCATCCACATCATGCGTGACCATGACCACGGTAGCGCCGCTGGCGGCGACGATGCCCACCAGTTCGTCCTGCAGGTGCGCCCGGGTCAGGGCATCCAGGGCGCCAAATGGTTCATCCAGCAGCAAGACCTTGGGCTGCATGGCCAGGGCACGGGCAATGCCGACCCGCTGCTTCATGCCGCCAGAGATCTCCTTGGGGTATTTATGCGCGGCATGACTCAGATGCACCATATCCAAAGCAGCCAGGGTGCGGGCCTTGAGCTGGGCTTTGGTTTCCTTGCCGCCAAAGACGCGTTCGACGGCCAGATAAATATTTTCGCTACACGTCATCCAGGGCAACAGGGAATGGTTCTGGAACACCACGGCCCGGTCAGGCCCTGGCCCGGCGATCTCGCGTTCGGCACAGAGCACCACGCCGCTGCTAGGCAGGTTTAACCCAGCGATCAGATTGAGCAAGGTAGATTTGCCACAGCCGGAATGGCCGATCAGACTGACAAATTCGCCCTGACGGATGGTCAGGCTCACCTCGCGCAGGGCCTCGAATTCGCCGCTGCGGGTACGAAAGCGCACCCCGACGTTTTGGACCAGGACAAAGCGATTGGGATTGAACATGGGGCTAGTCTCCGTAATTGAAGCGTTGTGCAACCAGAAGCAAGGCCTGTTCCAGCAGCAGGCCGATGACGCCGATGATGATGATGGCAATCAGGATATGCTCGACCTTCAGGTTGTTCCACTCGTCCCAGACCCAGAAACCCAGGCCTACGCCTCCGGTCAGCATTTCCGAGGCCACGATCACCAGCCAGGCGACCCCGATGGAGAGCCGGATTCCGGTCAGCGTGTAGGGCAACACGGCCGGGAACAGGATCTTGGTGAATATTTTCCACTCGGACAGGTTCAATACTCTTGCCACATTCAGATAATCCTGCGGGACCTTGGTGACGCCCACGGCGGTATTGAGAATCATCGGCCAGATGCTGGAGATGAAGATCACGTAAATCGCCGCCGGCTCGGCCTTCTGGAAGACCAGCAGACCGATCGGCAGCCAGGCCAGGGGCGAAACCGGGCGCAGGATGCTGATGATTGGGGATAACATCCGGGACATAAAGGTGAATCGTCCCAGGATGAAGCCAAGGGGAATCCCAACTAGGGCAGCCAGACCAAACCCGATGGCTACCCGCTTGAGCGATTCCAGAATATTCCAGCCAATCCCCTGGTCATTGGGGCCATTGCTATAGAACGGGTCGGCAAACAAGACCTGCGCGGCTGCCCAGGTCGGGACTGGGCCAGGCAGGTTCTGGCTATAGAGGGACACTGCCTGCCAGCTGAGCAAAAATAACGCAATGCCCAGCAACGGCGGTGCAACATGGGTCACCCCCCAGACCAGCCACTCCCGGAGCGCACTCGGGGGGGCAGGCGGCTGGGGTAGCGTGGCGGGCTTGGCCTGCTTGCGCGCTGCGGAGGCCGGTGCAGCCGTCTCCGGCGCGGATGTTGCCTGAACCAGTTGTAAATTCTGCACACGCATGGAAAATTCCTCCGCGTCAAATAGGGATTGGTTAAGCCTTCAGTTTGAAACCGTCGGCATAGGCGGCGGGATTACTGCCGTCCCAGGCGATGCCATCGATCAGTTTGGAGCTACGCATTTCACTGGCAGGTACTGGCGTCCTGCTCAGGGCTGCTGCTTCCTTGTAAAGCGCGATCTGGTTGATCTGCTTGGCTACTGCGAGATAATCCGGGTGTTCCTTCATCAGGCCCCAGCGCTTGTGCTGGGTTAAAAACCACATTCCGTCAGATAGATAGGGGAAATTCACCGCCCCTTCGTTGTAAAACTTCATGTAATTAGGATCCTGCCACTGCTTGCCCAGGCCGTTTTCATACAGACCCTTCATGCGACCTTCGATGACGCTGACTTCAGTGTTGACGTAAGATTTGTCGGCAATGACCTTGGCCACTTCGGGCCGGTTATCCAGGACGTCGATGTACTTTGAGGCTTCCAGCACCGCTGCGGTCATGGCTCGGGCAGTATTGGGGTTTTGCTTGACAAATTCCGCCGTCGTCCCCAGAACCTTTTCCGGATGATCCTGCCAGATGTCTTGTGAAGTCACAGCAGTAAAGCCGATCTTGTCGAAGATGGCGCGGGCATTCCACGGTTCACCGACACAACAGCCGTCCATATTGCCCACGCGCATGTTGGCGACCATTTGCGGCGGGGGGACGACAATGGCCTTGACATCTTTGAAGGGATGAATGCCGTTGGCGGCCAGCCAGTAATACAGCCACATGGCGTGGGTGCCGGTGGGGAAGGTTTGGGCAAAGGTGTATTCCCGCTCTTTTTTGGCCACCAGGGCCGCCAGACTGGCACCGTCGGTAACGCCCTTGTCCTTGAGCTGGTTGGCTAGGGTGATAGCCTGACCATTGTTGTTGATGGTCATCAACACGGCCATGTCTTTTTTGGGGCCACCAACCCCCAGGTGCACGCCATAGATCAAGCCATATAGCACATGAGCGGCATCGAGTTCACCATTGACCAACTTGTCGCGCACCGCCGCCCAACTAGCTTCCTTGCTGGGAATGATCTTCAGGCCATACTTCTGGTCAAAGCCCTTGACTGCCGACATGACCACGCTGGCGCAGTCCGTCAGCGGAATGAAACCAATGCGTACCTCTTTCTTTTCCGGGGCATCAGAGCCGGCGGCCCAGGCCGCGTTGCGAATGGCAGGAGGAACCAGGCTCATGAACGCGCTGGCGCCCAGGATGCGGGCACCCTGACCGAGAAATTCCCGGCGGCTGGCCACGGGCGGATTGTGTGCTGTTTCATCGCTCATATTGCACCTAAAATTGAATTGAAAAACCGGACGCAAAAAAAAGCGCCAGACCGGAAACCCGGGCTGACGCCAGTGTCAGAACCACTCACCCAAAACAACTCAAAGACCTAGAAGTGACCCCGGTGCCATGCTCACCAGAGTGCCCACGCCATTGTGGACAGCCCTTGCGGGCTTGTCTGATATCATGCAAAGCGCGTGCCAGGCGGAACGGGGCTGTTGGCGCGGCTTTTGCGCGCTGCCATGCACCAGAATGGTGCGTTATGAGTCCAGATGCGCGACAATTTGGGCTGCGACGGCAGCCAGTGGGCGGCGCTGGTCCATCGCCAGCTTGCGCAGGTATTGGTAGGCGGTTTCCTCAGTCAGGTTCCTGGTGCGGATCAGGGTGCGCTTGGCCTGCTCAATGCAGTTTTTTTCACTCAGTGTCTTGCGGGTTTGCAGCAGTTCGGCCTCCAGGGCGCGATAGGCCTCAAAACGCGCCATTGCTGCTTCCAGCACCGGCCGTACCCGCTCTGCGGCCAGGCCGGAGACTACGTAGGCCGAGACGCCCGCCCTGACGGCCCGGCGCAGTTTGGTGGTATCGGCATCTTCGGTAAACAGGACGATGGGTGTGGGGCAGACCGGACTGAGGACGCATAACTGTTCCAGGGTGTCCCGGCTGGGCGACTCGCTTTCGATGATGATCAGGTCAGGCTGGAGCCGGGCAACATCGGCTTCAATGGCCAGCAGCGAACCGCCCTGCGCCAGAACGGTCAGACCCGCCTGAGTCAGTTCCTGCATCACCCAGCGCAGGCGGTCCGGGTCTTCTTCAACCAGCATGACGCGCAATGGTGGGGTTACGTCCACAACAGCCTCGCTTGCAAGGAGGTGGTGGGGGAGGGGCAAGGATCATGCCAGCCAGCTGGCAGCGGACTGTTCATGGTACCAGACTCATGAAGGCAGCGACTTCGGCCAGATTCCGGGTGCGCGGCAGGGGGGGCAGGCTGTCCAGGAAACGCTGGCCATAGCTTTTACGGGTCAGGCGCGGGTCGCACAAGACCAGCAGGCCGTGGTCGCGTTCACTGCGGATCAGCCGCCCGGTGCCCTGTTTCAAGGTCAAAATCGCTTGCGGTAACTGCTGTTCCAGAAACGGGCTGCCCCCGGCAGCCTTGCAGGCGGCGGCCCTGGCTTGCAGCAGGGGGTCATCCGGGCTGGCGAAGGGCAGGCGGTCAATCAGGACACAAGACAGCGCGGCCCCTGGCACGTCCACCCCTTCCCAAAAACTGCTGGTGCCCAGCAGGACGGCATTGCCCAGGTTGCGAAATTGCTGCAACAACTCGTCCCGGCCCATCGTCCCCTGTGCCAGCACCGGATACGGAAACGCCGGTTGTTCAGCCAGATATTGTGCGGCGGCCTGCAAAACTGCATGGCTGGTGAACAGCAAAAAGGCCCGGCCCTTGGTCAGGCGCACCACATCCGCAGCCAGCTTCAGCACGGCCGGGGTATATTCCGGCACGTTTGGATCGGGCAAGTTGGGCGGCAGATACAGCAGGGCTTGCGTGGCGTAGGCAAATGGGCTGGCCCATTGTTCGCAATGGACCTCGGTCAGGCCCAGGCGTGCCGTGAAAAAGCTGAAATCCGTGCCTGCCGCCAGCGTGGCCGAAGTGAATACCCAACTGGCGAACCGGGGACGTTGGCGGGCAAAGATGTCCTGAATGTGCAGCGGGGTGTAATGCAGGGTATAGTGACGTCCCTGACTTTCAAACCAGCGGGTAGCGCCCGCGTCGCTGGGTTCCTGCGCGGTGAACAGGCTCAGATGTTCATGCAGTTGCTGGCTGCGGGCCGCAACATTGGCCAGTAACTTGCCCCGCTCGGCCACCGCTGTCAGCCCGGTTGCAAGCTGTGCTGCCGCCTGCTCCAGAGCGGTCAGGGTTGCCCGCACGGCAGGCCATTCGGCCACCCGGCTCCAGGCGCTACGCTGCGGACTGCCACCCAGGGCACCCTGCAGGGCTTGCGCGTGTTGTTCCACGGCCTCACCTGCGGCCAGTAACTGCGGCATGTCACCCGCCTCGCTGCGTAGCGCCAGGCGCAGGTCGGCGATCAGTTCCTGCCATTGCCGCAAGCTCAGGCGGGTGCTGGCAAACTGGCTGGCCACGTCCGGAAATTGGTGGGCTTCGTCAATGACGACCATCCGGGCTTCCGGCAGCAGTTCACCCAGCCCGGTATCCTTGAGATTCAGGTCGGCGCAGAGCAGGTGATGGTTGATCACCACTAAATCAGCCTGTTGGGCTGCTTTGCGGGCCTTGACCAGAAAACAGCGCCCGTAATCCGGACATTCCTGGCCCAGACAGTTATCCGGGGTGCTGGTGACCAGCCGCCAACTGAGATCCTGATCGGAAAGCTGGGGGGCCTGGCTGATGTCGCCGCTATCCGTGGTATCGGCCCAGGCGCGGGCCTGAGCCAGAAATTGGCGCTGGGCACGGCTCAGGAGCATGCCTTCCTGGTCGGCGCGGCTGAGGCGATAATGGCAGAGATAATTGGCTCGGCCCTTGAGCAGGCTGATGCTGCGCGGCAGGCCCAGAGTTTGCAGCAGTACCGGGATGTCCCGATGATAAAGCTGGTCTTGCAGATTTTTACTGGCGGTGGAAATCAGCGCAGGCACATCCGCCAGCAGCAGGGGGAGCAGATAGGCGTAGGTCTTGCCCGTGCCGGTTCCGGCTTCCGCAACCAGAATCCCCTCACGGCCCAGTGTCTCCACGACCGCTTGAGCCAGGGCTTGCTGGCTGGTGCGGGGGGTATAGTGGGGCAGGGCGCGGGCCAATAAACCCGTCGGCCCCAGGGCAGCGGCAGTGGCTGCGGCGAGGTCATCCATGGCAGAAGGTCGTCATGGGCGGTTCCGGCCCTGAGCCTCGTTGATCAAGGCATTGTTTTGCTGGCGTAGTACCGTGTCGTTCCCGGCCAGGGTGCTGGATTTGCGCGCCAGCTCTGCTGCCAGGCCCGGTTGACCCTGCGCGAGGCGTACCTTGGCCAGGGTGTGCCAGAGGCGGGCATTGCGCGGCTCGATACGCAGGGCACGTTCCAGGGTAGCGGCGGCCTGGGAAAAATTACCGCTGCTGTGTTCCCGCTGGGCGCTGGCCAGCAGGCTATCCACCGCCGAGCCTTCTGCGGCGGGTGCAGGGCGGTTGGCATCCGGTCTGGTTGTAGCGGCGGGGCTACGCTCCACTGATTGCGCGGCCAAAGTCGGGGGGCTACGTTTGGGTAATGCCGGCGTGGGGTCACGGGCTACCGCTTCGGCAGGCAGGGTGTCATCGGGAATCCGACGCGGCGTTTCAGGCGGAAGCTCGGCAGCCTGCACGCTGGGGACGATCTCGACTTGCAGCGGCTGGGGCACGATGGGTGCCTCCCGCACATATGGCTGGACAATGACAGCCGCTTCCGGCGGTGGCGCCTGAACCTGGGGTGCCGGGGGTGCAACCCGAGGCGGTGGCCGCCGCAGGGCCGCATCCAGCGCAGGGCGTTCTTCCACCGGGGCCGGGCGGTTGCGGGTTTCCAGGGCGCTGCAGCCCACCAGGGTCAGCAGTCCCAGGATGAGCCCGAGACGTTGCGTGTATTGCATGAGGTGTGCTCCTAAAAGAGTTCGCCAGTGACGCCGGTTTCGGCAGGGACGGTATCTTCATTGCTTTCGATCGCTTCCGTATCAACAGCCCGGCCCTGGCACTGGGCCAGGGCGAGTTTCAGGGTGCCACTGACAAACGGGAAGCGCCCGCTGGAACCACAGCTTTCAATCATGGCCCATTCTATGCCTTCAGGGGCTACCAGCTGCAAATCTTGCAGGGGCAGGCGGCGCAGTGCGGCAGCCCAGACGGGCAAGGCGCCCTTGGCGCCTGACAGGCCGGTGGATTTGTTATCGTCCCGGCCTACCCAGGCCACGCCCAGAATATCGCCACTGAAACCTGCAAACCAGCTATCACGTAGCTCGTCTGTGGTGCCGGTTTTCCCGGCCACGGCGACGGGCAGCCACTGAGCCAGGGCGCGGGCGGTGCCACGTTCGGCCACGCTGCGCAGCGCAAAATTCAGGGTAAACACGGCTTGCGGGTCCAGGCTTTGTTGTACGGTGAGCGGATAGCGCTGCAAGGGTTTTCCCTGGGCATCGAGCACTTCCCGGATGGTGCGCAGCGGGGTGTAAAATCCGCCCCCGGCCAGGGTCTGGTACATTTGTGCCACCTCCAGCGGGGTCAGTTCCAGGGCGCCCAGCAGCAGGGATGGGTAAGGCTGGATTTCGCGCTTGACCCCCAGACGGCCCAAGGTTTCCAGCACCTCGGTCAGGCCCACTTCCAGACCCAGCCGGACATTGGCAACGTTGTAGGACTGGGCCAGTGCCGTATGCAGGGGAACCCAGCCATGATGACGTTTATCGTAATTCTGTGGTCGCCAGGCTGGCCCGCCGTCTTTCGGTTTTAGCGTCAATGGGCCGTCATCCAGCAGACTGACCAGGGTGTGGGTGCGTCGTTCCAGTGCGGCCAGATAGATCACGGGCTTGACCAGCGAGCCGATGGGGCGCACCGCATTGAGTGCCCGGTTAAACCCGGAGTATTGGCTATCCCGGCCCCCGACGAGGGCGATGACCTCGCCATCCTGAGTCCGGCTCAGGACCAGGGCCCCCTCCAGGGTGTCGGGCGGCAGGCGCCCCTGTTCCAGGCTGCGCAATTTTTCGCGCAGGGCGCCTTCCGCAGCTTCCTGAGCCAGCGGGTCCAGGGTGGTGAAAATGCGCAACCCTTCGCTGCGCAGGTCAGCTTCCTGGTAATCACGCTGGAGCTGGCGGCGCACCAGCTCCAGAAAGGCCGGGTAGGCAGTGGCACTCCCCGGCGGTTTGGCCGTAACCCCCAGCGGCTGGGCATTGGCCCGCTGCTGAGTGGCGGCGTCAATGAGGCCCACCTCGCGCAGCACCTGCAAGACCACCGCCCGACGTTCCAGCGCACGCTGGGGAAACCGTCGGGGGTTATAGGTCGAGGGGCCTTTGACCAAGCCAACCAGCAGGGCCAGCTTGGGCAAGTCCAGCTGTTCCAGTGGGCGGTCGAAGTAAAAATGACTCGCCAGGGCAAAGCCGTGGATGGCACGTTCGCCTTGCTGGCCTAGATAGATTTCGTTCAGATAAGCCTCAAGAATCTGGGGCTTGCTATAGTGAAGCTCCAGGAGGAGTGCCATCAGGGCTTCATTGAATTTGCGCCACAGGGTACGTTCGGAACTGAGATAAAAATTCTTGACCAACTGTTGGGTCAGGGTGCTGCCGCCCTGCGTCCGACCGCCCCCGCGCAGATTGTTCCACAAGGCCCGGATAATACCCTTGGGGTCTATGCCCCAGTGCTGGTAGAAACTGCGGTCTTCCACGGCCAGGAGGATTTGCAGCAGGTTGCCGGGCACGGCATCCAGTTGCACCAGGACCCGGTCTTGTTGGTCGGCAGGGTAAATGCTGGCAATCAATGGGGGTTCCAGGCGCGCCAGCGCGAGGGGTGTTGTGGTCCCGGCCAGGGCAATTTCGCTGATTTTGTCCTCGGTAAAGCGCACGCGCAGGCGTTGGGCCGACTGGGCGCCATCCCAGAAGGCAAAGGGGCGACTATGCAGAATGACCTGATTGCCGCTGCGTTGATAAACCCCCGTTAATTTCGGGTCTGCGGCGGCTCGGTAATGCAGCCGCTTGAGTTCGGAGACCAGTTGTTCAGCGCGCAAGCGCATGCCGGGATACAGTTCCAGCGGACGGGCATAGACGCGGGCAGGCAAGTCCCAGCGTTGGCCGGAAAACAGGCTGATCACCCGGTAATCCAGATAAATCATGTAAATGCTCAGGACCAGCAGTAATCCCAGCAGGCTGCGGGTCAGCCAGCCTAAGCGCCCCACCAGCGCCTCCACCACGAACGTCGGGGGGGGGCAGCAGCAGCCCGCTGGGCCTGGCGGATATCGGCTTCGGTCAGGACCGGGATTTCCTGGCTGTCTTCACTGGCGTAAATCGAATCCGGATGCTGGGTCAGCCAAAGATGCTGCTCCAGGGCGCTGGCCAGTGCCGCCTGCAGGCGTTCTTCGCTACAGGGCATGCTGAGATAGCGAAATACCTGAGCCTGATTGATGAGCTGGGCCAGAAAGTTGAAATCGAGCACATTGCTGACGACCAGGCTGACCAGCGTGGGTTTGGCACGCTTCAGACGCCTCAGGAATTGCACCCAGGTTTCATCCAGTTCCACAGTCTGGCCAAACTCTACCAGCAGCACGCCGATTTCCGGGTGTGCTTCCAGTTGGTTCAAAACTTCTTCCGGCGTGCTGGCCCGGTAGGTGGGGTAACGTTCCAGCGTTGCCGTATCGGGCAGAAGCGGGTTGCCATGCGCGGCCATGCAGCGCAGCAGGGCTACGGGCACGCTGGGATTCAATGCGGACTCCGGCAAGGGGCGGCTCAGGTTGGTGGCCAGGTTTTCAGCCCGTGCCAAGGTAGCCAGCAGGGCTTCATTTGACCAGGGCTTGTTCAACAGCCGGAACACTTCGCCCTCGTTGATGGAGCCTACCACGGCGTTCAGGTCGGCATAGCCGGTCAGCAGCAAGCGTACCACTTGCGGAAACTGCTGACGCACCTGACGCAGCAAGTCCAGCCCGCTCATCTCGGGCATCCGCTGGTCGGTGATCAGGATATGTACTTCCTGATCGCGCAACAGTTTCAGGGCCTGTGTGCCGGATTGGGCACAGAGTACGTGATAGCGCTTGTTCAAAACCCGGTTCAGGGCCTGCAGGACGTGGGGTTCGTCATCCACGCACAAGACCGTTGCCTGGGCATCAATTTTACGGACGTTCATGGGTGGATTATAACCCAGTCTGAGGAAAGGTCAGGAGGCCACAAACTCCAGCCCATTGCCATCCGGGTCACGGCAAAACAGGGCGGCACGGCCCGACCGGGAACGCTGATAGGGAATGGCGGCCTGTTGCAGGCGGGTTTCAAGCGCGTCCAGGACGCTGATGCTGAAGGCCGTATGCCGGTCACGCCCGACGGCTGTCGGACGATCCTGGGTGGGGTCGGGATTGGGGAGTTCCAGAAGATGCAGTTGCTGGGTACCCACTTGAAGCCAGGCACCCGGATAGCCCAGTGCAGGGCGGGCAATGACGGACAGTCCCAGAATGCCGCAGTAAAATGCCAGCGCAACCTGAGTGTCCTGCACCATCAGGCTGACGTGATGTACGCCGGTCAGCAATGGCGCTGGCCTGTCCAGAACTGCCCCTTCGCCCATGCAGCACCTTCATTGTCATGATAGGGGGGCAGTATAAGCGATTCGCCGCAGGGGCGTGAACGGCAGTGGTTAAACGACATTGACACCGAACTGGTGGCACAGGGCTTCCAGGCCGCCCCGCTGCCCCGCGCCCAGGGCCTTGAAGCTCCAGCCGCTCGGGTCGCGATAAACCTCGCCAAAGATGACGGCGGTTTCACGGCCATAATCCTCGCTCAGGTCAAACCGTACCAGCTCGACCTGACTGGAAAGGTTGACAATGCGGATATAGGCATTCTGGACCAGGCCGAAACTCTGACGCCGTATATCGGCGTCATAGATACTGACGGTGACCACCAGGCGCTCGGCTTTGGCAGGCAGTCGTTCCAGGTTGACTTCAATCACTTCATCATCGCCATCCCCGGCACCGCTGCGATTGTCGCCGGTATGGCGTACTGCGCCGCAGGGGGAATTCAACTGGCCATAAAATATGAAGTACTCATCCGCCAGAACCCGTCCGTCGCGCCCCAGCATGAACAGGCTGGCATCCAGATCAAATGCAAGGCCGGGACTGGTGCGGGCGTCCCAGCCCAGGCCGATATGAATCTGCTTCAGATTGATGGCTGCGCGGGACAGCGAAGCGCTGCCACCTTTCACCAGGGACACGGGCATGGTTGAGATCCTGTGGCAGAATGACAGGCTGTTATCGCATGGCCGCCGAATCCATGGCAACCCCATTATCAATTCACGTGCTAACGCCGACTAGGCAGATTGCTGGTGCCGGCGGGGAAGCTCAGCACCGGGGTCACGGGTGTCGGGGCGCTGCCGCCGGGGGTTGTGGTAGTGGGCGGGGTTGTGGTTTCAGGTGCAGCTTGCAGCGAGCCTAAGTCCAGCTCAATCTCGGTTGCAGCAACAGCACTCA
>CAYNNN010000067.1:0-11525 GCA_964398665.1 uncultured Gammaproteobacteria bacterium | reverse complement strand
CGCTACGATCTGGATCGCTTCGGCATGGTGTTTCGGCCCAGTCCGCGCCAGTCCGACGTGATGATCGTGGCGGGCACCCTGGTGAACAAGATGGCGCCGGCGTTGCGCAAGGTCTATGACCAGATGCCGGAACCGCGCTGGGTGATCTCGATGGGTTCCTGTGCCAATGGCGGCGGTTATTACCATTATGCCTATCCGGTGGTGCGTGGCTGTGATCGCATCGTGCCTGTGGATGTGTATGTGCCGGGCTGTCCGCCGACAGCCGAGGCGCTGATCTATGGCATCATGCAGTTGCACAACAAGATCCGCCGTACCAACACTATCGCCCGCTAAGCCATGAGCATTGCCCTGTTTCAGACCCACCTGCCTACGGCCAATGTGGCCGTGTTTCGTGGTGAAGTGACCCTGACTTTGCCGCTGCCCGACATGCTGGCCGGTTTCCAGACCCTGCGTGATACCCTGGATTTTGCGCAACTGACTGATTTGTGCGTGGTGGATTACCATACCTACGGGCGTTCGGAGTGGCTGACGGAGTCGGCGACCCGTACGGGGTTCAGCCGGGGCGTGCAGCGTCTGAGTACCCCCTCGGAAGCGCCACCGGCAGTTACTTTCCCAAGTCGTTACGCTGTCATTGTCCATCTGCTTTCCCTGAGCCGCAATGCACGGGTGCGGGTACGGGTACAGGCCGAGGGCGACCCACCCCGGGTGCCCAGCCTGACCGGGCTGTGGTCGAGTGCCGACTGGTATGAACGTGAGGCCTTTGATCTGTTCGGGGTGTTTTTTGAGGGGCACCCGGATCTGCGCCGGATCCTGACCGATTATGGTTTTATCGGCCACCCGTTCCGCAAGGACTTCCCGCTGATAGGACAGGTGGAAATGCGTTATGACCCCACTCAACAGCGGGTGATCTATGAGCCTGTCAGTATTGAACCCCGCGTGCTGGTACCCCGCGTCATTCGGGCGGATGAGGAACGCTAATGCCTGAACTCCAAAGTTTTACCCTGAATTTTGGCCCCCAGCACCCTTCAGCCCACGGGGTGTTGCGTCTGGTGCTGGAAATGGAAGGCGAAGTCATTGTCCGGGCCGACCCGCACGTCGGGCTGTTGCACCGGGCCACGGAGAAGCTGGCCGAAAGCAAGCCCTATAACCAGAGCATTGGTTATATGGATCGCCTGGACTACGTTTCAATGATGTGCAATGAGCATGCCTACGTGCGGGCCATCGAGAAGCTGCTGGGGGTGGAAGCCCCCATCCGTGCCCAGTACATCCGGGTGATGTTCGACGAAATTACCCGCATCCTCAATCACCTGCTCTGGCTGGGTGCCCACGCGCTGGATATCGGGGCCATGTCGGTGTTTCTATACGCATTCCGGGAACGTGAAGATCTGATGGACTGCTACGAGGCGGTTTCAGGTGCCCGGCTGCATGCCACCTATTACCGCCCCGGCGGGGTCAACCGGGATCTGCCCGAGCAGATGCCGCAGTATCAGGCCTCCAGCCTGCGCAGTGCGGCTGAAACCGCACGCCTGAACGAGGCCCGGCAAGGCTCGCTGCTGGCCTTCATTGATGATTTTACCCGCCGTTTCCCTGGCTGTGTGGACGAGTATGAAACGCTGCTCACCGATAACCGGATCTGGAAACAGCGCACGGTCGGCATCGGGGTGGTGACCCCCGAACGGGCCGTGCAGCTGGGCTTTACCGGACCGATGTTGCGGGGTTCCGGACTGGCCTGGGATTTACGCAAGCAGCAGCCCTATGCAGCTTACGACAGTCTGGATTTTGATATTCCCATTGGCAAGGAAGGTGATTGCTACGACCGTTATCTGGTCCGCATTGAAGAAATGCGTCAGTCCAACCGGATTATCCGCCAGTGCGTGCAGTGGCTGCGCGAAAATCGGGGTCCGGTCATGCTGGAAGACCACAAGGTGACCCCGCCGCCGCGTGCCCTGATGAAACAGGACATGGAAGCCCTGATTCACCATTTCAAACTGTTTACCGAAGGCTATTGTGTGCCTCAAGGTGAAGTTTATGCGGCGGTGGAAGCGCCTAAGGGCGAGTTTGGCATCTACCTGGTATCGGATGGGGCCAACAAACCCTATCGCCTGAAGATTCGGGCACCAGGTTTTCCGCATCTGGCCGCGCTTAATGAAATGGTGCAAGGTCACATGCTGGCTGACGTGGTGGCCGTGATCGGCACCCAGGACATCGTATTTGGTGAGATTGATCGCTGATGACTGCTGAAGCAACTTTGAATCCGGTGGTGCTGCCTGCCGAAGTGCAAGCCGAGATTGATCACTGGGTGGCCAAATATCCCCCGGAACGCAAGGCATCGGCCGTGCTGGCAGCCTTGACCTGTGTTCAGGAGCATCATGGTGGTTCCCTGACCCCGGCGCTGATGGACAGCGTGGCGGCATATCTGGGAATGCCCAGGATCGCTGTGTACGAGGTGGCGAGTTTTTACTCGATGTTTGACCTCAAGCCCGTGGGACGACACAAGATTTCGGTGTGTACCAATATCTCCTGCCTCTTGCGCGGGGGCGAATCGGTGCAGCGCTACGTTGAAGCCAAGCTGGGCATTCAGGTGGGCCAGACCACGCCGGATGGTCGGATCACCCTGAAGCTGGAAGAAGAATGCCTGGCCGCCTGTTGTGGTGCTCCCATGATGGTGGTGGATGGACATTATCACGAGCATCTGACCCCAGCCAAGGTGGATCAGATTTTGGCTGAACTGGAATAGGACCCCGCGATGGCAAACGAAGTCTGCTTCCAGACCTTGCAGTTCCCGCAACCCTGGACCCTGGAAAATTACCGCAAGGTCGGGGGGTATGCGGCCTGGGAGAAAATTCTTGCCGAAAAGCCCAGCCCGGAATCCATCATTGACGAGCTGAAAAAATCAGCCTTGCGGGGCCGGGGTGGGGCAGGGTTTTCGGCAGGCATGAAATGGAGCTTCATGCTGCGTGCCCCGGCTGGACAGCGCTATGTGGTATGCAACTCCGACGAAAGTGAACCAGGCACCTGCAAGGATCGCGACATCCTGCGCTATAACCCCCATGCGGTCATCGAGGGCATGGCAATCGCAGGCTATGTCATGGGCGCGACTGTCGGTTACAACTACCTGCGGGGCGAATTTCACCACGAACCGTTTGAACGTTTCGAGGCTGCACTGGCAGAAGGTTATGCGGCGGGGTTGCTGGGGAAGAATATTCTGAATTCCGGCGTGGATTTTGACCTGTATGGCCATCTGGGGGCAGGGGCTTATATCTGTGGCGAAGAAACAGCGTTGCTGGAATCGCTGGAAGGCAAGAAAGGTCAGCCCCGTTACAAGCCGCCTTTCCCGGCGCAATATGGCCTGTATGGCCGACCCACCACCATTAACAATACCGAGACTTTTGCTTCCGTGCCCAGCATCCTGCGCCACGGGGGCGAGTGGTTTTTGCAGCTGGGCAAGCCCAATAACGGTGGCTGCAAGCTGTTTTCGGTGTCTGGCCATGTCAATCGGCCTGGCAATTATGAGGTTCCCCTGGGAACGCCGTTTCGGGACTTGCTGGCGCTGGCCGGTGGGGTGCGTGGCGGGCGCAAGCTCAAGGCCGTGATTCCGGGCGGGTCATCAATGCCGGTCATGCCAGGCGAGATCATCATGGACTGCACCATGGACTACGACAGCCTGAGCAAGGCGGGGTCGGCGCTGGGGTCAGGCGGGGTGATCGTCATGGACGAAACCACCTGCATGGTGCAGGCGCTGCAACGCATCTCGCGGTTTTACTATGCCGAGTCCTGCGGCCAATGTACGCCTTGCCGGGAAGGCACTGGCTGGTTGTGGCGGGTTGTCAGCCGCATTGAGGCGGGGCAGGGGCGCGCTGAGGACCTGCAATTGCTCAAGGATGCTGCAGGCCAGATTGAGGGCCACACCATCTGCGCCTTTGGTGATGCGGCGGCCTGGCCCGTGCAAAGTTTCCTCAAGCACTTTGCTGCGGAGTTTGCCTATCACATCGAGCACCGGCGCTGCCTGGTGGAACCGTTTGAGCAATGGGAGCGCGCATGAGCGATACCACCACACCGCCCAAAGGCGTCCCGCTGGAAATTGACGGCGTGGCCGTCGTCGCCCAGCCGGGCCAGATGATCATCGAAGCGGCCGATGAAGCGGGGGTGTATATCCCGCGCTTTTGCTATCACAAACACCTTTCGATTGCGGCCAACTGCCGGATGTGTCTGGTGGAAGTGGATGGGATCAAAAAACCCATGCCGGCTTGTGCCACCCCGGTGGGCCCTGGCATGAAAGTCCTGACGGCCTCGGCGCGGGCGCGGGCGGCACAGAAGGCGACCATGGAGTTTTTGCTGGTCAACCATCCCCTGGATTGCCCCATCTGCGATCAGGGTGGAGAATGCGAACTGCAGGATCTGGCTCTGGGTTATGGCCGGGATGTGTCGCGCTTTAGCGAGCGCAAGCGGGTGGTGGCCGATCAGGATATCGGCCCGCTAGTGGCAACCGACATGACCCGCTGCATCCACTGCACCCGCTGCGTGCGTTTTGGCGCGGAAATCGCAGGGTTGCGTGAGCTGGGCGCCACGGGGCGGGCGGAAAACATGCGCATCGGCACCTTTGTCGAGCAAAGCCTGGCTTCGGAGCTTTCCGGGAACATCATTGACCTGTGCCCGGTCGGGGCGCTGACTTCCAAACCGTACCGCTTCCGGGCGCGTGCCTGGGAACTGACCCAACATCCCGGTATTTCCCCACATGACTGCATCGGTGCCAATGTGGCCATCCACGTCCGGCGCGGCGAGATTTTGCGTGTCGCACCCCAGGATAATCCGGCCGTCAATGAAACTTGGCTGGCGGATCGGGATCGCTTTGCCTACCTGGGTCTCAACAGTCCGGAACGTTTGCGTCAACCGCTGATCAGGCGTGCGGCCGGCTGGGAACCGACCGATTGGCCTACCGCCTTGCAGGCTGCGGCTGCCGGACTGCAGGAAGTGATCAGACAACACGGTGCGGCACAGCTGGGTACGTTGCTGGCCCCCCAGCTGGATACCGAAACCTTGTATCTGGCCAGCAAGCTGACGCGGGCGGCGGGTAGCCCTCACGTCGATCATCGCCTGCGTCAGGGAGATTTTCGCGCTGATGGCCTGGGCCAGGGTGCGCCCTGGCTGGGCATGACGCCTGAAGCGCTGGCGCGGGCGGATGTGATTGTGTTGTTGGGCGCCAACCCGCGCAAGGAGCAACCCTTGCTGGCACACCGCATCCGTCAGGCGGCGTTGCGGGGTGCTCAGGTCGTTGCGCTGAATGCAAGCGGGTTGCCCTGGAACTTTGCAACGGGGCAGGATGTGGTGCTGCACCCCGGTCAGTGGGTGGGTGCGTGCGCCGCCCTGGCCAAGGCACTGGCCAAACTGAGCCATCGCAAGATTCCCGACGCTTGCCGTACCTTGCCGCTGGCCGCTGTGGAAACCATGACGGCGCTGGCCAAGGCCTTGAAAGCGGCGCGTTGTGGCGTGATCATGCTGGGCGCTCAGGCGCAGGCACACCCGGACTATGCCCTGCTGTGGGCCTGGTGTGCCCAGCTGGCCCAGGAACATGGCCTGCATCTGGGCATTGTGCCTGAAGCCAACGGGGTGGGCGCCTACCAGGTCGGTGCGTTGCCCCAGGCGGATGGGCTGGCTGCCCAGGCGCAGTGGGAAGCCAGGTTGCGTGCCTATCTGCTGGTCGGACTGGAGCCGGAGCACGATACCGGCAATCCGGCCAGTGCAGAAGCCGCGCTGGCCCAGGCCCAGTGGGTGGTCGCCCTGAGCGCTTACCACAGCCCCACTCTGGAACGATATGCCCGCGTGATCCTGCCCATTGCCGAATTTGGCGAGTATGCCGGGAGCCGGGTGAATGGCGCCGGCCTACGCCAGGCTTTCCCGGCCGCCATCCAGCCGCCGGGTGAAGCGCGCCCTGCCTGGAAAGTGCTGCGGGTGCTGGCCAATCATCTGCAACTGCCGGGCTTTGCCTACAACGATCTGGCAGAAGTTCAGGCTGCGCTGGCCGCGTTGGCACCGGTGCCGCTGGATAATGGCTTGCGCGGGGGATGTGATCTGATGCCCCGCTTGCCGCCTGCGGGTCTGGTACGCTGTGGGGCGACACCACTGTATGCCAGTGATCCCCTGGTACGGCGTGCCCCGGCATTGCAGGCAACCCCGGATGCCCAGGCCCAGGCTCAAGCACGACTCCACCCCGAGACTGCCGCCCGGCTGGGGCTGACGGCGGCCCGGCAGGTGTGGGTCCAGCAGGGCGACTGTGGCCAGGTTTTCACCCTGAATCTGGATGCGGGTCTGGCACCGGATGTGGTGGGGCTACCGGGGAGCGTCGCTACCCTGGGGGCGAGCTGTGGCCCGGTGGAATTGACGGAGGCGCGGAGCTGATGGACTTTTTGCTGAGTTTAATCATTATCCTGCTCAAGATTGCGCTGATCGTCGGCCCATTGTTTGCCGCCGTGGCCTATCTGACCTTGGCGGAGCGAAAAATCATCGGTTACATGCAGGTGCGCCTGGGGCCGAACCGGGTCGGGCCAGGGGGCTGGTTGCAGCCGATTGCAGATGCCTTGAAGCTGCTGGTGAAGGAAATCGTCATTCCCAGCGGCGCCAACCGGGTACTGTTTGTCATGGCACCCACCCTGGCACTGGTGCCGGCGCTGGCAACCTGGGCCGTGATTCCCTTCGACGACGGGATGGCACTGGCTGATATCAACGCCGGGCTGTTGTATGTGCTGGCCCTGACTTCCGTCGGGGTGTATGGCGTGATCATCGCGGGTTGGGCATCCAACTCCAAATACGCATTTTTGGGCATGATGCGCTCGGCAGCCCAGATTGTGGCTTATGAAATTGCCATGGGCTTTGCCCTGGTCGGCGTGCTGGTGGCTGCAGGTAGCCTGAACCTGGGTGACATCGTGCGTGCCCAGCAGGGGAGCTTGCTGCACTGGTTCTGGCTGCCTTTGCTGCCGCTATTTGTGGTGTATTTCATCTCCGGAGTGGCCGAGACCAACCGGGCACCCTTTGACGTGGTGGAAGGCGAGTCGGAAATTGTCGCCGGGTTCCATGTGGAATATTCCGGGATGGCCTTCGCGGTGTTCTTCCTTGCAGAATACGCCAACATGATCCTGATTTCGGCGCTGACGGCCATTTTCTTCTGGGGGGGC
Organism: uncultured Gammaproteobacteria bacterium; assembly: GCA_964398665.1. Lineage (GTDB taxonomy): Bacteria > Pseudomonadota > Gammaproteobacteria > CAYNNN01 > CAYNNN01 > CAYNNN01. The sequence continues at coordinate 4,356 of CAYNNN010000067.1, read as the reverse complement.
TGGTTATCGCCCTTTCAGGGGGTGCCGGTGCTGGGCGCCTTGACGGCTTTTGTGCCGGGGATTTTCTGGTTTGGGTTGAAAACTTCCTTCTTCCTCTTTGTATTTCTGTGGTTGCGGGCCACATTCCCCCGTTACCGTTATGACCAGATCATGCGCCTGGGCTGGAAGGTCTTTATTCCCGTCACGCTGATCTGGCTGTTGGTCGTCAGTGTGATGGTGCTGGGCGAAATGCCTTGGTGGTTTGACCGGAGTTAAGGCCATGTGGCGTCAGATTCAATTTTGGTTCAAAAGCTTTTTGCTCTGGGAGCTGCTGGTGGGGATGGCCCTGACCGGACGCTATCTGTTCGCCCGCAAGATCACCTTGCAATATCCCGAGGAAAAAGCGCCCCAATCTCCGCGTTTTCGCGGCCTGCATGCCTTGCGCCGTTATCCCAATGGCGAAGAGCGCTGCATCGCCTGCAAGCTGTGCGAGGCGGTCTGCCCGGCCCTGGCCATCACGATCGAGGCTGAACCGCGTGCCGATGGGAGTCGGCGCACGACTCGTTACGACATTGATCTGTTCAAATGTATCTTCTGTGGCTTTTGTGAGGAATCCTGCCCGGTGGATTCCATCGTCGAGACCCGGATTTATGAATATCACTTCGAGAATCGCGGCGAGCAGATCATGACCAAGGACAAGCTACTGGCGCTGGGTGACCGTTACGAAGCGCAAATTGCCGCCGACCGTCAGGCCGACGCAGCTTATCGTTAGGATCCTCCATGACTGCCACCCAGTTCTTATTCTATTTTTTTGCCACGGTGCTGACCTTTGCAGCGCTGCAGGTCATCACGGCGCGCAACCCTGTCCATGCAGCCCTGTTTTTGGTGTTGGCCTTTTTCAACAGTGCCTGTTTGTGGCTGCTCATGGAAGCCGAATTTCTGGCCATCACCCTGGTATTGGTCTATATCGGGGCAGTCATGGTGCTCATGCTGTTTGTCATCATGATGATAGACCTCAATCTGGCCATCCGGCGCGAGGGTTTCGCCCAGTACCTGCCGGCGGGGTTGCTGGTCGCCGGAGCACTCATCGTGCAGTTGGTCGTGGTGCTGGCCAGCCAGACTTGGTCAGGTCAGCCGCAGCCTGCCCCGGCTACTTATGAAAATACCCGCGAAATCGGCAAGCTCTTGTATGGCCCCTACGTGTATCCTTTTGAGCTGGCGGGAGTCGTGTTGTTGCTGGCCATTGTGGCAGCCATTGCCCTGACCCTGCGGCCACGTAGTGGCATCAAGTCACAGCAACCGGGTCGGCAGGCGCAAGTCAGCAAGGCTGAGCGCCTGCGGGTGATCAAGGTGCAGGCGGTGCGCGTGACCCAATCGGAGGACGAAGCGTGATTGGTCTGGTGGATTATCTGATCCTGGGTGCGGTGTTGTTTACCATCAGCCTGGCCGGTATTTTCCTGAATCGGAAAAATATCCTGATCCTGCTGATGTGTGTGGAGCTGATGCTGTTGGCGGTCAATACCAATTTCATCGCGTTCTCCTATTACCTGCATGATTTGACGGGTCAGGTCTTCGTGTTTTTCATCCTGACGGTGGCAGCAGCCGAGTCAGCGATTGGCCTGGCCATCCTGGTGGTGCTGTTTCGCAACCGGCGCACGGTCAACGTGGCGGATCTGGATACGCTCAAAGGGTGATGGACATGGAAATGCTTTATCTGACAATCGTGCTGGCACCATTGCTGGGTGCAATCATTGCCGGATTGTTCGGCCAGCGTGTGGGCAGAGCCGGCGCACATTGGGCTGCCATCCTGGGTGTGGCGACCGCTTTTGTCGGTTCAGTATGCGCTTTCAACTGGCATATCCTGCTGGCGCAGCCCAATTTCAACGGTGCGGTGTACACCTGGCTGGTCAGTGAGGGTGTCAGCTTTCAGATAGGCTTCCTGATTGATCCGCTGACGGTCTTGATGATGCTGGTGGTGACCTTCGTCTCGCTGATGGTTCATGTCTATACCGTCGGCTACATGGCGGAGGACCCTGGCTATCAGCGCTTTTTCAGCTACATTGCCCTGTTTACCTTTGCCATGCTCATGCTGGTGATGAGCAATAACTTCCTGCAACTGTTTTTTGGCTGGGAAGCCGTGGGGTTGGTGTCTTATCTGCTGATTGGTTTCTGGTACACCCGGGAAAGCGCCATCTTTGCCAATCTGAAAGCCTTTTTGGTCAATCGGGTCGGTGATTTTGGCTTTCTGCTCGGGATTGCAGCCATCTACTACCATTTCAACAGTCTGGATTACGCAGTGGTTTTTGCCAACCTGCCCCAGTTTGCCCACGCGACCGTGCAGATTTTCCCCGGTCTGGACTGGCCGCTGCTCAGCGTCATCGGCATTTTACTGTTTGTTGGCGCGATGGGTAAATCCGCGCAGATGCCGCTGCATGTCTGGCTGCCCGATTCGATGGAAGGTCCGACCCCCATTTCTGCCTTGATCCACGCGGCAACGATGGTGACGGCCGGGATTTTCATGGTAGCCCGGCTCTCGCCGCTGTATGAACTGGCGCCGGCGGCCCTGGCCTTCATCCTCCTGATTGGCGCCCTGACGGCTTTCCTGATGGGGCTGATCGGCTTGGTGCAGCATGACATCAAGCGCGTAGTGGCCTATTCCACGCTATCGCAACTGGGGTACATGACCGCAGCGCTGGGTGTGTCGGCCTATTCGGTTGCCATTTTCCATCTGATGACACATGCTTTTTTCAAGGCGTTGCTGTTTTTGGGCGCTGGTGCCGTCATCATGGCGATGCACCATGAGCAAGATATGCGCAAGATGGGTGGCCTGAAGCGCTATTTGCCGATTACCTACTGGACGGCGCTGATAGGTTCCCTGGCCCTGATCGGTTTCCCCGGTTTTTCGGGCTTTTATTCCAAGGATCTGATTCTGGAAGCCTTGCATCATCGGCACGATACCCTGGGTATGGTGGCCTACGGGTTGTTGCTCAGTGGCGTCATGATCACGGCGCTGTATACTTTCCGGATGTTTTTCCTGGTATTCCATGGCAAACCCAGGATGGATCATCATACCCGCGAACATCTGCATGAGCCAGGCTGGGTAGTGACGATCCCGCTCATTTTACTGGCGATCCCTTCGCTATTGCTGGGAGCCTGGACTGCGGACTCGGTGGCCTTGGGGCATTATTTTACTGCGGCGATTGTCACGGGCGAACATAATGTGGTGCATGAACTGGCAGCGCATTATCACGGCCCGCTGGAATTTGCCCTGCATGGCTTCCTGGCCTGGCCCTTCTGGCTGGCGCTGGCGGGTGTTGCGGTGGCCTGGTATGCCTATGTGGTGCAGCCAGGCATGGGAGCCATCTGGCAAAGCCACTACCCGCAACTGCACGCGCTTCTGGAAGCCAAATATGGCTTCGACACCTTTTATCAGCGCGTGTTTGCGACCGGCAGTGTGCGCCTGGGGCAAAACTTGTGGCGTTATCTGGACGCTTTGCTGATTGATGAGCTGTTGGTCAATGGTGCGGCGCGTGTCACCCGTTGGGGAGCTGGCCTGCTGCGCGTCTTGCAAAGCGGCTATCTCTTCCACTACGCCTTTGCCATGATCATCGGCGTGTTGCTGCTGCTGAGTGGTTTAACGCAAGGGTAATGCATGTTGGCCGAAATAAACTGGTTGAGTCTGACCCTCTGGACGCCGATCCTCGGTGGGATTTTGCTGCTGCTGATCGGCGATCAGCAACCGCATGCGGCCCGGCGGGCCGGGTTGTTTTTTGCGATCCTGACCTTTGTGCTGAGCCTGCCCTTGCTGCTGCTGTTTGATGCCAGCACGGCCCAGATGCAGTTTGTCGAGCGGGTGCCCTGGTTCCCCACTTTCAGCAGTGACTATTTCCTGGGGGTGGACGGCTTTTCCATGCCGCTCATTGTGCTGACAACGCTGATGACCATCATTGTGGTGGTGGCGGGCTGGGAAGTCATTCAAAAGCAGGTGGCGCTGTACATGGCGGCCTTTTTACTGATGGAAGGCATGATGATCGGCGTGTTTGCCGCCCTGGATGCCTTGCTGTTTTATATTTTCTGGGAAGGCATGCTGATTCCGATGTTCCTCATCATCGGCATCTGGGGTGGGCCCCGGCGTGTCTATGCCACGCTGAAGTTCTTCATCTACACCTTCCTGGGGTCGGTGCTGATGCTGGTGGCGCTGCTGTATCTGTATTTTCAGAGTGGGAGTTTTTCCATCCTGGATTTCCATGCCGTCAAGCTGGATCTGACGGCCCAGATCCTGATTTTTTTCGCTTTTCTCACTGCCTTTGCCGTCAAGGTGCCGATGTGGCCGGTGCATACCTGGCTGCCGGATGCTCACGTCGAGGCTCCGACCGG
>CAYNNN010000066.1:0-11991 GCA_964398665.1 uncultured Gammaproteobacteria bacterium | reverse complement strand
CCAAGCCAAGGTGTTACCCTGCCGGTCGGTGATCGTCACAATGGTGTTGTTGAAGGAAGCATGAACATGCGTCACGCCATCAACAACCTGCTTCTTGACCTTCTTACGTGCGCGTGCCGCTTGCTGAGCAGACGGTTTAGCCATAGTTACAACCTAATTTATTTCTTGATAGCCCGACGAGGACCTTTGCGAGTCCGCCCATTGGTACGCGTCCGCTGACCCCGGACAGGCAGGCCACGGCGATGGCGGATACCCCGGTAGCAGCCCAAATCCATCAGCCGCTTGATGCTGATCCCGACCTCACGGCGCAAATCACCTTCCACCGTAAAACGCGCCACTTCAGCACGCAGGATGTCCAGTTTTTCATCCGGCAAATCGCGCAATTTGGTGCTAGGCTCGATCCCGGCCCGCTCACAAATCGACAATGCTCTCGTGCGGCCTATGCCGTAGATCGCAGTCAGGGCAACCCAGGTATGCTTTTTCTCGGGGATATTAACCCCTGCAATACGTGCCATTTAGTTCACTACCCCTTCGCTCAAAATCTAACCCTGCCGCTGCTTGTGCTTGGCATCGTCACAAATAACCCGGACCACACCCTTACGGCGTATGATCTTACAATTACGACAAATCTTCTTAACAGAAGCACGCACTTTCATCTCAACTTTACTCCGAGAGCGGTAACTTGTTTGCTAGCGAGGCGTACCAGGACGCCCATAGCCCTTGAGGTTCGCCTTGCGCAGCAATCCCTCGTACTGATGTGACATCAAATGCGCCTGCACCTGTGCCATGAAATCCATCACCACCACGACGATGATCAGCAGCGACGTTCCGCCAAAATAGAAGGGTACGTTCCATTCCAGAATGAGAAACTCCGGCAGCAAGCAGATCAGCGTAATATAGATAGCGCCTGCCGCTGTCAAGCGAGTCAGCACGGTATCGATGTAATCGGCTGTTTGCTGACCTGGACGATAACCAGGAATGAACGCGCCGGATTTCTTGAGATTCTCCGCCGTCTCCTTGGAATTGAACATCAGCGCCGTGTAAAAGAAGGCAAAAAAGATGATGGCAACCGCGTACAGGCCCACATAAATGGGCTGGCCGGGCGAAAGCGTCATGGCCAGATCTTTCAACCAGGTCATGCCATCCCCACTCCCGAACCAACTGGCAATTGTAGCCGGGAATAAAATAATGCTGGAGGCAAAGATCGGCGGAATAACACCTGCCATATTCAGCTTGAGAGGCAGGTGGCTACTTTGCGCCGAATAGACTTGATGTCGGCCCACCTGATGCCGCGCATAGGTCACGGTAATCCGCCGCTGGCCGCGTTCTACAAACACCACAGCGGCCGTAACCGCAATAGCCAAGGTAAACAACAGCAAGGCCATGAAAAAGTGCATTTCACCCGTGCGCACCAGCTCCAACATCCCGCCCATTGCTGCCGGCAAGCCCGCAACAATGCCTGCGAAGATGAGCATGGAAATACCATTGCCAATACCACGCTCTGTAATCTGTTCACCCAGCCAGACCAGAAACATGGTACCGGTCACCAGCGTGATGGTAGCCGTAAAGATGAAGGGCAATCCCGGATTGATGACCACGTTGCCACTGCTCATCTGCATGGATTGCAGGGCAATGGAGACACTGATGGCCTGGAAGGTTGCCAGCCCCACCGTGGCATAACGGGTGTACTGGTTGATCTTGCGTCGTCCTGATTCACCTTCCTTGCGCATCTGCTCCAGGGTCGGTACCGCCATGCTCAGGAGCTGCATGATGATGGATGCCGAGATGTAGGGCATGATCCCCAGGGCAAAAATGCTCAGCCGTTCCAGCGCCCCCCCCGAGAACATGTTGAACATGTCCAGAATGGTGCCTTTCTGCTGATTGAACAACTCAGCCAGCGCGATAGGGTCCACTCCCGGTACCGGGATAAAGGAGCCGATCCGAAATACGATCAAGGCGCCCAGCAGGAACAGCAGCCGCTGGCGCAACTCCAACAGCTGTGCCCCCCCCGGCGCTGCAGCACCACCCAGCATTTTGGCCATCAGGCTTCGATCCGTCCACCGGCTGACTCAATTGCAGCGCGCGCACCCTTGGTCACACCCAAGCCCCGAATCACGACAGGCCGAGTCAACTCACCTTGCAAAAACACTTTGGCCCGCAGGGTCTGAACGGGCACCAAGCCCGCAGCCACCAAGGCCTGAAGGTCAATGACCTCCACAGAGAGCTTGGCCAGATCCCGCAAACGCACCTCAGCGATCCGGGGACGCTGCTGAGAGCGGAATCCCACCTTTGGCAGCCGGCGTTGCAAAGGCATCTGACCACCTTCAAAACCGACCTTGTGGAAACCACCTGCACGCGCATGTTGGCCCTTGTGGCCGCGTCCGCTGGTCTTACCTAAACCTGAGCCAATCCCACGTCCCACCCGGACGCGATCCGGACGGCTGCCCGTCGCCGGCTTCAACGTATTCAGACGCATCAGGCAACCTCCTCAACCGCCAGCAAATAGGATACCTTGGCCACCAAGCCCCGAATACTCGGTGTATCAGCCACTTCGACCGTGTGACGAATCCGCCGTAACCCCAGGCCCTTGATACAGGCTGCATGGCCCTTGATCCGGCCATAATGGCTTTTCACTAACGTCAGCCGAAGACGCTTCGGCGCTGTTGTATCGTTCATAATTAACCCAGAATTTCTTCGACCGTCTTGCCGCGTTTGGCAGCCACCAATTCCGGTGAGGTCACTGCACCCAGTGCCTTCAAGGTTGCCTGCACCACATTGATGGGATTGCTGGAACCTGTCACCTTGGCCAATACGTTCTGCACGCCGACCACTTCCAGAACAGCTCGCATGGCACCACCGGCGATAATCCCCGTGCCTTCCGAAGCCGGGCGCATGAACACCCGTGCAGCACCATAACGATAAACAACCGGGTAGTGCAGGGTACCACCATTCAGGTGGACCTTACGCATGTTTTTCCGGGCACGCTCCGTCGCCTTCTGGATGGCATTAGGCACTTCACGGGCCTTGCCATAACCAATGCCGACACTGCCATTGCCATCCCCAACCACGGTCAGGGCTGCAAAACTGAAAATGCGTCCGCCCTTGACCACTTTGGCAACCCGGTTGACGGCAACCAGCTTCTCTTTCAGCCCCTCGTTACCGGAGTTCTCCAGCGCCACATCGTATTTGCCACTCATCGCCTAAAACTCCAAACCATGTGCACGGGCAGCATCAGCCAACGCCTTCACCCGACCGTGATAACGAAAACCGGAGCGGTCAAATGCCACTTGCGTAATGCCTTGTGCTTTGGCACGTTCAGCAATGGCCTTACCCACCAGAGCCGCCGCCTGGATATTGCCCGTCTGCGTCAGCTCTGCCCGCAAGGCTTCCTCCACCGTGGAAGCCGCGCACAGTACCTGACCACTTTTGGGAGCCAGCACCTGGGCATAAATATGCTGGGAACTCCGATGGACAGACAACCTGACAGCCCCCAGGGACTTGATCAATGCCCGAGTGCGCAGCGCACGACGCAGACGCGCTTCTTTCTTTAACATAACCGCGACCTACCTACTTCTTCTTGCCTTCTTTGAGTTCGATCACTTCATCCGCATAACGGATGCCTTTCCCCTTATAGGGTTCCGGAGGTCGCACCGAACGGATATCCGCTGCCAACTGGCCTACGGCTTGCTTATCGATCCCCTTGATCACAATTTCGGTCGGGGTGGGCATCTCCAGGGTAATGGACGCTGGTGCCTGAAATTCTACCGGATGAGAAAGGCCGACAGACAGATTTAACTGCTGCCCCTTGACCTGCGCCCGATAACCCACACCAACGAGCTGCAATTTACGCTCAAATCCCCGGCTTACGCCCGTTACCATATTATCCAGATTCGCCCGCAAAGTACCCGCGAGCGCACTGGATGATGCAGCCTGAGATTTCATCTGAACCCGCAACTGACCTTCAGCCTGGATGACATCAACCTGATCAGGTACCGGCCGACTGACGCCGCCCTTGGGGCCGGTGACCGTAATCTGACCCGAAGCAATGACAACCTTGACCCCGGCAGGTAAAAGAATGGGCTTCTTAGCAACACGAGACATAACGCTTTTACCTAGAAGAGCAAGCAGAGAACTTCACCGCCCAAACCCGCCTGGCGCGCCTGACGGTCGGTCATGATACCCTGGGTCGTGGAGATGAGCGCAACGCCCAACCCGGAATTCACGCTTGGCAAACCGGATTTGGCCACGTAGCGCCGCACGCCAGGCCGACTGACCCGTTCAATCCGCTCGATCACGGGATGGCCCTGAAAATATTTTAGCGGAATCCGCAAAGTGGCCTTGGCACCCTCACTCTCCACCTGGTGTTGCCCGGTGTAACCTTCGGCAAACAGTACCGCCGCCAAAGCGCACTTCAGTTTGGAGGACGGCATTGCGACCTCGCGCTTGCCTGCCCGCTGTGCATTCCGAATGCGGGTCAGCATGTCCGCAACTGGATCAGTCATTCCCATGTTTCTGCCTCACCAACTTGCCTTTACCAAACCCGGAATATCGCCCCGCATGGCAGCCTCGCGCAGTTTGTTGCGCGAGAGGCCAAACTTACGATAGTAACCATGCGGACGCCCAGTCAGACTACAACGATTACGCACCCGGGTTGGGCTAGCATCACGCGGCAGTTGCTGCAACTTGCGCTGCGCTTCTTCTTTTTGCTCAGCGGAGGCATTGACATCACCAATCGTCTCCTTGAGCTGCTGCCGCTTGACAGATAATTTTTTAACAATCTTCATACGCTTCTTATCGCGCATGATCATGCAGAGCTTGGCCATGAATCAGTTCCTGAAGGGAAATTGGAAAGCTTCCAGCAATGCCCGGCACTCCTGGTCACTGCGCGCAGTCGTCGTAATGGTAATGTCCATGCCCCTCAGAGCATCAATTTTGTCAAAATCGATCTCGGTAAAAATGATCTGCTCCTTGATACCCAGGCTATAATTGCCCTGACCATCAAAAGCCTTAGGGCTAAAACCGCGAAAATCCCGGATACGAGGGATGGCGACGCTGATCAGGCGGTCCAGGAATTCATACATCCGTTCCCCGCGTAGCGTCACCTTGCAGCCCACCGGAAACCCTGCGCGCACCTTGAAGCCAGCGATAGACTTGCGCGCTTTGGTAATGACAGGCTTCTGGCCTGAAATCTTGGTCATGTCCTCCACTGCATGTTCCATGACCTTGCGATCACCTACAGTTTCACCGACACCCATATTGAGCGTGATTTTCTGTAGCCGGGGCACCTGCATGACCGAAGCATAGGAAAAACGCTCAACCAACTTCTGAACTACCTGATTTCGATAATAATCTTTCAAACGAGCCATAGCACCATACCCTAATTGTCAATCACTTCCTTGGTGGACTTAAAAATGCGCACCCGGCGTCCATCTTCAAGAATCTTGATCCCGACCCGATCCGGCTTGCTGGTGATGGGGTTGAGAATGGCCACATTGGAAATGTGCATCGCCATGGGTTTCTCGACAATACCCCCCGCAACATTACGCTGGGGATTGGGGCGCGTATGGCGCTTGGCCAACTTGGCACCTTCCACCACCACGCGCTCCCCGGCATCCAGCACCTGGAGTATGGCACCCTGATGGCCTTTGTCCTTGCCCGCCATCACGACGACCTTATCGCCTTTCCTGAGTTTACGCATACTCCCCCCTACAATACTTCCGGAGCCAGAGAAACAATCTTCATAAACCGATCCCCGCGCAGTTCACGGGTCACTGGCCCAAAGATGCGCGTGCCAATCGGCTGAAGCTGATTGTTCAATAGCACTGCGGCGTTCTTATCAAAACGAATCAATGCACCATCCGGGCGCCGGATACCCTGCGCCGTACGCACGATCAGCGCGTTGTAGACATCCCCCTTCTTCACCTTACCGCGCGGAATGGCATCTTTGATGCTCACCTTGATCACATCACCCACGCTGGCATAACGGCGCTTGGAACCGCCGAGGACTTTAATACACATCACCCGGCGCGCACCGCTGTTGTCCGCCACGTCAAGGTGGGTATGGGTCTGAATCATGTTACGCTCTATTCTTGTTTGAACTGGGCGCTCAGCTTTGAGCGCGTTCTACGACTTCCACCAAGCGCCAATTCTTGGTCCTGGACAGAGGACGGCACTCTTCAATCCGCACCCAGTCGCCTTCCTGACACACGCCTTGCTCATCATGCACATGAAGCTTGGTGGAACGACGAATATATTTCCCGTACAAGGCATGTTGCGTGAGACGTTCGACCAGAACCGTGACCGTCTTCTGCATCTTGTTGCTGACAACCCGACCCATCAGGGTGTGTTTATGCGCTTCAGTCATGACGCCTTTTCCTGCAATACCGTCTTAAGTTTGGCAATATTCCGCCGTACCGCGCGGATCCGATCGGGGCGGGACAACTGTCCGGAGCCTTTCTGCATCCTGAGATTGAAGCTTTCCCGCAACAGGCCTGCCAACTCCGTCCGCAGTGCCTCCGAGGTTTTTGCCCGCAGGCCTTCGAGATATTTCTTGTTGCTTGCCATAATTACTTGATCACCCGCGCCACAACTGCAGTCTTGACCGACAGCTTGGAGGCCGCCAGACTGAACGCTTCCCGAGCCACCGACTCCGGCACACCCTCAATTTCGTAGAGCACCTTGCCCGGCTGAATCACGCAAACCCAGAACTCAACATTACCCTTACCACTGCCCATACGCACTTCCAGCGGCTTTTTAGTCACTGGTTTGTCTGGAAACACCCGAATCCACAGCTTCCCGCCCCGTTTGACATACCGGCTGATGGCTCGCCGGGCGGCCTCAATCTGCCGTGAACTCAAGAAACCAGGCGTAGTCGCCTTGAGCGCATACTCGCCAAAACTGACAGCACTACCACGATGCGCAAGCCCCCGGTTACGTCCCTTACGCTGCTTGCGAAACTTGGTTCTTTTCGGTTGTAACATAACTATTCCTGATTCCTAGCGGGCCGCAACGCTGGCCTCTTCCCGGCGGGTTTGTGCAAATACCTCACCCTTGAAGATCCAAACCTTAATCCCGATAACACCATAGGTCGTCTTCGCCTCGGCCAGACCGTAATCAATGTCGGCACGAAACGTATGCAGCGGCACCCGCCCCTCACGGTACCACTCACTGCGCGCAATCTCGGCGCCATTCAGCCGCCCGGAAACTTTAACCTTCACCCCCAAGGCACCGGCCCGGAGCGCAGACTGCACCGCCCGCTTCATGGCGCGGCGGAACATGATACGCTTTTCAAGCTGCTGTGCAACCCCCTCAGCCACAAGATAAGCATCCAGGTCCGGCTTGCGGATCTCTTCCAGACGCACATGCACCGGCACACCCATCATCTCGGCCAGGGTCTTGCGCAGCTTTTCAATCTCTTCGCCACGTTTGCCCAACACCGAACCAGGCCGGGCCGTATGAATGGTGATATTGGCATTCCGAGCCGGACGTTCGATCTGGATCCGGCTGACTGCGGCCTGGCCAAGCTTGGCGCGCAGGAACTCACGTACCTTGATGTCGGTGTGCAGGAAACCGGAGAATTTCCTGGAGTCAGCATACCACTTAGATGTCCAGTCCGATACGATACCGAGCCGGATTCCGACCGGGTTAACTTTTTGCCCCATAGCGTTAGAATCTCTTGATGTTAATCGTCGGAAACCGCGACAGTGATATGACTGAGGCGTTTGATAATCCGGGTCGCCCGACCCTTGCCGCGCGCATGCTGCCGCTTCAAGGTTGGCCCTTGATCCACACAAATCTTGCTCACCGAAAGCCGGTCTACATCCGCCGCCGCATTATGCTCGGCATTTGCAATAGCCGACTCCAGGGTTTTCAGGACCATGCGTGCCGCTTTCTTGGGCGAGAACTGGAGGATATGCAAGGCTTGCTCAACCGGCAGGCCCCGAATCTGGTCAGCGACCAAACGCGCCTTCTGGGGAGAGATGCGGGCATGGCGATAGATAGCATAATTTTCCATCTGAGCTCCTATTTCTTGCTCGCTGCTGCCTTTTTATCACCACCATGACCCTTGAAAATCCGGGTCAGGGCGAACTCACCCAACTTATGACCGATCATGTTTTCATTCACCAGAACAGGCACATGCTGCTTACCATTGTGTACCGCCAAGGTGAGACCCACCATCTCGGGCAGCACCATCGAACGACGCGACCAAGTCTTGATCGGTTTCCGGCTATTGGCCCGAACAGCCTGATCCACCTTTTTCAGCAGGTGCAGATCAATAAAGGGGCCTTTCTTAATAGAACGTGGCATAAGCTTTCTCGTGGCAGACTATTTGCGGCGGCGAACAATAGCACCCTGGGTGCGCTTGTTGTTCCGGGTCTTGTAGCCCTTGGTCGGCGTGCCCCAAGGCGAAACCGGGTGGCGGCCTCCTGAGGTACGGCCCTCACCTCCCCCATGCGGGTGATCAATCGGGTTCATCGCAACACCACGCACGGTAGGACGCACCCCACGCCAGCGGCTTGCGCCCGCCTTTCCATAGGATTGCAGCAGGTGTTCGGCATTACCAACCTCCCCTACGCTCGCACGACATTCGATCAGAACTCGACGAGTTTCACCAGAGCGTAGCCGCAGCGTTGCATAAGCACCCTCACGCGCAACCAGCTGGATACCCACTCCGGCACTTCGCGCCAACTGAGCGCCCTTACCTGGCATCATCTCGACACAATGGATCGTACTACCGATGGGAATATTGCGCAGCGGCAAACAATTACCTGGCTTGATCGGCGCATCGACGCCTGAATGCACAGCATCACCTACAGCCAGCCCCTTAGGTGCAATGATGTAGCGTCTTTCTCCGTCAGCATACAACAGCAGCGCCAGATGGGCACTCCGATTGGGATCATATTCCAGACGCTCCACCCGCGCCGGGATGCCATCCTTATTGCGTTTGAAATCCACCACGCGATAGTGCTGGCGACTACCACCACCAATATGACGCGTCGTCAGGTGCCCATGTGCATTGCGACCACCCGTTTTGTTCTTGCGGGCGGTCAGCGGCGCATACGGCGCACCTTTATGCAAATGATCGCGCGTCGTACGAACGACCGTGCGGCGCCCAGGCGAAGTCGGATTATAAGTAATGAGGGACATCTTCTGGAGCCTATCTAATTTTTCTGTGCAAAATCAATGTCATGACCGGGCTTCAACGTAACGTAGGCCTTCTTCCAGGCCGAACGCTTGCCCATGAACCGCCCGAACCGCTTGACCTTGGGTTTAACATTCAAGGTCCGCACCGCACTGACCTCAACCTCGAAAAGCTTCTCGACAGCCTGCTTGATTTCAAGCTTGGTGCTTGCGGGCCTGACCTTGAAGACCAGCTGCCGGTACTGCTCCGCCGTGCGCGTGGATTTTTCCGAAACATGCGGCGCGATAATCACACTGTAAAGATGAGCTGCGATCATTGCAGGTGTTCCTCTATTTTGGCCAAGGCGCCAGGCGTCAGTAAAACTTTCTCATGCCGCACCAGACTTGCCGGGTTAATCTGAGCTGCCGTACAAACCTCAACGCTGGGCAGGTTGGCCGCAGCACGCAACAGGCTTTCATTGACCTCAGCCGTCACGATCAGCGCATCCTGCCAGCCTTCCCGCATCAGCAACGTATTCAACGTCTTGGTCTTGGCTGTCTCCAGCGCCGACTCGGCAACAACGCCCAACCGTCCCTGCCGCACCAGTTCAGACAGGATCGAGCGCAAGGCGCCCCGGTACATCTGACGATTCAGCTTTTGGCCGTGATCCGCAGGGCGTGCAGCAAAAGTCTTGCCGCCACCACGCCAGATGGGGCTACGGATGGTGCCCGCCCGCGCCCGACCAGTACCTTTCTGCTTCCAGGGCTTACGTCCGCCCCCACTGACATCGGCCCGGCTCTTGTGCGCCCGCGTGCCTGCCCGTCCCCCCGACAGATAGGCCGTGACGGCCTGATGCACCAAGGCTTCCCGGAACTCCAGACCAAACACGGCTTCGCTCAGCGCCACAGGCGCGGGGGCTGAGTCCTGAGCAAGCTGCAATACCAATTCCATAACTGCTACTTAACCTTCTTACTTTTGACTGCTGGCCGCACGACGATGTCACCACCTTTCGCGCCCGGTACAGCCCCCTCAATCATGAGCAGATGCCGTTCCACATCAACCTTGGCAACCCGCAGGTTCTGAATGGTTTGATTGACGTCACCCAGATGCCCCGCCATCCGCTTGCGCTTAAAGACCCGACCTGGCGTCTGGCGTTGGCCGATAGAGCCTGGGGCACGGTGCGAACGCGAGTTCCCATGCGTTGTATCCTGCGCGTTGAAATGATGGCGCTTGATCACCCCGGCAAAACCCTTGCCGATCGTCCGCCCCGTAACGTCCACCAAATCACCGGGTTTGAAGAAATCCACCTGCACTGCCTGTCCGGCCCGATATTGAGCCGCTTCCTCGGCACTTAGGCGAAACTCTTGCAGGCTGCGCCCCATCTCGGCGCCCAGCTTGGCAAAATGCCCAGCCTCGGCCTTATTCATACGGGAAGGTTTGACACTCCCCAAAGTTACCTGCACGGCATTGTAACCTGCCTGCGCTGCCTGCTTGACCTGCACGATGCGATTAGGCTCAGCCAAAACGACCGTCACCGGCACCATTGCACCGTCTTCTGCGAAAAGACGCATCATGCCAAGCTTGCGCCCCACTAAACCCATCGACATCTGTGCAACCTCAATCTACTTTAATCTGAACATCAACCCCGGCTGCCAGATCAAGGCGCATCAGCGCATCAACCGTCTTGTCCGTAGGGTTCACTATATCCATCAGGCGGTGGTGGGTGCGAATCTCATACTGATCCCGCGCATCCTTATCGGCATGTGGGGAAATCAGAATGGTGAAACGCTCGATCCGCGTCGGCAGGGGCACCGGACCTATGACATGCGCGCCGGAACGCTTGGCGGTGTCCACGATTTCATGCGCCGACTGATCAATCAGGCGGTGATCAAACGCCTTGAGCCGGATGCGGATACGCTGTTTCGCCATGACTTACTCCAACACTTTGGTGACGACACCGGCACCGACGGTGCGTCCACCCTCGCGGATGGCAAAGCGCAAGCCTTCGTCCATCGCCACCGGCGCTATCAGCTTCACCGTCACCTTGATGTTGTCGCCCGGCATCACCATTTCCACCCCGGACGGCAGGTCCATCGAACCCGTCACGTCCGTCGTCCGAAAGTAAAATTGCGGCCGGTAGCCGTTGAAGAACGGCGTGTGCCGTCCACCTTCGTCTTTCCCCAATACGTAAATCTCGGCTTCAAACTTCGTGTGCGGCGTGATGCTCCCAGGCTTGCACAGTACTTGCCCTCGTTCCACGTCATCACGCTTCGTCCCGCGCAGCAGCACCCCAACGTTGTCCCCCGCCTGCCCCTGATCCAGCAGCTTCCGGAACATTTCCACGCCCGTGCAGGTCGTCTTCTGCGTCGCACGCAAGCCCACTATCTCAACTTCTTCCCCTACTTTCACCGTCCCGCGTTCAATGCGCCCGGTCACCACCGTCCCACGCCCGGAGATCGAAAACACGTCTTCGATCGGCATCAGAAACGGTTTGTTCACTTCTCGTTCCGGTTCCGGTATGTAGCTGTCCAGCGCCGCATACAGTTCGTCCACCTTCGCCACCCACTCCGCTTCCCCGGCTATCGCCTTGGTCGCCGAACCCCTCACCACCGGTGTGTTGTCCCCGTCAAAGCCATACTTGCTCAGCAGTTCCCTGACTTCCAGTTCAACCAGATCCAGCAGCTCCGCGTCTTCCACCAGATCGCACTTGTTCAGCCATACCACGATCTTCGGCACGTTCACCTGCTTCGCCAGCAGTACGTGCTCCCGCGTCTGCGGCATCGGCCCGTCCGCCGCCGACACCACCAGAATCGCACCGTCCATCTGCGCCGCGCCCGTGATCATGTTCTTCACGTAGTCCGCGTGCCCCG
>CAYNNN010000065.1:0-12833 GCA_964398665.1 uncultured Gammaproteobacteria bacterium | reverse complement strand
GTCAGACGGCCTTATGGGCGCTGGATGCCCTGAAGCAATACGAGTTTCCCTGTCGTCCTGCCGCCTGATTACCCATGCAGCGCATCGCCCTCTACCCCGGCACCTTCGACCCTATCACTCAGGGCCACGCCGAAATCATCCAGCGGGCTGCCAGCCTGTTTGACCGGGTCATCATCGCGGTGGCAGCCAACCCCGGCAAGCGCCCGGTCTTCAGCCATGTCGAACGAATCCGGCTGGCCCAGTTGGCCCTGACGGCCCTGCCCTCGGTAGAGGTGCGCGGCTTTGACCAGCTACTGGTCCATTTTGCCCGCCAGTGTGGCGCGCAGGTGCTGGTGCGCGGCCTGCGGGCCGTTTCCGATTTTGAGTATGAATTTCAACTGGCCGCGATCAACCGGCAACTGGCCCCGGAACTGGAAACCGTGTTGCTCCCGGCGGCCGAACACTACACCTTCATTTCTTCCAGCATGGTGCGCGAAGTGGCCCAACTGGGCGGTGACGTCACGCCTTATGTGCATCCGGCGGTGCTGGCCGCCTTGCAGCAGCGTTTCGGGGTCAGGCACTGATGGCGCTGAAGATTACGGAAGAGTGCATCAACTGCGATGTCTGTGTGCAGGAATGCCCCAATCAGGCGATTTACAGCGGCCCGCAGATTTATGTGATCATCACCGACCGCTGTACCGAGTGTGTCGGGCACAGCGGCACGCCTCAGTGCCTGGCGGTCTGCCCGGTGGAATGTATCATCCCCGACCTGGCAGCACTTGAAACGCCTGACGAATTACAGCTCAAGTACCAGCGCCTGCTGGATCAGGGCCTCCTGCTGACGGGCATGTAGCTTGTAGTAGCCGGTGGCCGGGGAAGCCGCCGCCGGACGCCCGACGTAATGGACCCGCCGCTGCGGACCCGCAACGACTTTCAGCCAGGCGCGCAGCGCTTGCCAGGCACCTTGATTGCGCGGTTCTTCCTGACACCAGACCACTTCGGATGCCGCCGGATAGGCGTGCAGATTACGGGTCAAACTGGCCCGTGGGAATGGATAACTCTGTTCCAGACGCACCAGCGCCACTGAATCGACATGTTGGGCTTTTCTGGCCCGATACAATTCGTAATACAGCTTGCCGCTGCATAGGACAACCCGACGGATGGCTGCCGGGTCATGCGCATCGGCTTCTGGTAACACGGCTTGAAACCCGCCATCCAGAAACGCCGCCTGAGGGGAGGCGGCTTCCGGATGACGCAGCAGACTTTTCGGGGTGAACAAGACCAGCGGCTTCCGGTAAGGCCGCAGCATCTGGCGCCGCAGGACATGGAACAGTTGGGCCGCTGTAGAAGGCACGCACAGTTGCCAATTGTGCTGAGCACACAATTGCAGATAACGTTCCAGGCGGGCGGAAGAATGCTCCGGTCCCTGCCCTTCGTAGCCATGCGGCAGCATCAGGGTCAGGCCACACAGGCGCCCCCATTTGGCTTCCCCCGAGCTGATGAACTGGTCAATGACCACCTGGGCACCATTGGCAAAATCGCCAAACTGGGCTTCCCAGATCACCAGCGCCTGCGGGTCGGTGCTACTGTAGCCGTATTCAAACGCCAGCACCGCTTCTTCGGATAACAGTGAATCCACGACCGTAAACCGGGCCTGATCCGGGCGCAGGTGTTGTAACGGAATCCAGGGATTGCCGGTGCGCTGGTCACGCCAGACCGCATGGCGATGGGAAAACGTGCCCCGCCCGCTGTCCTGGCCGCTCAGGCGCACCGGATACCCGGCCCACAACAGGCTGGCATACGCCAGCTGTTCCGCCATGCCAAAATCGCAGTTCAATGTCCCGTCCGCCATCTGGCGCCGCTCCTCCAGCAGCTTGGCCAGCCGGGGATGGGCTTCAAAGCCGTCGGGCAAGGTTACCAGCGGCCGGGCCAGCGCTGCGTAGTGTGCCGGCGTCAGCGCGGTCACAGCGGATTGGGTCCAGTGCGTCCCCTGGTAGCGCCGCCAGCGCTGGGCTTCCGGCCCAGCCAAGCCCTGCAGGGGCGGACGTACGGCAGCCTGGCCTTGTTCCAGCCCCGCCCGGTAGCGCGCTGCACACTGGCGCAAGGCGTCCTCGGGCACCAAACCCTGGCCCTGCAACTGCGCCGCATAGCGTTGGGCCAGCGTGGGATGCTGGCGGATACGCTGATACATCAAGGGCTGGGTCACGGCCGGTTCGTCCGCCTCGTTATGGCCGTGACGCCGGTAACAGACCAGATCCAGGACGCAGTCCTTGCGAAAATTCAGACAAAAATCCAGCGCCCACTGGAGTGCGGTCAGCACGGCTTCGGGTTCGTCGCCATTGACATGCAAAATGGGCGCCTCAACCAGCTTGGCTACATCCGTGCAATAGACACTGGAACGGGCGTCCTTGGGGTTGCTGGTGGTAAAACCAATCTGGTTGTTGATGATGAGGTGCAGGCTGCCGCCCGTGGTGAAACCTCGAGCCTGAGACATGCTCAGGGTTTCCATCACCACGCCCTGCCCGGCAAAGGCTGCATCCCCGTGGATATGTACGGCCAGCACCTGCCGCTGGGCCAGCGCCGGATCACGCCGCCGTTCCTGGCGTGCCCGCACCGAACCCTGCACCACGGGGCCCACGATTTCCAGATGCGAAGGATTGAAGGCCAGCGCCACATGCACCGGGCCGCCCGACGTGGCCAGATCGCAGGAAAAACCCTGGTGATATTTGACATCACCGCTGAAATCCGGCGGCAAGTCGGCATAGCCGCCTTCAAATTCGGCAAATAGATCCGGGGGCGCCTTGCCCAGAATGTTGACCAGCACGTTCAGGCGGCCCCGATGGGCCATCCCCAGCACAATTTCCTGAATACCACGCGCTCCGGCCTGCTGGATCAGGGCATCCAGCAAGGGCAGCAGGCTTTCGGCCCCTTCCAGGGAAAAACGCTTCTGGCCCGGATAGCGGGCATGTAAATAATGTTCCAGACTTTCAGCCGCGCAGAGCAGCTGCAGGATCCAGCGCCGGGCTTCCGGGTCAGGTGACTGCAGGGCGGTTCCGGATTCCAGCCGGGCCTGCAACCAGCGTTTCTGCGTGGTGTCGGTGATATGCATGTATTCGGCCCCCAGCGGCCCGCAGTAAGCCCGTTGCAGCAGGTCCAGAATCTCGCGCAACGTCAGCCGCTCCGGCGTAACGGCCAGCGAACCTACATTGAACCACTGAGTTTCGTCTTCTGCTTCCAGGCCATATTCCCGAGGATTCAACTCCGGCAGATAGGGCGGGTCGTGCAAGCCCAGCGGGTCAAGCTGCGCCACTTGATGCCCGCGCACCCGGTAGGCATTGATCAGGCGCAAGACCGCCACCTGCTTGGCCAGGGCCGGGCCGGTGGGCCGGGAGTCAATCATGGCTTCGGCGACAGGGGGCGCATTGAGCCAGTGCGCCAGCAAAGCCCGCAGGTCGGGTTCCAACTGGGCTGGGTCAACCTGATATTGCTGGTAGGCGGCTTCCAGAAAGGCCGCGTTTGCTGTCGAAAGGGCCAAATCTTCGGGATACATGCGGTCAAATTCCTGTACCAGATGCCAGTAGCGTAGTCGAACAGGCCAGAGGCTGCACGCAACTGAGCTGGCAGGCACTGATAGCTTGATGCAGAACGGCCAGGGCCGGCAGGCGGGTAAAACTCTTGCGCCAGGCCAGTACCACAGTACGGCTGGGCACCGGGTCGGCAAAACGCTTGATGCGCAGCAGCCGCTGGGAGTAACGATCCACCCCGGCGGCAGAGCAGGGCAACACGGTCACGCCCAGACCCGAGGCCACCATATGGCGGATGGTTTCCAGGGAACCGCCTTCGATAATCTGGCCGTTACGTTCCGGACGGCGGGCATGTTGCAGGCATTCCGGGCAAATCTGGATCACCTGTTCCCGAAAGCAATGCCCGGCCCCCAGCAGGAGCAAGTCTTCCTGAGCCAGTTCCGCCGGGGTGATTCTGGGTTTGCCTGCCCACGGATGGGCCAGAGGCAACAAGGCGACAAACGGTTCCTCATACAGTGGACAGGTATCAAATGCCGGGTCGGCAAACGGCAAGGCCACGACAATGGCATCCAGCTCACCGCTGCGCAGCCGGGCGGCCAGCTGCGCAGTAAAGGCCTCCTCAATCAGCAGCGGCATCTGCACCGCCCGCTCGTGCATCAGCGGCACCAGGTGCGGCAGCAGGTAAGGCCCGATGGTATAAATCACCCCCAACCGCAAGGGTCCGACCAGCGGGTCACGGTGGTGAGCCGCCAGCGTCCTGATCTGGTCGGCCGCTTCCAGCACCGTCTGGGCCTGCGCCACCACCTGCGCCCCCAGCGCGGTCAGCGTGATTTGCGGAGTGCTACGTTCAAACAAGGTGCCACCCAGTTCTTCTTCCAGCTTTCGCACCGCCACGCTCAAGGTCGGCTGGCTGACGTGACAGCGTTCGGCAGCCCGGCCAAAATGGGCCTCGCGGGCCAGGGCCACAATGTAGCGAAGTTCAGTCAAGGTCATCTTGGTTCAGGTCTCCAAAGTCGTTAAGCTGGCTGGCCGCGATTATGAGCTTAAAAACCCCGATGCACCTAGATGAATTCAGCCTGATTCGCCAGTTCTGGCAAAATCTCACCCCGAAACATGCGCTGACGGCATGCGGGATCGGCGATGATGCCGCCCTGTGCCAGGTCCCCGCCGGGCAACAACTGGTCGTCACGACGGATACTTTGGTGGCCGGGGTGCATTTTCCGCCGGATACCCGGCCCGCAGCCGTGGGCCATAAGGCCCTGGCCGTCAATCTCAGCGATCTGGCCGCGATGGGGGCCCAACCGGCCTGGGTGCTGCTGGCCCTGACCTTGCCCACCCCCGACCCCGAGTGGCTGGCCGCGTTTGCCCACGGTTTTGGCGCCCTGGCCCGCACTCACGGCGTTGAACTCATCGGCGGCGACATGACCCAAGGCCCGCTGACCATCACGGTCCAGGCCCTGGGCTGGGTACCCATCGGGGCTGCGCTGCGGCGCTCAGGGGCCCAGCCGGGCGATGGCCTCTATGTTTCCGGCAGTCTGGGCGATGCCGGACTGGCCTTGCGCCACCTGCAAGGCGACCTGCCCCACCTGACCGAACCCGAGCGCCACACTTTGCTAAGCCGCCTGGATCGACCCACGCCCAGAGTGGCCCTGGGCCTCCAGTTGCGCGGTCTGGCCAGCGCCGCCATTGATGTTTCCGACGGCCTGGCAGCTGATTTGGGCCATATCCTGCACGCCAGCGGCGTGGGCGCCACGGTGCAGGTAGCTCACCTGCCCCTGGCGCCTGTCACCCGGCAACAGCTGCCGGATGCGGGCGGTTGGGCACTGCCACTCAGCGCCGGGGACGATTACGAGCTGTGCTTCACCGTCCCCCCCCGCCATCAGGCTGCACTGGCGCAGTGCAGCACCGCTGCGCAAGTGCCCATCACCTGGATTGGCACCATCGAAAGCCAGCCCGGCTTGCGCTGCCGGCTGCCCGATGGCACGGACATTACCCCCAGCCGCCGGGGCTATCGGCATTTTTGAATCGTGCCGGTACTTGAGGCTTGCCATGACTGGCCAGAATCCACTAGGCTGCACACATAGCCCCACCGGAATCCCGCCATGAACCGCAACACCACCGCTTTCAGCTTTTCCACCCTCGCGCTCTGGGGCCTGCTGGGTGCGATGCCACACCTTGCCTGGGGTATCGGCGGTGCGCCCGCAATCCGGGGCAATGCGCGCCTGGGCGCGGTAACAGCGACTCTGAACAACACTGAGGCACTCTGCCCCAATGTCGGTGGCGTGCCCGGCGGGGCTGGATGCACCAACTTCAATACCACAGACAGCAGCCGCGACATCATGTTGGGAGATGTCAACGCTGATGGGCAGGCTGATGTCCTGATTGCCAACACCGGCGTCGAAATGGTCTGTCTGAATAACGCCGGCAGCTTTAGCAGTTGCAGCACCTTCAACGCGGCGGACAACAGTTATGGCCTGACGCTGGGGGACGTGGACGGTGACGGCGACCTGGACGTCGTCATTGCCAATTTCGATCCCGGTGTTAACGATCGCGTCTGCTTCAATAACGGCTCCGGTGGATTTGGTAGCTGCGCAGACTTCAACACCAATGATAACACTCGGGGTATCGCCCTGGGCGATATTGATGGCGACGGTGACCTGGATGCCGTGCTTGTCAGTGCGGCCACATTCAACGACCGCATCTGTGAAAATGACGGCAGTGGAATTTTTAGCCTGGGCACCCAGTGCGTGACGTTCAATGACACCTTGGACAGCCGTGCGGTCGTGCTGGGCGATCTCAATGGCGATGGGGATCTGGATGCCGTTATCGCCAACAGCAACCTCGGCTTTGATCGCTTCTGCACCAATGACGGGTCGGGTGGCTTTACCGCTTGTGCCGACTTCAACACTTCCAACGATACCAGCTTCGGCTTGACACTGGGCGATGTGGACAACGATGGCGACCTGGACGCGGTCATTGCCAATACGGGTGGAGCGGGTGCCAGCGACCGTATTTGCCCCAATGTCGCAGGGGTACTGGCCACGGGCACAAGCTGCACAAATTTCAACACCACCGACAGCACGCGCGATGTGGCACTGGGTGATGTGGATAATGATGGCGATCTGGATATTGCGCTGGCCAATGCAGTTGGCGCAGAACGCATCTGCACCAATAATCTGGGTAGTTTTAGCAGTTGCAACACCTTCAACAGTGCGGACGACAGTTTGGGTATTGCCCTGGGCAGGCTGGACAACGATGGCCTCAGCGACGTGACCACAAAATTTGTGGGCGGGGTTACGACCAGCAACTTTGCCCTGACGCTGGCTTCCATGATCACCGGCACCAAGCCGGCGGGGCTGATGGCGTTGTATGAATTTGATACAAAATATTGCAACAAGGATGCGGATGAAACGCTCAGCAATCTGCGCACCCGCACCATCCGGATCAGCAAGGGCAATGTGCTGAACTTCGCTGGCCTGGCCCCGAACCAATATCTCACGGCCCCCGAGTGGCGCGAAGGAGGCATTGGCGCCGAGTTGGTCGTGCCAACCGCCGGGCAAACTTTCGGCTATGCAGATGGCTCGCTGGCACCTGACACCGGCACCCCGGAGTGTGCGACAATCCACTATAGATTCAATCTGTTCAGCCTGGATAAATACAAATTTGCGGTGCGCCTGTATGGGGTGGCGGCTGGCCCGGACGCCTTGCCTGACCCGCTGGCAGGGACAGACGGCAGTGCCAATGACCTGACCGCAATGGCAGCCCCTGAAATCGAGCTGGATTTAGGGGCGCTACAGGCGGCCCCGGAGCCGGAAAACCCGCCTAGCACGACCCCCGGCGGCAGTGCCCCGACGCCTGCGACGCCCAACCCGCTGGCCTTCCCCGCAGGCGTCAGCAACTTGCCGAGTCGGCGTTAAGCATCCAGCCGCTGCCACACCAGCTTATCAAACCCCAGTGCGACTACGGCCAGGCAGCGCAGCCGCTGAGGTTGTTGATATTTCTCGATGAGTACCTGCTGGGCGTGGGCTAACTGCGCCAGCGCCGCCGTCAGCGCCGTTTGCACCGCAGGCAGTGCCAAGCACGCAACACGACTCAAACTGCACACCTGTTCCCCGCTCAAGCCCAGTTCCGTCAAGGGCAGATATTTGAACTCGAACACGATGTCCAACAGCGCATATTGGCGCATATTCGAGCGCACAATCAGCGTTAAATCACTATAATGCCGTTGCAGCGCGCTCTCCGAGTCCATCACATAGAAAGTATCATTAAACAGCAAGGTCAAGAACGCCGTTTTTACAGTCAGCTCATTGCTCCAACGATAATCCCGGTTGCTCAGTGCTGCAAGATATTTGCGTTCCATAAACTCCGCCAACGCCGTGAGGTCGGCGGTTTGATAAACCTGCCGCGCCAAGGCCCGCACCGTATCCGTGTCTTGGGCTTCCGGTAGCACCCGTTTACGCAAGGCTTCGACATACAGCGCCTTGGTGACCAAATTGGGAATCCCGAGCTCCAGCTCGCCCAAAATCCCACGCCCGGTTAAGGTCAGCACGCCGAAGTAATACAGCAACGACACCATAAAGCGCTCCTCGCCCTGAAGCTCCTGCAAGGCTTCAATCCCAAAGCGGTTTTCCAGGGCATCAATCAACATCGGGGTTTGCTCGTCCATCAGCTTGCGAATCACCGCTTCGCCCCGAGGCAAGGCCGCAATGTAGCGGATTTTCCCCGCATCCATCGCTAAATTCGCATCCAGAATTTGTTCTGGGGGCACGCAGTGCTTTTGTAAATTCCTTAGGAAATAAAAGCATAGCGTCGGGTTATAGACTTTCGGTTGCTGCATATCGCTGCAAAACCGGTAGCCATTATAAAATTCGCGCATCGTCGCCAACACCGTCATTGCAGTCACCTGCTGCGGCGGACAGGCGGCAGCCACTTGTTGCACCAGCTCCGTGAGTTCAGGCGCAGTAATACCGCAGACCGCGCTCAATTCAGGCTCCAGGTAGATACTGGTCACGACGTTATAGCCGCTGGTCATGTCGCTCATCACTACCGGCGATACCCCGGTGATGAACACCCGGCGCAGCTTACCTTCGGAGGCGCTGGCCTTGATGGCTTTGAACACCGTTTTCAAGATCCCTTCGCTTTGCACCAAATCCTCGTAGCGCTGGCGAGTCTGCTGAGCCTGCATCAAGACTTCGTTGGCAAAGTTGTCGTATTCGTCTATCAGCAAATAGAGCGGATAGCCACTATTCTTGACCACATTGACCAAAGATTCAAACGAAGCCAGCGCATTATCTTCATGAATACGAAGCGCACTACGCAATTGCGCCTGATAGTAGTCGGCAAACCCGGCCATCGCTTCGTTCATGTGCCCAAATAAATTTCGGGTAATCGTCGCAGTGTCGCCCTGAGCGGAGACTTTGGAAAAATCCCAGCGCAGCACCAGATAGCGGTTATGTTCCAAGGTAGGATTGGCACCTATCGCCAAGTCTCCAAATAGTTTGCTAAAGTCGCCTGCTCGGTTGGCATCGTAATAATTGGCCAGCACCGACAATAACAAAGACTTGCCAAAGCGGCGCGGACGCAGGAACAGCAGTTGTGCGCCTGCGGCTTCCAGGGCGGGAAGCGCGGCAGTACGGTCAAGGTATAACATCCCGCTGTCGCGGATATGAAAAAAGTCACTCACGCCATAGGGGAAACGGATCATGGGCAGCACCTCGGTTAGAAGTTGGTAGGATAACACGTGCTTGTAACGCCGCTTTTTGCCCTGCTACACTGTAGTCATCTCAACCCCTGGAATCTGGCCATGTTCACCGTCACCCGCGTCCTCACCGTTCAGGTATCCGTATTGGCCCTGTGGGGCGTACTCGCAGCTGCGCCGCAAACGGCGTGGGGTGAGGGCGCGGTGCCTGCGGTGCGGGGTAAGGCGCGGCTAGATGCGGTGGTGGCGAATACTAGCGCAGCTGAACAACGCTGCTTGAATGACGGCGCAGGCGGGCTGACCACCTGCGTCGGTTTGAATGCGGGTGACTACAGCACCGGCATTGCCCTGGGCGATGTGGATAGCGACGGCGATTTAGATGCCGTGGTGGCAA
The DNA here is from genome assembly GCA_964398665.1 of uncultured Gammaproteobacteria bacterium. GTDB lineage: Bacteria > Pseudomonadota > Gammaproteobacteria > CAYNNN01 > CAYNNN01 > CAYNNN01. The sequence goes on along the minus strand of CAYNNN010000065.1, from coordinate 3,238 downwards.
ATCGTGGTGTTAGTGGCAACGAACAACGCTGCTTGAACGACGGCGCCGGCGGCTTCACTGTCTGCGCCAGTTTTAATGCCACTGACAGTAGCCGTGCTGTTGTGCTGGGCGATGTAGATGGCGATGGCGATTTGGATGCCGTAGTGGCGAATAGTGGCGAAGTTGAGCAACGCTGCTTGAACGACGGCGCCGGCAGCTTCACTAACTGCGCGAGTTTTAATACTGCTGACCAAAGCTTCGGCATTGCGCTGGGCGATGTGGATGGCGATGGCGATTTGGATGCCGTGGTGGCGAATCAGGGCAATGAGCAACGCTGCTTGAACGACGGCTCCGGTGGCTTCACCAACTGCGCCAGTTTTAATACCACTGACTACAGCTACAGCATTGCGCTGGGGGATGTGGATGGCGATGGCGATTTGGATGCCGTGGTGGCGAATACTGGCAATGAACAACGCTGCTTGAACGACGGCTCGGGCGGCTTCACCACCTGCGCTAGTTTTAATACCACTGACAATAGCCTCGGCATTGCGCTGGGCGATGTGGATGGCGATGGCGATTTGGATGCCGTGCTGGCGAATCTTGGCAATGAACAACGCTGCTTGAACGACGGCGCCGGCGGCTTCACCACCTGCGCCAGTTTTAATACCAATGATGGTAGCGTCGGCATTGCGCTGGGCGATGTGGATGGCGATAGCGATTTGGATGCTGTGGTAGCGAATCAGAACGTAGTTGAACGACGCTGCTTGAACGACGGCGCCGGCGGCTTTACCAATTGCGCGAGTTTTAATGCCAGCAACTTCAGCCAAGGCATTGCGCTGGGCGATCTCCAAGGCGATGGGCCAAACGGGAATCTCACGGATGTGACCACGAAGTTTGTGAATGGCGTGAGTACCAGCAACTTCGCCCTCACGCTGGCTTCCAATATCATCGGGGTCAAACCCTTGGGATTGGTAGCGCTGTATGAATTTGATGCGAAATACTGTGCCAATGGGCTGTCACTGATCGAGAACCTGACCAACCTGCGCACCCGCACGATCCGGATCAGCAAGGGCAATGCCCTGAATTTCGATGGCCTGAGCTCAGCCCAGTATCTGACTGCGCCGGAGTGGCGTGAAGGCGGCATCGGGGCCGAGCTGGTGATGCCAACGGCGGGGCAAACCTTCGGCTATGCAGATGGCGAACTGCAATCCGGGGAATGCGCAGTGATTCACTACACCTTCAACCTGTTCAGCCTGAGCAAGTATCGCTTTGCGGTGCGGCTGTATGGCACCCTGGGCGGCGATACGTTGGGCGATATGGCGGTGGCCAGCAGCAGTGCCAACGACCTGAGCGCTGTTGCTGCAACCGAGATTGAGCTGGATTTAGGCGCGCTGCAAGCCGCACCCGAGACCACCACTCCGCCCGCTACAACCCCTGGCGGCAGTGCCCCGACACCCGTGACGCCGACGCTGAGCTTCCCCGCCGGCACCAGCAACCTGCCGAGTCGGCGATAGGAAGATCCCATGGCGCTGGCACTTAAACCCCGGCTTACCGAAGCGGAGTATTTGGCTTTCTCTGCAACGGCACCGCTGCGTTACGAATATATCGCCGGGGATCTCCACGCCATGGCAGGGGGTAGTCAGCGCCATAACCAGATTGCCCTCAACCTGGCTGCGCGGCTGCTCACGCACTTGGTGGGCAAGCCCTGCCAGGTATTTATCAGCGATATGAAGCTGCATATTGCCCAAGATAGCGTGTACTACTACCCGGATGTCATGGTGACCTGTGACGCTCAGGGTGCGGTGGCGGGCAGTGCTCAGGCCGTCAATGACCCGGTGTTGTTGGTCGAAGTCTTATCGCCGCATACTGAAACGATTGACCATCGAGAAAAGCTCGCAGCCTACCGGCGCATTGCCAGCGTGCAGGAATACCTGCTGCTGAGCCAGGACGCCCAGCACGCAGAGCTGTATCGTCGCCAGGACGCTACAACCTGGCTGTATGCGTGTTACAGGGCTGGTGATACCCTGGAACTGGCCAGTGTGGAACTCCAGCTTGTGCTGAATAGCTGTTATGTGGGGACAGATGCAGCCTGATAACAAGTGGTTGTCACCCCGCTTCTTGTCCTGTTAAACCGCCCCACCTCAACCCTTGGAGCCTTGCCATGTTCACTGCACCGCGCGTTCTCACCGTTCAGGTTTCCATATTGGCCCTGTGGGGCGTGTTGGCCACTGCGCCGCAGATGGCGTGGGGCTATGGTGCCGTGCCTGCGGTGCGGGGCACGGCCCGGCTGGACGCGGTAGTGGCGAATAATAGTGCTGCCGAAAAGCGCTGTTTGAACGACGGCTCCGGCGGCTTTCCTTCTGGCACCAACTGTGCCAGCTTTAATACCAATGACAGCAGCCGCAGTGTTGTCCTGGGGGATGTGGACGGGGATGGGGACCTGGATGCGGTGGTGGCGAATGCTGGCGCTGTCGAACAGCGCTGTTTGAATGATGGCTCGGGCAGCTTCACCGCCTGTAATAGCTTCAATGGTACCGACAACAGCTTCGGCATAGCACTCGGGGATGTGGACGGGGATGGGGATCTGGACGCGGTGGTGGCGAATGGTAGTGCTGCCGAACAACGCTGTTTGAACGACGGCTCGGGCGGGTTTAGCGCTTGCGCCAGTTTCAATACCAATGACAGCAGCCAAGGCATCACTCTGGGGGATGTGGATGGGGATGGGGACCTGGACGCGGTGGTGGCGAATAGTAGTGCTGCCGAACAGCGCTGTTTGAACGATGGCGCAGGGAGCTTCCAGGTGGGGACCGACTGCGCCAATTTCAATACCAATGACAACAGCTTCGGCATAGCCCTAGGGGACGTGGACGGGGATGGGGACCTGGATGCGCTGGTGGCAAACTTTGGCGCAGGTGAGCAGCGCTGTTTGAACGACGGTTCGGGCGGTTTCACCCACTGCGCCAGTTTCAATGCCACAGACAACAGCTTCGGCATAGCCCTAGGGGACGTGGACGGGGATGGGGACCTGGACGCGGTGGTGGCGAATGTTAGCGCAGTCGAACAGCGCTGTCTGAACGACGGTTCGGGCGGTTTCACCCACTGCGCCAGTTTCAATGCCAATGACCTCAGCCAAGGCATTACCCTGGGGGATGTGGACGGGGATGGGGACCTGGATGCGCTGGTGGCAAACTTTGGCAATGAACAGCGCTGTTTGAACGATGGCGCAGGGAACTTCCAGGTGGGGACCGACTGCGCCAGT
>CAYNNN010000064.1:0-12964 GCA_964398665.1 uncultured Gammaproteobacteria bacterium | reverse complement strand
CACGGTGCCCCCCGCAGGAGTTTTGCCCCCCGCAGGGGTGCTGACGTATCTGCACTCTGACCATCTGGGCACCCCCAGGCTAGCCACCGACAGCGCCAAGCGGGTGATTTGGCGTTGGGATTCCGCGCCGTTTGGGGATACCCCGCCTGCCGCAGACCTGGATGGCGATGGGGTGCCGTTTACCCTGAATCTGAGATTCCCAGGGCAATACTTTGATGCCGAAACCGGACTACACTATAACTACTTCAGAGATTATGATCCGGTGACGGGGCGTTATCTGGAGTCCGACCCGATTGGATTACGGGGTGGCGTCGGGACGTATGGGTATGCCAATCAGAACCCCGTATGGTGGAATGATCCTACCGGGGAGGTCACGTTTGCGCTGCCTGCCACACCGGCTGGGCCTTTAGTCTTGGGGGGCTGTGCTGCGTTAGGGTCGTTGCTAGGCACAGCGGCCTATCATGTTCTCAGTGGCGCTACAACCTGCGGCGGTGGGGGTGGCAGCACCACAGGGGATGGGTGTGAGGAGAAGTGCCCACAGTGCAAGCCACCCGTTGGTACCCGCTGCTTCGGCCCCAAAGATGCAGGTCATCCGCACAAGGGCTATGATCCGCACTGGCATACTTATGAGATGGAGCAGATACCATCTAACTGTGAATGCATTTGGAAGAAAAAGCTTCGAAAAAATGATACTTACCCGTTCTCAAAGGAGTTTATAGAACCCTGTAGCAGCTACCCAAGCTGGGTGAGTCAACATGGTTAAGTTTGTTTGCATTGGTTATGATATTCGATCTTGGCCACCGGAGAATCATATTACGACAGATGCCACTGAGTGGGAACGGGTTGATGCAGTCTTTGATTATGCCATTAAAATTACTAATAGTTATAAGAATGTAATGCAGCTTATTGAGGCAGACACGGATTACAAACTCGATGCTCTGGTACATATTGTGAATAGCAGAGAGGACTGCGTTCTTGTTGCATTAGAAATACCGGAACTGGTTTTTGACGCATATAGAATGAAGGGGAATATAAATCCACTGGGTAGCCATGATTGGTTGACTATTGGCTATGATGTTTCTGATATAGATGGTTTTTTTTCCATAGTTCATATGGGCCAGCCTATGATAAGGAAACGAGGGTTATTTAGGGAGGATGAGTTGATGGATGCCTTTGTTGTTTCCCAGGCCGCCAATCTTCTAGTTCCGTCACATAGTCCTTTTGTTGTTTTTAGGTTAAGAATTTTGTTCCGCCCCGAGCCTGTCAATCCAACTGTGTCACGACTGAACTTCACTGCATAGCCTCGATCGGTATGCGCTCCTCGCCGAACAGAATCTAGAAGCTTTGCGGCGCGGGTTTCCTGCCGCATTCCAAATTCTGCAACGACCCCACCTAACAACTCCTGCATCAAACTGCCCCAAGGCTACTTCTTGCGGTTACTAATGGTATAGAAAGTAGAGGGCACCTCTAAAAACCCAGCGGCGGCCTTGCAGACATGAGAGAATGGCCGCTTAACCGACAAAGCAGCTGCCCCTGCCATGAATAAAAAAAGCGCCATCAAAACCAGTCTGTTTGCAGCCGAAGAACGTGAACAGAAACTCGACCGAAAGGGCGATCTGTTATCCGTGCTAAAGCAGCTCGGACTGATTATCTTTTAACAAAATGCCGGCGGTATCAGGCTGAGTGCTGCACGCTTCGGGTTCTTAGAGGTTCCCTACGTGTTGATAACGGGGTGCCGGTGGTGCGATCTACCGGAAGGAGCTGGTTGGGGGAAGCGAGCGACCGCGCACCGCTGGCTGGGTCGGTGGGTAGAGGACGGGACCTGCAACCGCACAAGCTGTGGCGAGACGTTCAAACGGCGGGCGCTTGTGTTACCTTTAGCCCGCCCGCAGCGGCAGGTGCATTACTGCCGCACGGTTTTCCCTACATAACCCGGAGTTTTCATGCACACCCTGCCTGCCCTGCCCTATGCCGACAACGCCCTGGCACCCGTGATCACGGCGCATACCCTGAGCTTCCACTACGGCAAGCACCACAAAACCTATCTGGATAATCTGAACAAGCTGATTGCGGGCACCGACCTTGCCGACCTGAGCCTGGAAGCCACAATCAAGGCCAGTGCCGGCCAAGCCGACAAGGTCGCCATTTTCAACAATGCCGCCCAGGTCTGGAACCACACCTTCTACTGGAACAGCCTCAAGCCCAACGGCGGCGGGGCACCCGTCGGCGTGCTGGCTGAAAAGCTGGAAGCTGCCTTTGGCGGACTGGATGGGTTCAAAAAGGAATTTGCGGCCGCTGCCCTGGGTCAGTTCGGCAGTGGGTGGGCCTGGCTGGTACATACCGGCGGCCAGTTGAAAATCGTCAAGACCGGGAATGCGGAAACCCCGCTCACTCAAGCGGGCGTCACCCCGCTGCTGACGGTGGATGTCTGGGAACATGCCTATTATCTGGATTTTCAGAACCGTCGGGCCGATTACGTCAACGCGGTGCTGGATACGCTGCTGAACTGGGATTTCGCCGCCGCCAATCTTGCTCAGGGCTGATTAGACCACTTCAGGGTTGCGCCCAGGCTGCGCAGGCGCCAGACTGGTGCCCTGTTGAACACCTGACGAGGGTTGAGCCTTGCGTAATCCGCGTCTACTGCTGGCCCTGACCATTGCCTTTGCCCTGCTGCTGGGGGGCGGGCTGTGGGCCAGCTATCCCCTGTTTGCACAGCTGGCCCGGGCCCACGCGCAGGCCCAGGCGGCCCACCAGACCTGGCAACAGCAAACCGCTGCCCTCAACACGCTACAACTGCGCGCCCAGCATTACGGGCTGCAACTCCGTACCCTGCTGTTGCGTACCGGGGCGGAAAAACGCAATGAAGTCGAACACCTGCTCCAGGCCCAGGCTTATCTGATCACGGCAGAACAGGCCCTCCAGCAGCAACTGCCCAGGGCACAGCAAGACGATCTGGCTCCGGTGCAACAGGTGCGCCGGGCGCTGATCCCATTGGCGAATCATGCCATTGATCTGGCTGAATTCAATCTGCAGGAAGAATCTGAGCGCCTGTATCAGGAAGAAATCGCACCCTTGCAAGGTCAATTGATCAGTGCCGTCACCGAACTGGCCCGGCGCCAACAAACCCCGCTACAGGCCGGGATAACCGCTATCAACCAGCGTTACCAGCAACTTGAACTACAGTTGAGCAGAACCTTGCTCGCGGTGTTCAGCCTCGGCCTCCTGTTGACCCTGCTGCTGTTCCTGTACCTGTTCCAGCTCTGGCGCGATATTGCCCAAAGTCAGCGCCGCATTGACGAGGAACTCCAGGCCAAAAGTCGCTTCCTGGCCGACATGAGCCATGAAATTCGCAATCCGCTCAATGGAGTCATCGGGATGCTGGAGTTGCTGTCCGCGACGGAGCAAACCCCGGAACAGCGTGACTACCTGGAAACCGGACGCAATTCGGCCAAGGCCCTGCTGGGGCTGCTCAACGACATCCTCGACCTGTCCAAGGCAGAGGCCGACAAATTTACCCTGGAAGTCGAACCATTTGATTTAAGGCAAATGGCGGATGAAACCCTGCAACTGTTTGCCAGTCTGGCCCAGACCAGAAACTGCGAATTGATCAGTGAATTTCTCCCCGGCGTACCAGAACAGGTCCGGGGGGATGAAACCCGCTTGCGCCAGATTCTCACCAACCTCATCAGCAATGCGGTCAAGTTCACGGTCCGGGGCGAAATTCATCTCACCGCCCGCCTGGTGCGCAGCAGTCCGGATTATGACCTGATCGGCTTCAGCGTCAGCGATACCGGTTGCGGCATTCCGCCCGACACTCTCAACCACCTGTTCAGCCCCTACCGCCAGGGCAGCGTCAGTGTGGCCCGCAAGCATGGCGGCACCGGGCTGGGACTGGCCATCAGCAAACAACTGGTACGCCTGATGGGCGGTGAAATCGGGGTCCAGAGTGAGTTGGGCAAGGGCAGCACGTTTCGCTTCACCGTGCGCCTGGGCAAGACGCAGCAGCACCGGCAACGTTTCCCCAACCGACTGGCGGGCCTGAACGTGTTGCTGGTCGTCAGTCACCCGACCCTGCGCCAGGCCCTGAAAACCGAATTGAGCCAATGGGGCATGAATGTCAAGGGGATGGCCCAGATTCTCCAGGCCCCGGCCATCATTGACTACGCCAGTCGGAGCGCCCGGCCCTTCAGCTTCGTCATTCTGGATGTCCCGGAACAGGCACAGGCCCGTGCGTTCCTGCGCACAGAACTGGCCCACCTGCCCCCGGCCCAGCAACCGCAAATCCTGACCCTGACTACTCAACCACCTGCTGGTGAGGACTCCCAGCCTCCCCATGCCTGGCTTCGCAAACCGGTACGGCAGGCAGCCCTGATCAAGGCGCTGCGCACCCTGCTGGGCGATGCGCCCGCAGATCTCGTCCCGACCCGACCCAGCCGGCCCCAGACTCAACAAGGCCTGGTGCTGATTGCGGACGATAACCCGATCAATCTCAAAGTGCTGGCCCTGTACCTGGCGCAACTGGGCTATCGGGTCGATCAGGCCAGTACCGGCTTTGAGGCCGTGGATGCCTGGGTTCTGCAACATTATGACATCATCCTGATGGATGTCCGGATGCCAGAACTGGATGGCATAGAAGCCACCCGCACCATCCGGGATTTTGAAGGCACCCAGGGCCGTACCCGCACGCCCATCATTGCCGTCACGGCGAGCAGCCAGCCGGCTGACCGTGCAGCCTGCTATGCCAGCGGCATGGATGATTACCTGCTCAAACCCATCCAGCGTGATGAGCTTGCAAAAATTCTGCGTAAATGGCAAGGCACCTTGTCCACCCCTATAGCCCTGCCTCCCCCATTGCCCACCCCTGCCGAGAATCAGGATGCCATCACCCAGCAACAGCGTGCTCTGGGCCAGACGTATCAGGAACTGGCCGAAATTTTTCGCCGGGTGGCCCCACCCCAGCTGCAACGGCTGGCCACTGCCATCAGTCAGGGCGAGGTGCGCACCGTGGCCGATACGGCCCATGCCCTGCGCGGCAGTTCCGCCGTGTTGGGGGCACTGCAATTTTCCAAGCTGGCCGGGCGTATCGAAGAACAAGCCCGCGCCAATCAGACGGATGAACTGGAAGCCCTGCTGACCAACCTGCAACACAGTTACCAACAGTTCGAAGCCCGCATTCTGGCCCCACCCACCGACCCGGATGCCAGTAACGCCTGAAATCCGTTTATACTCGTCCACCCTGACCAGCCCGACTGTTGCCCACATGGCTAAAGAAAATTATATCATCGAATTTAATGAATTAAGCCTTAAAGACATCGCTGAGGCCGGCAGCAAGGGTGCAGCGCTGGGCGAAATGTACCGCCATCTGAGTCAGGAAGGCGTACGTATTCCCAACGGCTTTGTCATCACGGCTACCGCCTATCGGACACTGCTGAGCCATAATCAGCTGGATGCCCGCCTGGATGCCGAAATGGCCATGCTTGACCCCCACGACCTGGACAAGCTGCGCCTGGCTGGCAAGCGCCTGCGGGCCTGGTTGATGTCGGCAGCCTTTCCGACCGCGATGATCAGTGCCATCACAGCTGCTTATGGCCGACTCGCCGAACCGGGCGAGTCGGCGCCCAGCGTTGCCGTACGCAGTTCAGTCATCGCCGAGGATTTGCCGGAAGCCGCCTTTGCCGGGCAGCAGGACAGCTATCTCAACATTACCGGTGAGGATGCCCTACTCACCTACTGCAAGCTGGTCTTTGCCTCACTGTACACCGACCGGGCCATTGCCTACCGGGCTGAGCGGGGTTACGGCCAGATCCCGGTCGCCCTGGCCATCGTGGTCCAGCGGATGGTGCGAGCCGATCTGGCCGCCTCAGGCGTCATGTTCACGCTGGATACCGAATCGGGTTTTCGGGACGTGGTCCTGATCAGCGGTGCTTATGGTCTTGGGGAAAATGTTGTCCAGAATGCAGTCATCCCGGATGAATTTCTGGTATTCAAACCCACGCTGCGTCAGGGCTTCAGCCCCATCATCAAGCGCAAGCTGGGCAGCAAGGCCATTCAATGTGTTTACACCGCCGATGGTCAGGCAACCCAAAACCTGCCAACCCCAGAGCTGAATCGTCGCCAATACTGCCTGACCGATCCTGAAGTCTTGCGCCTGGCCCGCCTGGCCTGTGCCATCGAACGACACTACTCCAACCAGCTCGGCCATCCGCAGCCGGTGGGCGTCGAGTGGGCCAAGGATGGCCGGGATGGCCAGTTGTACATCGTCCAGGCCCGCCCTGAACCGGTCCATGCCCGCTCCAGCACCGAAATGGCACAGGTACGCCCCCCGCTGGAACTGGCCTCGTACGCCGCCCCCCCCCTACTGCCCACCGCACGGCCTCGCACCCAGATCATGCTCAACATTGGCAATCCCGACCAGGCCTTCAAGCTGGCCAGCCTGCCGGTGGACGGTGTTGGACTGGCCCGGCTGGAATTCATTGTCAGCCATGCGCTGCGGGTTCACCCACGGGCCATTCTGAATTACGATCTGCTGCCTGCCGAAACCCAGCGCCAGATAGAAACCTTGGCCCAAGGCTATCCTTCGCCCGGCGAATTTTATGTCCAGCGCCTGGCTGAAGGGATCAGCCAGATCGCAGCGGCCTTTTATCCCAAGCCCGTGATGATCCGGCTGAGTGATTTCAAATCCAATGAATACGGCCAATTGCTGGGCGGGCGCCAATATGAGCCGGTGGAAGAAAATCCCATGGTGGGGCTACGCGGCGCAGCTCGTTATTACGCACCGGGCTTTGATGGCGCTTTTGCCCTGGAATGTCAGGCGCTCAAGCGGGTACGCGAGGAATTTGGCCTGCTCAATGTGGCGGTGATGATCCCCTTCGTGCGTACCGTCAACGACCTGAAGGCTGTCCTGGCAGGCATGGCACAAGAGGGGCTGGTGCGCGGCACCCACAACCTCAAGGTGTACGTAATGTGTGAGATACCGGCCAATGCCCTGCTGGCAGAAGATTTTCTCGCTCACTGTGATGGATTTTCGATCGGCTCCAACGACCTGACCCAACTGACCCTGGGGATAGATCGGGATTCGGGCCTGCTGCGGGGTTATGACGAACGCAATCCGGCGGTATTGAGCCTGATGGCGCTGGCCATTGCCGCGTGTCGGCGGGCGGGGAAATACGTCGGCATCTGCGGTCAGGCGCCCTCGGACTTTCCTGAAATCACCCGCTGGCTGGTGGAGCGCGAGATCCAGTCGATCTCGCTCAACCCCGACAGCGTAATGGCCATGCTGCCGGTGATCCTGGCTGCGGAGTAGCCAGAATCAGAACCGGCAAGGAGAGGCGTCAGTAGTAGCCGCGCGGCAGGTACGGTGCGCCTTCCGGCCCACCCCACGGCCCAGGTCCGTAGCCCGGCCCCGGCATTTGCCAGCCCGGACGCGGCCAGGGCCGACCCATCATCTCCGGACCAGGGCCTTCCACGGGTGCTTCAGCCCAGTATTCCCGCATTCTGGCCCGATAGGCGTCCATTTCCCGGCGCAGATTTTCCTGCAATTCCATAATCCGCTTGCGCTGAGCGACAAACTCGGGTGGCATCTGGGTCTCATCTGCCTCGGCCTGCTTCTGGGCACGCTCACGCATCTGGGCGTGGTGCGCGTCCAGATAGGCTTCCAGTTCCTGGCCTTTCAAGGTGCGCATCTTTTCCCGATGTGCCGCCAGTTCGGCATCGCTCAACAACGGATGCGGACGGTTGAAGTCCGGGCGCGAGTCGGCATCATCGGCAACCCCGACGGCCTCCCGCATCCGCTGACGCATCCTGGCCCGATGCTCGGCCATGTAGGCCTGCCGGGCTTCCGGTTCCAGGGTGCGCAGTTTTTCCCGGTGCGCTTCACGCTCTTCCGCATTCATCAAAGGCGCCCGACAAGGCTGTTTGGCCTCCGGAGTTTCGGGCTTGGCATCCACCACCACCACGGGTTTCACATCGGGCTTGGCCTCCTGAGCCTTGGCCGGGGCCGATTTGACCTCAGGCGTGGCTGCGGTGGTCTGGGGTTTGGCAACCGGCACGGCTGCCGCAGCGGGCGTGGCCACGGCTGGCGTAGCCGCCGCAGCCGGTGGCGCAACCGCAGGCACGGCTTGCGCAGCCGGGGTGGCCACGGCCGGGGCCGCAGCAGTCTGGGCCGCCGGGGTCACTGGCAAGGCCGGCACCGGGTCAGCAGCCCAGGCTGCCGTGGAACCCAGTTGCAAGGCAATCGCCAGCGCTAAGGTCGTATGGCGCATCAGCATCATCAATCTCCTAACTTAACGTGAAGCAAACAGCCCTGAGCAGCGTTCATTCCGCTGACAGGGCCTCAACGGCACGCACCAGATTCAGGCTCGGGTGCTTTTGGCAGTAATCACTCAGACCGGTCGTCAGTTGGACGGCAAAATCGGGACTCAGTGCCCCGACTGTATCCACGTCATAGGCTGCGGTAAAATACCCGTGCGCCCAGAGGAGCAGAGGCTTTGCAGGCTCCCCCCCCTGTTTGAGGGTTTGTACCACGTGCGGACAGGTGTAGCCGACCGGATCAAACAGCACCTCCGGCGTCGCAGCCTTGATCGGTACGGTTGGCGTCGTTTCAGGCCTGGCACCGGACGCGGGTGGGAGGGTTTCTGCGGCGCCGGCCAGTCCGCCGGCCAGCCCCCATGCCAACATGACCACACAGGGCCGTCTGGGCCAGTAACACCGGGTCATAAACATACTCATGCAACGTTGAACGGGAAAAATCATGTCATACACCCCGCCCAGTATAAACGAGATACGACATTTTATGCAGTCGGTGCGCACCATCGCGGTCGTTGGACTGTCCCCTAACCCGGACCGCCCCAGTCATCGTGTCGCCAGCGCCCTGCAACAGTGGGGTTACCGCATCGTGCCCGTGCATCCGGCCCTGGATAACCTGCTGGGTGAACGGGCCTATCCCACCCTGACCAGCATCCCCTTCCCCATTGACCTGGCCGAGTTTTTTATCAATCCTGCCCGGCTACCCCCACTGGTGGCCAGCAGCATCGCCCTGCAACTGCCTGGTCTGTGGCTGCAAGACGGTGTGATCCATCCGGAAGCTGCCGCCTTGGCCCAGGCCGCCGGGCTGTTTGTGGTCATGGATCGTTGCTTGTACCGAGACTTGCATCAGGGTCTGTTGCCTTTAAGAAACAAATAGCCGTCAAATAGCAACAAAAAGTTGCGATTAGCCCAATATTGCCCTTTACGCGCAACGCGAGGCGCGTTAAGCTGCGCGTCATGAAACGTGCATTTACCAAGCTTGAAGGGGCCGGGAACGATTTTGTGGTGCTGGACGCCACACAGTCTCCGCCTGCCCTGACCCCGGCCCAGTTGCAGCGTTTGGCCGACCGACATTTCGGGGTCGGCTGCGACCAGATCCTCCTGGTCGAACCCGCCACCCGGCCCGATGCCGATTTTTTTTATCGCATTTACAATGCGGATGGGAGTGAATCCGGCCAATGCGGCAACGGTGCCCGTTGTCTGGCCCAGTTCATTCACCACCACGGCCTGAGTCTGGCCCCGACCCTGCGCCTACAAACCCGTGAGGGCCTGCTGCTGGCCCGGCAACAGGCTTCCGGCCAGTGGCAGATCGACATGGGCCTGCCCCGACTGGAACCTGCACAGATTCCGCTGGCGCAGCCTCAGCGCCAGCCTGTCTATCAGGCTCGGCATCCGGATGGCACGGCCCTGGAATTCGGCGCCGTATCCCTGGGAAATCCCCACGCAGTACTCCGGGTGGCAGATGTGCAGACAGCACCCGTGGCCGCCTGGGGGCCGTGGCTGGAGCAGCACCCGCTGTTTCCGGCGCGGGTCAACGTGGGCTTTATGGAAGTGGTCAGTCCGCATCAGATTCGGTTGCGGGTTTACGAGCGCGGGGCGGGGGAAACGCTGGCCTGTGGCAGCGGGGCCTGTGCCGCTGTGGTGGTCGGTCGGCTGCGGGGCTGGCTGGCCGAATCCGTGCAAGTTTCAGTAAGCGGCGGCACATTGGCCGTCAGTTGGTCAGGTGAAGGTGCGCCGGTTAATTTGAGTGGTCCGGCGCGCATCGTTTTTGAGGGGAGTATCGTATTATGAATCCTGCTTATTTGACTGAAATGGCTGCGCCTGCCGAGGTGTTGCCGACCGAATTGGGTATCAGCCAGTATCTGGCCACCCATCCGGATTTTTTTGTTCGCCATCCCCATCTGCTTGAAGTATTGCATATTCCGCACGCCGTCCCAGGCGCAGTTTCCTTGCTGGAACGCCAGATTCAGCAGTTGCGGCGTCAGAAAACCCAGCTTGAAGGTCAGTTACAGGGCTTGCTGGAGTCCGGGCGCGAAAATGAGCGCCGCCTGCATGGCCTGCATCAGATTGCACTCCGGCTGTTTGGCCAGACCCATATTGAAACCTTGCTCCATGAGCTGGCCCTGTTGTTGATCGAGTACTTCCATGCCGCTTATATCGCCATCCGCCTGGAAGATCATTTTCACAGCGACCAGGAGCGCGGCGCGCACTGCTACCTGCCGCTGCCTGGGACCGTTGCCCCGCCCGGTGTGCTGTTCGTGCCACCGGGTGATCCGGTCCTGACCAGCCTGCACGGGTTCATCCACGTGGGCCAGGCGGTCTGTGGCGCCCCAAAACCCGAAATGCTCCAGGCCATCTACGACACCTGGGCTGAACACGTACATTCCTCGGCCCTGATACCGCTCCATGCCCCCGGCGTACAGGGCGTGATGGCCATCGGCAGCGCCGACCCCAAACGTTTTCATCCGGAACTCAGCGGGTTGTTTTTAACCTATCTGGGCCGCCTCATCAGTCTGGCCCTGCGTCCACACGCCCGGCCCTGAGCGTCAGGCTGACACACGGCCTGAACGAAGGCGGGTAGCCTTGCGGGGCACCCGCCCCACACCCGGTGCGCACCCGCCCATCCACGCGGCGATGATTCCCCTGTAACCAATCGTCCTGACTCGGTTACAATGGCGCCATCCTGCCGTCTGGAGCCTGCTTGAATGACCCAATTCCACGCCACCACCATCCTGTGCGCCCGCCGCCTGGGCCAGACCGCCCTGGGCGGTGACGGCCAGGTGACGCTGGGCCACACGGTAATGAAGCAAAATGCCCGCAAGGTGCGTCGCCTGTATCACAATCAGGTGCTGGCCGGTTTTGCCGGGGCCACAGCCGACGCATTCACCCTGTTTGAGCGTTTTGAAACCAAACTGGAAAAACATCATGGCCAACTGGCCCGTGCGGCAGTCGAGCTGGCCAAGGACTGGCGTACCGAACGCAGCCTGCGGCGTCTGGAAGCCTTGCTGATCGTGGCAGACAAGCAGCAGGCCCTGTTATTGTCGGGTAGCGGTGATGTCATTGAACCAGAAGATGATTTGCTGGCCATCGGTTCCGGGGCAGCCTACGCCCTGGCGGCAGCCCGCGCGCTGCTGCGCCACACCGAACTCCCGGCCCGCGAGGTGGTGGCCGAGGCCTTGCGCATCACAGGGGAGATTTGCATTTATACCAATGACCGGTGCATCATCGAAGAACTTCCCTGAAATTTTTATCCTGTACCTTCCTGCATCATGACGGAATTGACTCCCCGCGCCATTGTCGCAGAGCTTGACAAGCATATTATCGGCCAGCAGGCCGCGAAACGGGCCGTGGCGGTGGCCCTGCGCAACCGCTGGCGGCGGATGCACGTGGCGCCGGACTTGCGTCCGGAAATCACCCCCAAAAACATCCTGATGATCGGTCCTACCGGAGTCGGCAAGACCGAAATTGCCCGGCGCCTGGCGAAATTGGCTGATGCGCCATTCATCAAGGTAGAGGCCACCAAATTTACCGAAGTTGGTTATGTAGGCCGGGATGTGGAATCCATCATCCGCGATCTGGTGGACACAGCCATCAAGCTCACGCGGGAAAAGTCCCTGGCTCAGGTGCGGCAACGGGCCGAGACCGCAGCCGAAGATCGCCTTCTGGAAGCCTTGCTGCCCGGACAAAACCAGCCCGAGCAACAGGCAACAACAGACAAGATGCGCAGCTGGCTGCGCGAAGGCAAGCTGGAAGAACGCGAGGTCAACATCGAGGTCAGTCTGGCGCCGGTGGGGGTAGAAATCATGGGACCGCCGGGCATGGAAGAAATGACCGGACAGCTACAGCAATTGTTTCAGAATATGGCCGGACAGCGCACCAAATCCCGGCGTCTCAAGGTCCGGGACGCCCGGCGGATCCTGACCGACCAGGAAGCCGCCAAGCTGGTCAACGAGGAAGAAATCAAGCTCCAGGCGCTGGAACGTGTTGAGCAGCAAGGCATCGTCTTTCTGGATGAAATTGACAAGATCGCCAAGCGCGGCGAATACAGCGGGCCGGATGTGTCCCGCGAGGGCGTGCAGCGTGATCTGCTACCGCTGATCGAAGGCTGTACCGTCACCACCAAATATGGGGCCATCAAGACCGACCATATCCTGTTCATCGCCTCCGGGGCATTCCATCTGGCCAAGCCCTCCGACCTGATCCCGGAATTGCAGGGGCGTCTGCCGTTGCGCGTGGAAATGGCAGCGTTGAGCACAGCGGATTTCGTCCGCATCCTGACCGAACCGGATGCGTCTTTGGTCAAGCAGTACCGCGCCCTGCTGGCTACCGAAGGCGTGACCCTGGAATTTGCCCAGGACGGCATCATCCGGTTGGCCGAAATCGCCTGGCAGGTCAATGAACAAACCGAGAACATCGGTGCCCGGCGGCTGCATACCGTACTGGAACGCCTGCTGGAAAACATCAGTTTTGATGCGGATCAAAAATGCGGGGAACGTGTTGTGATCGACGCAGCCTGTGTCGAGGCCCGGCTGGCCGATCTGGCCCGCAACCAGGACCTGACCCGCTATATCCTGTAGTCATCCGTCTGTTGGAATACCCAATGAACAAAAAGACCATCCCGACCGAAATCAGTCTGCGCCAGAAGTCCCGGCAACTGGAC
>CAYNNN010000063.1:0-12981 GCA_964398665.1 uncultured Gammaproteobacteria bacterium | reverse complement strand
ATTGGCTCCCACGTACCTAAAACAACCGCACAATTACAGCGACTGCTGCAAGAACCCCGGCTGGCACCATGGGAAATTGACATTAGCCGCCTGCCCCAGGACAGCGCCTGCGTGCTGGCCGAAGCCCAGGCTCATGCCACGCAGGCCCATGCAGCGGGCCTGACCAGCGTGTTTTACACCAGCCGCCAGGAACGGTCATTTGCTGACCCCAATACCCGCCTGAATTTCGGGGCGCAGGTTTCAGCCCTGCTGATGGATCTCGTCCGCACCCTGCCACCGACTTTGGGCTTTCTCATCAGCAAAGGCGGCATCACCTCCAATGACGTACTCTCCACGGGGCTGGCTTTACCGCAGATGCGCCTGCTGGGTCAGATTCTACCGGGTGTGTCGGTGGTGCGTTGCCCACCCGAACATCCCCGCTTCCCCGACTTGCCTGTGGTGATTTTCCCCGGCAATGTCGGGGACGACGGCGCCCTGGCTGAAAGTTACCGGCGGATGGGCCCGCCATCCGCATGATGGAAGTGCGCCGGGGTCAGAGCCGGAAATCCTGGCCCAGATACACGCTGCGCACGGCATCGTTGGCCACGATCTCTGCGGGTGCTCCGGCAGCGATGATCTGGCCGGCGTTGATGATATAGGCCCGGTCACAGCTGGCCAGGGTCTCACGCACCTTGTGGTCGGTGATCAGCACCCCGATATCCTGGCTGCGCAGGTGCTGGATGATGCGTTGAATATCACCCACTGCAATCGGATCAACACCGGCAAACGGTTCATCCAGCAGGATAAAGCGCGGGTTCAGGGCCAAGGCGCGGGCAATTTCCAGCCGCCGCCGTTCCCCACCCGACAGGCTGGCGGCCTTCTGTTGATATAAATGATCAATCCGCAACTCGTCCAGCAGGGTTTCACAACGGGCGGCCTGCTGGGCACGGGTCAGGTCGGTGCGCAGCTCCAGCACGGCGCGGAGATTGTCCGCCACACTGAGCTGCCGGAATACGGAAGGCTCCTGCGGCAGATAGCCCAAACCGAGCCGGGCACGCTGGTGCATGGCCAGTGGTGTCAGATTCCGGTCGTCCAGACTGAGCTGGCCGCTATCGGCACCGATCAGCCCGACCAAGATGTAAAAGCAAGTGGTTTTACCCGCCCCGTTGGCGCCCAGCAAGCCGACCACTTCACCGGTGCGCACTTCCAGACTGGCCTGTTCCAGCACCCAGCGGGCACCATAACGCTTGCTCAGCCCCTGAGCGACCAACTGGCTCATCGGCTCAGGGCGCCTTATCCTTGGGCTGAATCAGCATCCGCACCCGGCTCCCGCCCGCCGCAGCCCCGGCCTTGATCAGGCTGCGCTTACGGTCGTACTGGATCCGTTCGCTGCTGAACACGTCCTGTTCCTGAGTCACTTTAGCGCCCTCGCTCAGGGTGATCAGATCGTCATTCAGGACATATTCCAGCCGCCCCGCCTCGCCGTTGACCGGCTTGCCGCCTTTGGCGGGCCGGGACTGGAATTTCACCGGTTTGCCTGTCGCCAGCATCTGCTCGGCCTTGCCCTCGGTGCCACGAATTTCCACCCGGTCAGCCTGCAAGCGCAATTCGCCCTGAATGATCAGCACATTCCCCTGATAAACGCTCACGTCGCGCTGTTCATCAATTTCCAGCCGATCCGCCTCGACCTGCACGGGCTGTTTTTCAGCTTCGGCGGCCCAAGCTGGCAACGTGCAGCACAGCACGCCGGTCAATAGCCCAATCTTAATTCGCCACATGCTGGGTTCTCACCTGGGATAAAAATTCAATGCGGGCTGGCTTGCGCAAGTTGGCCCGCAAACCCACCGCCGTGATGCGATGGCTGGCACCTTGGGCCAACGCCACCGCCTGTTGGGTCTCCAGGCGTTCATCCTTGGGCCAAAGCTGCAAGTATTCAGTGCTCAGGCTAAAGGCGTCCGCAGCGGTCTGCGGCAGGGCGATGCGCTCCAGCAACACCTGGCCTTGCAGGATAACTTCCGTCCCGGTGGCATTGGCCCATCCCTGCGCGGCTTTGACCGTCCACGGCGCCTGAGCCGGACTTTGCCAGCGTATCCGGGGCTGATTCAGGTGAAAGCTGCCCTTGCCCGGATAATGCGCCAGCTGTTGCGCTTCCAGCCAGGTAATCGGAATACCTTGCGCATCGTAAGCTACGCTGCGGAAATCTTCGAGGTAGTAATCCGGGCTGTCCTGGGCCGCAGTCTGCTGGCCATCCAGTTCCAGTTGGCGTTGTAACCAATTGGTCAGCAGCAAAGCCAGCAGCAAGGCGCCTGCCATGCCCCACTGGGCCGGACTCACTGCACGACCTGCCCGGCCAGGTAGCGCTCAATCAGGGGCGTCAGCTTGCCTTGGGCGTCCAACAGCCATTCACAGACCTCCCGCGCCGCCCCCTGCCCGCCGCGCTGGCGCGTGGTGGCATGGGCATAGCGCTGGACGACCGGATGGGCATTGGCCACTGCGATAGCCAGACCCACACGCCGCATCACGGGCAGATCCACCAGATCATCGCCGACATAGGCAATCTGAGCTTCGGCATACCCAGTTTCAGCCAGTAGTTCCCGATAGGCTCCCAGCTTGTCGAGCTTGCCCTGATACACCCGCTGGACGCCCAGACTTTGCATGCGCAGGCGCACCACTTCGGAAGTCCGGGCCGTGATCACGGCGATTTCCACCCCGCCGTGTTGCAACAACTTCATGCCGTAACCGTCATGGGCATGAAAGGCTTTATATTCCAGGCCGTCATCCCCCAAAAACAGGCTGCCATCGGTCAGCACCCCGTCCACATCAAAAATCACCAGGCGAATCTGGGCGGCCCGTGCGTGCAATTCTGTCGTTGTCATACCACCCCGGCGCGTAACAAGTCGTGCATATTGAACGCACCGACCAGTTGGCCCTGGGCGTCCACCACCAACAGGGCGTTGATACGCCGTTGTTGCATCAGTTGCAAGGCTTCTGCGGCCAACAACCCCGGCGGCACGGTCTGGCAGGGGTGCGTCATGATGGCGGCTACTGGCGCGGCGTGAATGTCGATGCCGCGATCCAGGGCCCGGCGCAAGTCACCGTCGGTCAGGATGCCGACCACCTGCCCTGCGTCCAGGACCGCCGTCATCCCCAGACCCTTGTGCGAGATTTCCATGATCGCAGTCTTGAGGCTATCCTGAGCCTGCACCTGCGGAATCCGGGTACCGGTGTGCATCAGGTCGTCAATCAGCAACAGCAGCCGCCGTCCCAGCGCACCCCTGGGATGGGAACGGGCAAAATCTTCGGCAGTAAACCCGCGTGCCTCCAGCAAGGCTACCGCCAGGGCATCGCCCATTGCCAGGGCTGCGGTGGTGCTGGCCGTCGGGGCCAGGCCCAGCGGGCAGGCTTCCCGCGCCACCCCGACATCCAGATGCACACTGGCCAGGCGCGCCAGGGTGGAATGCGGGTTGCCGGTCATGGCCAGCAGGGGTACGCCCAGCCGTTTGATCAACGGGATGATGGTCAGGAGTTCTTCAGTTTCCCCCGAGTTGGACAGCACCAGCACAACATCCTGCGCCGTGATCATGCCCAAGTCCCCGTGGCTGGCCTCGCCCGGATGGACAAAGAATGCCGGACTGCCGGTGCTGGCCAGGGTTGCCGCGATTTTGCCGCCAATGTGCCCTGATTTGCCCATCCCGGTGACAACCACCCGACCCTGACAAGCGAGCAAGTAGCGGCACGCCTGGACAAACTGCCCGTCAATCCGGGCGATCAGGTCCTGGACGGCCTGCGCCTCGGTCTCCAGCACCGCAATGCCCAGGGCGCACAGCCGGGCCGCTTCAGTCTCAGGCGAAGGTGGAACTTTCATGCGCCCAAGGTTGCCCAAGCCTCAGGCCAAAATCAAGACCTGTTTTTTAATATCGGCTCTGTTAGCATCAATGCCACGCCCGCACAGTCCCCAACCGCATATTCAGACCCTGCCATGACCCATCCACGCAAGACCTTGCCGCAAGATTTGTATACCGCGCTGGACAGCGGGGCACTCAACCGCCTGCGTGTCATGCTGGGCGATCTGGCCCCGGCAGAAATTGCCCAGATGCTGGAATCTTTCCTGCCCGCCGAGCGCATGATCGCCTGGCGGCTGGTGGATGTGGATGAACAGGGCGAAGTCTTGCTGCATCTGCACGACGAAGTACGGGATGGCCTGATGCGGGATATGACCACGGATGAACTGGTCACCGCCCTGGAAGAGCTGGATATTGATGATCTGGCAGAAATTCTGGACGATCTGCCCATTGCCGTGACGCATGAACTGGTGCGCGCGATGGATACTCAGGATCGCAAGCGCCTGGCAACAGCCCTGGCCTATGAAGATGACACGGCCGGCGGCCTGATGAATACGGAGGTCCTGACCGTACGCGCCAACGTTTCCCTGGAAACGGTGCTGCGCTATTTGCGCCGGGTCGGCGAACTGCCCAAATCCAGCGATGCCCTGATCGTGGTCAACCGTAATGACCAGTACCTGGGTCTGTTACCACTCACCACCCTGCTGACCCAAGATCCGGAAGAATTGGTCGATGCCGTGATGGAGAAAGCCTTCAAGCCCATTGCAGCCGAACTACCCGCCCGCGAGGTGGCGCAACTGTTTGCTCATCACGACTGGGTATCGGCTCCGGTGGTGGATGAACGGGGCCGCTTGCTGGGCCGTATCACGGTTGATGATGTCGTGGACGTGATCCGGGCCGAGGGTGAACACAGCCTGATGGCGCCGGCGGGCCTGAGCGAGCAGGAAGACGTCTTCGCACCCGTCTGGCGCAGTGCCTTGCGCCGCGCCCTCTGGCTGGGCACCAACCTGCTGACCGCCCTGCTGGCCGCACAGGTGGTCGGTGCTTTCACCGCCACCATCGAGCAGATCGTGGCGCTGGCGGTCCTGATGCCCATCGTTGCCAGCATGGGCGGGATCGCGGGTACCCAGACCCTGACCCTGATGGTGCGGGGTCAGGCCCTGGGTCAGATCAACAGCGCCAATGCCCGGCGTTTCGTCATTCAGCAGATCGCCGTGGTCTGGCTCAACGCCCTGCTCTGGGCCGGCGTGGTTGCGGGTATTGCCTGGCTCTGGTTTCACAACCCGGCCATCAGTGCCATCATCGCGGCGGCCCTGATGATTAATCTGACCCTGGCCGCAGTGGCGGGCAGTTTATTGCCGCTGCTGCTGCAACGCCTGAAAATCGACCCGGCCCTGGCCGGTTCCGTGATCCTGACCACACTCACCGATGTCATGGGTTTTTTTGCCCTGCTGGGCCTGGCCACCTGGTTTTTACGCTAAGGCGGGACCTCAAAATGGCCTGCAGGTTGCCGTGCGACCGGCCTCAGGGCAGCTCTCGGCGCGACACCTGTGCAATATCTTGATACAGGGTGATAAACCGAGCGGCGATCAGCGGCCAGGCGTAATGTTGCTGCACCCAGACCTGCCCTTGGGTGGCGAGGCGTGCCCGCAAGTCCGGGTTGTCCAGCAGGCAGTGCAGGGCCTGCTGGAGTGCAGCAACGTCACCCGGTGGCACCAGATAGGCAGTCGACTCATGGCGCAGCAGTTCCGCCAGGCCATCCACCGCACTGGCAAGCAACGCCCGACCACTGGCCAGCGCTTCCAGCGCCACAACCCCCTGCCCTTCGGTCAGCGAAGGCATCACCACACAATCCGCTGCGGCATAAAACGCGGGCAGTTCAGCATTGGGCACGGCACCCCAGAACCGGACCGGCAAACCCTGCGCCTGTTGCGCCAGCTCAGCCTGCAAATCCCCGGTGCCCACCAGCCATAACACCGTGCGGGCGCGCTGGGCGGGGGCCAGCCGGGCATAGGCCGCCAGCAACACCGCCACGCCCTTCTTGGCGATCAGACGCCCGACATACAACAGCACCGTCTTGTCCGCCGGGCGGGGACATGGTTGGGCCTGGGCAAAAGCCTGCACATCCACCCCCATTGGAATCAGCACCGGAACCTGCCGGGGCGGCGGCTGGGCCAAAGCGGCTGCGGTTGCCTGACTGTTGGCCGTCCAGGCGGCGGCCTGGTCCACAATCCAGCGGCGCAGGCGGGCCAGACGAGCATCGGGCAGACCCAGCGTATCGGAGCCATGCGCGCTCAGACAGACCGGAATGCCCAGCCAGCGTCCCACCAACACCGCTGGCAATCCCTGAGGCAGCACCCAGTGGGCATGAATCACGTCAGGGCGGGTTTGCCGGGCCAGCCGCCATAAGGCATACGTCATGGCCAGCAAGAACAGTGGCAATTGCAACAGCCGCCAGGGCTGGCGCCTGAGATTGGGCAGCATCCCGGCCCCATAGGCCAGCTGCTGATTATGCCGCCATAAGGCATAGCGAAACCGGGTGACGGCAAGGCTGTCCAACATGCCGGGTACGGCTTGGGCATGATCCGGGGCCAGCACCTTGACGACCACACCCTGTGCTTGCAGATGCCCCGCCAGGTGATGCAGGAAGATACCCGCATTATCACCGAAATAGCGCGGATAACTGGACGCCAGAAACAGCACGCACAGGGGGCGGTTCATCCGGCAACAGTCACCGTTTCGGCCAGGCGCACCTGCAAGCCGGTGCGCACCAAGGGCAAGTCCAGCGCCTGCCCCAGGGCCAGCCGCACGGCAGCCAGGGGCAGGTTGTATGCGGCACTGCTCATGCCCACCCCGCCAGACATGCGCGGGTTGATCTCCAGCAAGACCGGTTGCATGCGGCCATCCGGACCCAGGCGTTCCCGGGTCTGAATATTGATCACGCCATTGAGTTGAAATTGCCGGCAGAGCTGCCGGGCCAGTTCCAGACTCTCCGGGTGATCTTCGACCAGCTGCCAGGGTGCTGGACTAGCCTTGCGCCGCACAACCGCCGTGACCAGCTCGCCTTGCCAGGCCAGACAGTCGATGGAGCGTTCCGCACCGGGCAGATACTCCAGCAGCAAGCAGGCCGTCGGCGTTTGGGCCAGCCAGGCGGAAACTTCCTCGGGCCGTGCATGTAGGGTATCGTTGGCCAGCCAGCGACTGACCGGGGTTCGCAACCTATCGAGAATCCGAAATCCACCCCCGTACACCCCAACCGTCGGTTTGATGCACAGTCGTTCATGCCGAGATTCCAGTTCACGCAGGGCAGTCGCAAAACCCGCCGCATCCGTCACCCCGCGCCAGTCGGGCAGCCAGGCAGGCGGCAGATGCGGCTGCACGGCCCGATACACTTGGGCCTTATCTTGAAGCAACTGCCAGGTTGCCAGATCGGGACAGGGTAGCAATAGCCGCACCCCCTGGGCAGCAAATTCCGCCTGATGGCGCAGCACGGTCTTGAGCCAGAACTGAGGCCAGAATACCGTCACCTCGTATTGGGCACACCAGGACAGCAACTGCTGAACATAGGCTTCAGGCGCAAGTTTACCCGGTTCGGGCAGCACCACCTCCGCTTCCGCACCCGCGCCCAGCCGCACATGGGCCGGACGGGCCGCCACCAGACGAAACTCGCCCAGCCGCCGCCCGGTGCGCAGCAGACGCAGGGCTTCCGTGACCGAGGCCAGACCATGATTGAGCAGGACAGTCTTCATGCAGCCACCTCGGCAGCCTCGCCGCTGACTCCGTAATAATCGGCCCGCAGCAGGGTTTCCTGTGCCCAGCGTCGGTGCGTGGCCGGCTCCACCATCTGACCGTGCGCCCGGAATACCGCCGGGCTACCTGGGTCCACGATTTGCCGGGCCAGATGCAGTTCTTCCCAGGCGACCTGATAGGCACGCTCGATCAGGTTCACCTGCATCGGGTGGATCGCGGTCTTGGCAAACAGGCCATGCTGGACATCCTGAGCCACCTCACGCTGCAAGAGTTCCGGGTTATCCAGATACTCAAATACCGGGGCCGACACCCGGAAACCCAGCGGGGCAAAACTGAGCAAAATATCATTCACCACCGCCCGCAACGGAGTTTCATACAGGGTGGCAGCCTTGGGCCGCTTCATGCCCAGCAATTGCAGCAGGTCATTGCCACCGATACGCACGCAGGTCACCGGATTGGGCAGGGCCGCGAGGTGCTCGGCCAGGATTTCCAGGCGGGCGCGCCGGAAGGCAATCTCGGTTTCCAGAATCGGCATCAACAGCATCTGAGGATGGGCTTCCAGGCAGGCGCCGTAGGCCGCCAGGCTGCGCTCATCCAGCTTGGGCAGCACGAAGCCATCGATCTGACCGATACCCGGCAGCCGCAAGAGCCGACGCAGCACCTCGGGCGAGCGGGGCCGGATGAAAACCAGACCCGGCCGACGCCCACCCATTTCAGCCAGGCCCAGGGCGAGATTATCCAGCGCCTGATATAACTCGCGTTCCAGAATGGCATCTTCGGTACACAGGGCCAGGGAACGGATGCCGGGCAACTTTTCCCCACTCAGGATGGCGCCCAGATCAGGCCGGGTAGCCGGCATGTACAGTGTCGCGCCCAACCGCCAGTAAGCGTGTTCCATACTCGCCTCACTCCAAAGTTATGTTAGGGGTTATTCCAGGGTTTTAATCAGGGAAACAGCCGCAAAGGGCAAATCGGGCACCACACGCACCGGCACCTGCTTTTCCGCTGCCAGCAGCACCAGGTGCTGGACATCTTCATGTTCGGGATCACGCAACAACAACTGGCCCGGAACCCGGCGCAGCAAGACCCGGGTCGCTTCGGCAATCCCCGGCTTGATGTGATTGATATGGGCTAATTGATAGGTCTGCATCGCCGCTGCCAGCCACGCCTGACAGTGCGCCCGCCGGGCGGCGCGGTTCTGCACAGGCCACGGTGCCGGCGGGGCTGTAAATTCGGCACTGACAGCCTCCAGAAAGGCAGTACTTTGATCCCAGGGCCGCAAATGCTCATACAGCACGCAACCGTGAAACTGGCCGGGCAAGACCTGCGCGTTCAGAATCGAACGCGAAACCAGACCCGAAACCGTGGCATTCAGAATCCCGGAGGGTAAGGCATAATCATCGGTTGTAGCCGCGATATCTGCGACTCCGCCCACATCGGCGATGACATACAGACGCGGATCCAGTTGTTCCGGCTGGCGGGCATTCCAGTGCGCAATCGCAGCGCGCAAGGTATCCGTGATCACGCCCTTGGCAGTCCAGGCATCCAGAAACAGCAGCCCCGCCGCCGGGCGCTGGAGGCGACGGAGCACGTACGCCAGCGCCACTTCGTCCATACCACGATCCCGGATGATCGAGACCGAAAAATGCGCACTGGCCACCCCCAGCACCTGCGTCAGGGCACGCTGCAACAAAGCCCCCACCGGTGTACCTGCCCGCGCCAGCGAGACAATGGTGAGCGGTTGGGGCAGCGTAGCCACGAGGTAATGCGCCAGGGCCAGAATCTCCTGGGCCAGACGACGCCGGTATTTGGCCTTGAGCTGGGCAAACAGAGCCAGGTAGGCCGGGCTGGGCGGATGTTCAA
Organism: uncultured Gammaproteobacteria bacterium; assembly: GCA_964398665.1. Classification (GTDB taxonomy): domain Bacteria; phylum Pseudomonadota; class Gammaproteobacteria; order CAYNNN01; family CAYNNN01; genus CAYNNN01. The sequence continues at coordinate 3,547 of CAYNNN010000063.1, read as the reverse complement.
AGCTGATTAGTTCGGAATAATGCTTCTGGCCGCTTTGAATCAGCCGTTCCTTGTCGGCGATAGCGACATACTCGGGCGCCAGCGGGGTCAGGAGAAACTGGCAGTCGTCAGCCGAATAACTCCCGGTTATCGGCTGCAAATCATCGGCAAGATGCCATTCAGCCATGGGCAGCGCTCCAGGCACGTTGCTGAATCTGGCTGGCTTGCGGCACCAGGGCAAAGTCGCACAATTGCAGGAAAGGCAGATCGGTCAGACTGTCCCCCAGGCCCAGAAAAACCCATTCCCCGGCCTGCCGAAGCCGCTGCATCAGGAAATGCACCGCAGTGGCCTTGTTCGCAAAGGGTGGCAACAAGGCCAGATTATGGCCATTGCGATGCACCTGCCCGCCCAGCGCCTGCCAAGGTGCTGTCAACTGCGCTTCAACGGCGTCCAGATAAGCCGCTTCACCCTTGCAGGAGACGTAGACCGGCAGCGCCTGATCCAGAATCAGCCGTGCCCGTCCCGCATGATGGGCCGCAAGTGGCTGTGCTTCAGCGGCAAATGCGGTCAGGTGGGGTATCCAGACCGCCAAGTGAGGGGCCAGATACGCCTGCCAGGCTGCATCTGGCTGGCCACCTGCCTGCAAGACCCAGGCCCCGTGGCTGGTGATGGCCCAATCCGTCCAGGTCGGTGAAACCACCCGCGCCAGAGCTTCGCCATTGCGCCCAGTCACCGGAATGAAGTGCGTCGCTGCCGGATGCAACAACTTCAGCAAAGCATGCTGGACAGGTTTGTGAAAGGATAACGCCTGCCCCAGCCGGTCCAAGGCAGCCACGGTATTATCCGTCAGACCACCACATTTCGGGGCGGTCTGGAACCAGGTATCATCCAGGTCACTGAAAATGGCCAGTTGCATCAGGAAGCCTCCCAAGTCACGGCCTGCCAGCCGGGCTGAGTCAGCAAAGGGTGCGGTCCGGCCTGCGCTTGGGCCAGCAATACCGCAGCGCCGGGCGGAGGGGGATTATGCAGATACATTGGCACGCCGGTATCCGGGTCCGCAAAGTTGAGCGTAGCGCCGATGGGGCCCCCTGCCACAATCGGCGAGCGGGTCGTGCTGTGGAAATGCACGGCTCGGCCCTGTTGCTCCAGTTGAGCGGCCAGACACAAGGCCGGGTACATGAATTCGCCCTCACCGATGACCTGCACCGGCCCCGGTGGCAAAGGCGGTACGCGGGGTGACGGCAGCGGGGTGCCGACTGCCCAGCCCGTGCGCAACCCGGCATGACGCGCAAGACAGGGCCGCAACACGGGCGCCGGCGGCAGTTGCACCCCAAAACCCGGTGCCGGCACAAAATCAAACTGGCCCATCAGCAACTGGCTAAAATTCAAGGGGATGGGTAATTCCAGCTGCAAGGCCGTCTGGCGCTGGGGCACCAGCCAGCTGACCAGACTGGCCCAGACTATCTGTTGCAAGACAGGCAAGTGGGGCAGCAAGGCGTGCATCAGCGCCCGCAGGGTATTGCCCGTGGTCAGTTCATCATCCACCAGTACCAGACTCCGGGCCTCCTGCCAGTTCAGTTCAGCTCGGGGTTGATATAAGCGCTGCTGGGGCGCATGGCTATGCACCTCATCAAACTCGGTCAGCACGGGCACGTCCAGATGCGCACGGGTTGTCTGCTGATAGATCACCGAAATAGCCTGCTGCCGGGCCAGGGCCTGCGCTACTCCGGCCCCCAGGGCCGTGGCGGTTTCCGCCAGGCCGATGACCCAGACCGGCCCCGGCAAGGGCGGCAATTGAGCGGCCAGGGCTGCATGACTGGCCAGGATGTGCTGCGGCGGACAGGGCAGATGCTTACCCAGCACTTTGGAAACAAACAGGAATCCTCGGCGGGGATTGCGCCGGGTGGCAAAATCGAGCAAGGTTTCCAACGGCCAGGCCGAAGGCTGCACCCGCAGATGCAGCCGCCCGGACGGCAAAGCGACCTGATAACGCATGGCGCCTCAGGCAGTCTTGCTGGTGTCGTCCTCTTTTTCGGGGAATACCAATGAAGCCAGCACCCCCAAAGTCAAGATGCCCATAATCACCATCAGGCTGACCGTGGGACTGATGTGGAAATGGGGCCAGCCAAAGATCTCGTTGCTGGCGCTCACAGCCAGCTTGAAGGCCACGAAGAACAACAGGACGGCCACAGCTTTTTCAAGATGGCAGAGATATTTGGCGGCTACTTCCAGCACAAAGTACAAGGAACGCAGTCCCAGGATGGCGAAGATCACCGCACTGTACACCAGCAGCGGTTCGCGGGTCACGGCGATGACTGCGGGTACCGAGTCAAAGCTGAACAGCACATCGGACGCTTCGATCACGATCAGGCACAGAAAGGCCGGGGTGACATACCAGGGCGCATCGTTGACGTTGATGCTGGGGTCATCGGCCCGGCGTTGGGCCACGGTATGCTTGCCCACGAAAAATTGCTTGCCGTGCAGGCGCGGAAACACTGAAACGATGATCCGGGTCCAGCGCACCGCCCAATGATGTGAATAATCTTCGATGTCGGTCTCTTCGCTGCCACGCAGCATCTGATAGCCGGTCCAGAACACGACCAGGGCAAAGCCGAACTGTACCCAGGGTGTCAAGGCAAACAGCGTGGTGCCAAAGGCGATGAAAATCATCCGGAATACCACTGCTCCGATGATCCCGTAATACAAAATGCGGTGCTGCAGGGCGCCCTTGATACCGAAACTGGCAAAAATCGCCATGAATACCATCAGGTTATCTACAGAAAGGCTTTTTTCCAGCACATACCCGGCCAGGAACAGATCGGCGAAATCAGGGCTGTGATGGATGCGCAGGTAAAAATAAAAGCCGATGGCGGTAGCAACCCAGACCAGGGACCAAGCCAGGGCATTGCGGAGCGTAATCTGCTCGCTATTGCGGTGGGTATACAGATCTATCCAGACAAAAAAGGCGACCAGCCCGGCAAACAGGGCAACAGTCTCCAGGGGAAACCCGAATGAAGCCATAAACTATCCTCTTGGTAACGGATGGCGCGTATTTGGACAGAAGCCAGGGCCGCGGTCAAGCTCAAAATAGCTCCGGGCACTCTGGTCGGTTCAGCGGCAATGGCGCCGAATAATCTCAAGATAACGCCGCTCGTTGGCACAGGCTGCGTAAACCAGTAGCACCAATACACCCGCAAGCAGCAGGCAGAGCCAGAGGGCGATCGGCAATAATCCCGCCATCAGCTCCAGCATTGGCCCGGCGATCCCGCCCGTCCTGAGCTGCGCCAGCACCTGCCAGGGATTGGCCAGCAGCGGTCTGGTCAGGAACAGCCAAAGTCCCATGCCGGCCAGGGCTGCCAATAGCAAGGCACCCCAATAGCGCCATGCCCGCACCAGGCGGGCCCGCCGCGCCAGAAAGCGTCGGTCGGCTTCCTGAAGGGCGGCCAGCTGGCTATCCATACCCTCTTCAACCCAGGGCCGCACGCATGGCCACACCCAGTTCCGCTGGAGAACGCACCGTACGCACCCCGGCTGCTTCCAGGGCAGCATACTTCGCCGCTGCCGTAC
>CAYNNN010000062.1:0-13165 GCA_964398665.1 uncultured Gammaproteobacteria bacterium | reverse complement strand
GGTGGTTGGCGGTGTACATCGTGGCCATCGCAATGGCTTCGTCCACGCGCCGAAAATAACTGTCCAGACGGTGGTCCGAGGTGCGCGCCAGCGGGTGCTTTTCCGCCTCGCTGCAAATCCGGCCCATGGCGGCCACCGCCTTGGCTGGATGCTTGCCGATGGCGGTTTCTTCCGACAGCATGACGGCATCCGTACCATCCAGCACCGCATTGGCAATGTCGGATACTTCTGCCCGGGTCGGAATCGGGTTGGCAATCATGGACTGCAACATCTGGGTGGCCGTAATCGCCACCTTGTTTTTGATCCGGGCCTGGCGAATGATGGTCTTTTGCAAGGCCGGCACCGCCGCATCACCCACTTCCACCCCCAGATCGCCGCGTGCGATCATCACGGCATCGGTGGCTTCGATAATTTCATCCAGATTTTCCAGGGCTTCAGCCCGTTCAATCTTGGCAACGATCCCGCCATGCCCCCCGGCCGCATGGAACAGGGCACGGGCTTCGTGAATATCGGCAGCCGATTTCGGGAAAGAAACGGCCAGATAGTCAGCCTCCAGGGCGGCGGCAACCACGATGTCGGCCCGATCCTTGTCGGTCAGGGCCGGGGCGGACAACCCGCCGCCCTGGCGATTGATCCCCTTGTTGTTGGAGAGTTCCCCACCTATCCGCACCACACATTCGATGGCGGTCAGATGCACCGCCTTGACGGTCAGGACGATGGCGCCATCACTCAAAACCAGGGTATCACCCGGTCGAACTTCCTGGGGCAGGGTCTTATAGGTAAGACCGACCCGCTCCACCGTGCCCGCATAGGGATCCATTTCCGCATCCAAGGTGAAAGTCGCGCCTTCCTGAAGCACTACCCTGCCTTCAACAAAACGGTCAATGCGGATTTTTGGGCCTTGCAAATCCACCAGAATCGCCACGGTACGCTTGAGGCGCTGCGCGGACTCGCGCACCATCTGGGCACGTCGGCGATGCGAATCCACCCCGCCGTGCGAGAAGTTGAGGCGCACCACATCCACGCCCGAGCTGAGCAGGGTATCCAGACACTCCGGCGTCTCGGTCGCCGGGCCGATGGTGGCCACAATTTTGGTGCGTCGCAGCGGTGTCACGGATACCGTCCCATTAGCAGTGGAAAATCAGGATACAGGGCTAGCCACCCTTGGCGCGTTGCTCCAGAATCGCAACCGCAGGCAGGGTCTTGCCTTCCAGGTACTCCAGAAATGCCCCGCCGGCAGTCGAAATATAGGAAACCTGGTCATAGATGGCGTACTTCTGAATGGCGGCGATGGTATCACCCCCGCCAGCCAGGGAAAACCCCTGAGCCTGTGCAATGGCCATGGACACGGTTTTGGTACCGGCGCCAAACTGATCAAACTCGAACACGCCCACCGGGCCGTTCCAGACAATGGTACCGGCCTGGGCAATGATGTCCGCCAGCGCCTGAGCACTTTGCGGACCGATGTCGAAAATCATGTCGTCGTCCGCCACTTCTGAGGCATTTTTCAAAACCGCCGGCTCATTGGCGTCAAATTTCTTGCCGCACACCACATCTACAGCGATGGGAATTGAAGCCCCCCGCGCTGCCATTTTCTGGATCAAGGCCTGAGCTGTCGGAATTAGATCATGCTCACAAAGCGACTTACCGACATTTTTACCCATGGCAGCCAAAAAGGTATTGGCAATCCCACCCCCGACGACCAGCTGATCGACCTTATCGGACAGCGATTCCAGCACCGTCAGCTTGGTGGAGACCTTGGAGCCGCCGACAATGGCCACCATGGGGCGCGCCGGATTGGCCAGCGCCTTGTCCAGGGCATCAAGCTCTTCCGTCAACAATAACCCGGCACAAGCCACCGGAGCAAATTGGGCTACACCATAGGTCGAAGCTTCAGCCCGGTGCGCCGTCCCAAAGGCGTCCATGACGAAAATGTCGCACAGTGCCGCATATTTCCGCGCCGTTTCTTCCTTGTTCTTCTTCTCGCCCTTATTGATACGGCAGTTTTCCAGCAATACCACCTCACCGGGGGCTACCTCGAAACCACCGTCCACCCAATCCCGAATCACCCGGACAGGCTGACCCAGCTTGGCACTCATGACCTCCGCCACCGGCTGCAGGGAATTTTCCACACTGAACACACCTTCTTCCGGACGCCCCAGGTGTGAAGTCACCATCACCCGCGCCCCGGCTTTCCGGGCAAACTCGATGGTTGGCATGGAGGCCGTAATCCGGGCATCAGAAGTCACTTTGCCGTCTTTTACCGGGACATTGAGGTCAGCGCGGATAAAGACTCGCTTCGCGTTCAGGTCTAGGTCGGTCAGGCGGATGAACTGGGGCATACACTCACACTCGGCTCGGAAAAAGGGAAAACTGCCCCGCGAGACCGGGGCAGCAAGGGTCTTGATGCTTACTGAGCAACGTGCTTGAGGAAGCGCAGCATGTTGCAGGTATAACCATACTCGTTATCATACCAGGACACGACCTTGACAAAGGTCTTGTCCAGGGCGATCCCGGCTTCGGCATCAAAAATGGACGGCATGGAGCAGCCCCGGAAGTCGGTCGAAACCACCTTCTCGTCGGTGTAGCCCAGCACGCCTTTCAGCGCTCCTTCGGAAGCCGCCTTCATCGCCGCACAGATCGCGTCATAACTGGCTTCGTTGTTCAATTCCACGGTCAAATCCACCACGGACACGTCCGAAGTCGGAACCCGGAATGCCATCCCGGTGAGTTTTTTGTTCAGCTCGGGGATGACCTTGCCCACAGCCTTGGCTGCACCGGTGCTGCTGGGGATAATGTTTTCCAAAATCCCGCGCCCGCCACGCCAGTCTTTGCTCGACGGGCCGTCTACGGTTTTTTGCGTAGCCGTGGCTGCATGCACCGTGCTCATGAGGCCGCGCTTGATGCCAAAGCTGTCATGCAGCACCTTGGCCACCGGGGCCAGACAGTTTGTCGTGCAGGAGGCTGCGGAAACGATGGTCTCACCCGCATATTTGGCATGGTTGACGCCATAGACGAACATCGGGGTTTCGTCTTTGGAGGGCGCAGATTGCACGACCTTCTTGGCCCCGGCAGCGATATGCTTCTGGCAGGTATCCAGCGTGAGGAAAAAGCCGGTGGATTCAATCACGATGTCGGCGCCTGCTTCATTCCATTTCAGGTTGGCCGGGTCTTTCTCCGCCGTCAGGCGGATTTTCCTGCCGTTGACCACGAGGTTATTGCCATCCACCCCGACTTCGCCCTTGAAGTTGCCGTGGACAGAATCGTATTTCAGCATGTAGGCCAGATAGCTCGGCTCCAGCAAGTCGTTGATGGCCACGACTTCCAGATCCTGAAACTCGGCTTCCCGGCTGATGGCCCGAAACACCATCCGGCCGATGCGGCCGAACCCATTGATACCGACTTTAATCGTCATAACTACTCACTCTTGTCAGGTTCACTTAACACAACTACCGGCTTCAACGCACCCCCGCTGCAGCGGGCTTAAAGCACAGATTCCACGGTTTGCACGAGATTTTCGACCGTAAAGCCGAAATGTTTGAAAACATCGCCCGCCGGAGCCGATTCGCCAAAGGTATCAATACCCATGACCGCACCTTCCAGCCCAACATATTTGCGCCAGCCGTCGCTCACCCCGGCTTCCACTGCCACGCGCTTGATACCACGCGGCAACACCGATTCACGATAGGCCGCATCCTGGGCATCAAATTGATCGGTTGAAGGCATGGAAACGACGCGCACGCGCCGACCCTTGCTCGCCAGCACTTTCTGAGCTGCTGTCGCCAGTTCGACTTCCGACCCCGTCGCAATCAGCACGGCTTCCGGATGACCCTCACAATCCGACAGCACATAGCCGCCCTGGCGGATGGCAGCCAGTTGCGCTGCGGTACGCGCATTGTGAGCCAGATTCTGGCGCGAGAAAATCAGGGTCGTGGGGCCCGCCTTGCGCTCGATGGCAAATTGCCAGGCCACCGCCGACTCCACGGCATCGCAAGGCCGCCAGACCGACATCCGGGGGATCAGGCGCAAGGTGGCCGTCTGCTCCACAGGCTGATGCGTCGGGCCATCTTCGCCCAGGCCCACGGAGTCATGAGTGAAGACGAAAATCGAGGGCACTTTCATGAGTGCCGCCATGCGCAGGGCGTTGCGGGCATATTCCGAGAACATCAGGAAGGTTGCACCGTAGGGCTTGAACCCTCCGTGCAGGGCAATCCCGTTCATCATGGCACTCATGCCAAATTCGCGCACCCCGTAATAGATGTAATTCCCGCCAGTGGTCTTGCTCACCCCCTTGCAACCCTTCCAGAGGGTGAGGTTGGACCCGGCCAGATCAGCCGAACCGCCGATCAGTTCCGGCAACAGGGGGCCAAAGCCATTGAGCGCGTTTTGCGACGCCTTGCGGCTGGCGATTTTTTCACCCTTGGCTGCCACCTCGGCGATAAAGGCCGCCGATTTCGTGGCCCAGTCCGCAGGCAGCTCCCCGGCCATGCGGCGCTCGAACTCGGCCGCCAGAGCCGGATGGGCGGCACGGTAGGCGTCAAGGCGGGCATTCCAGTCGGCTTCCTGTTGGGCACCTTTGACTCTGGCATCCCAACCGGCATAGTAATCAGCCGGAATTTCAAAGGGCGGATGATCCCAGCCCAGATTGGCCCGCGTGGCTGCGACTTCAGCATCGCCCAGTGCCGCTCCGTGGCATTCTTCTTTGCCCTGCTTGTTGGGCGAACCAAAGCCGATGATGGTCTGGCAGCAGATCAGGGTCGGTTGGTCAGTCACGGCCCGGGCGGCTTCGATGGCAGCCTTGACTGCATCGGCATTATGGCCATCCACCTTGGGAATGACATGCCAGCCATAGGCTTCAAAGCGTTTGGGGGTGTCGTCCAGGAACCAGCCCGGCGTATTGCCGTGGCCACGCACTTCACCATCGATCGAAATGTTGTTGTCATCATAGAAGGCAATCAGCTTGCCCAGCCCCAAAGCACCCGCCAGTGAACAGGCCTCGTGCGAGATGCCCTCCATCAGGCAGCCATCACCCAGAAATACGTAGGTATGGTGGTTGACGATTTCATGGCCCGGCTGGTTGAACTCGGCGGCCAGGGCTTTTTCGGCAATCGCCATGCCTACGGCATTGGTAATCCCCTGCCCCAGCGGGCCAGTCGTGGTTTCCACACCAGGGGCATAACCATACTCCGGGTGACCGGGCGTTTTGGAATGTAGCTGGCGAAACCGCTTGATTTCTTCGATAGGCAGCGCATAACCGGTCAGATGCAGCAGCGAGTAGATCAGCATCGAGCCATGGCCGTTGGACAGCACGAAGCGATCCCGGTCGGCCCATTTCGGGTTGTTGGGGTTATGGCGCAGGTAATCGTTCCAGAGTACTTCGGCGATGTCCGCCATCCCCATCGGTGCACCAGGGTGGCCGGAATTGGCCTTTTGCACGGCGTCCATACTCAAAGCGCGGATGGCATTGGCTAATTCACGGCGTGAGGGCATACGATGTTTGACTCCCAAAATTTTTGAATGCAAGGATTAACAACATGACACAGCGCAAGCAGCGCGAATGGCCAGGGGTTCTATCATAAAGCCTTGCGGGCCAGCAATACGCCTCTTGGGATTATGCCGGGATTTGGCGTGCATTTTGCGTGGCTTGAGGTACAATCGGGCCGCACCCGTTCTGACCGTTACCTGCGAGGAGCAAGAAAACCTGATGTCCAAAGACTATTTTTTCACATCCGAATCGGTTTCCGAGGGCCATCCCGACAAGGTGGCCGACCAGATTTCCGATGCCATTCTGGATGCCATCCTGAGCCAAGACCCTGGCGCGCGCGTAGCCGCCGAAACCCTGGTGACCACTGGCCTGGTCGTGCTGGCCGGGGAAATTACCACCAATGCCCAGGTCAATTATGCCAAAGTGGCCCGCGAAACCGTGCGCAGCATCGGCTATGCCGACCCGCATCTGCGCTTTGACGCCGATGGCTGCTCGGTCCACATCTGCTATGGTCAGCAAAGCGCCAATATCGCCCAGGGCGTGGATCGGGCCTCGGATGATTACCTGAATCAGGGTGCGGGCGATCAGGGCCTGATGTTCGGTTATGCCTGCGATGAAACCCCCAGCCTGATGCCGCTACCCATCTATCTGGCGCATCGCCTGGTAGAACGGCAGGCAGCGCTGCGCAAGACCGGCCAGTTGCCCTGGCTGCGGCCCGATGCCAAATCGCAAGTGACGCTCAAGTACCTGGATGGTAAACCTTATGCTATTGATACAGTAGTGCTTTCAACCCAGCACAGTCCTGATTACAGCGCAGTTGATACCCAGGCCAAGCTTAAGGAGGCCGTCATTGAGGCGATCATCAAGCCTGTATTGCCGCCCGAACTGATCAAGGGCGAAGTAAACTATCTGGTCAATCCGACCGGCTGTTTTGAAATCGGTGGCCCACATGGCGATGCCGGACTGACAGGGCGCAAGATTATCGTGGATACCTACGGCGGTGCTGCTCCACACGGTGGCGGGGCATTTTCCGGCAAGGATCCGTCCAAGGTGGATCGCTCGGCGGCCTATGCTGCCCGCTACGTGGCCAAGAACATCGTTGCCGCCGGGCTGGCGCGCAAATGCCTGGTGCAGGTCAGCTACGCCATCGGGGTCGCCAAACCCACCTCGATCATGGTTGAAACCTACGGCACAGGCACCGTCAGTGACGCCCACCTGACGGCGCTGGTCAGCACCCACTTTGACCTGCGGCCCAAAGGCATTGTCCAGATGCTGAACCTGCTGCGGCCCATCTATCGCAAGACAGCAGCCTACGGGCATTTTGGCCGGGAAGATGCCGATTTCAGCTGGGAACATACCGACAAGGCCGAAGCGCTCAGAGCGGATGCCAGCCCCAAACCTGCCCCGAAAAGACCGGCGGCAACCCAAAAGACCCCCGCTGATGCAGCACCCAGAAAGTCTGCGCCACGCCGCAAGGCCCCCGCCAGCAAAGGCTAGGCCAGCCCACCACGGCGCCTGCCCCGCCAGGCGGGCGGCGCCGTGGACTGCACAGACACCGAATCAAGGGCTCGCTGCATCGCAGTTGAGGCCATCAGCCCACCCGGTGCAGGGCAGCACCGTTGCCCAGCGCCAGCTGGCGCGGTGCATCCTGATTCAGGACCACCAGCGCCACGAATCCACCCGTTTCGCGCGTTGGCGCTATCCGGATGATGTCACCCACCGCCTGCTCCTGCACCAACATGCTGTATACCCGGTCCCCCGGTTGGGGGGCTGTCCCGAGTCCCTGTACGATGGCCAGGCGCCGCTTGACCTCACCCAGGTATTGACTACGGGCGACAATTTCCTGACCCACATAACAGCCCTTGGTGAAGCTGATTGCACCGAGCTTTTCCAGATTCAGCATCTGGGGCACAAACTTGTCGCTGGTTTCGGGGAAAATGTTGGGAATTCCGGCCTGAATCTCCAGTTGCTCCCAGAAGATGGCATCGGTCAGACGCAACACCGGCGCCAGTTGTTGCCACAGTGCGGCTGCCGGGCTGGAATTACCCTGCACCAGGAAGCGGGGCACCGGGCCGGTCAGGCGGGTGTAGTGCAAGCCACCTGCCGTTTTGCTGGCATCGGCATCCCGTGGCAACGGATTGCCCAACCAGGCTTCCGCTGCCTGTATGGCCTTTTCGCCGATCAGGCCGATTGTGACACGATCATGACTACATTCCTTCAGGGTCACCTGGGCACGCAGGACATACATGCGCAGGCGTTTGATGACCGTCTCCACGCAGGCAGCCGGGAGCCGGAGCCAGTAAGACTGGGGAGTGTCCCCACCTACCCGCATCAGGGCCAGAACCCGGCCCTTGCCGGAACAGTAGGCCGCAAGCGGGCTGTAGGATGGGCCCACCTTGCGAATGTCCTGGGTCAACTGGCCTTGCAGAAAGGTCTGGGCATCCGGCCCAGTCACGGCAATCAGCCCTTCATGGGACAGGTCACACAAGGCACCGCCACTCAGGGTGCTTTCCGGATATTGGGTAAAACGGGCGCAGCCCTGCGGGTCGCAACGGGCGCCCTGCTGCTCAAGAAAACTTTGCCAGACAGGATTCATATCAAGGAATTCCAAGCCATTTATGAGTTTGCAGACTCAGGCGCCAGCGCGGATGGGCCAGACAATAATGCAGGGCAGCAGCGGTATGAGCCTCCAGATCAGCCCCGGCCATCGGTTGCAGGAAAAAATGCCGAAATGCCAGCTCCAGCAGGGCAGCGGGGTTTAATCCCGGTTGCGGATAGACCAGCTTGAGTTCGTCGCCCCAGTCCTGACACAAGGCCACGCCTGCCTTCGGGCTGACACACAACCAGTCCACGCCAGCGGGGACGACGCGGGTACCATTGGTTTCCACCGCGACCTTGAAGCCCCGGGCATGGAAAGCGGCCAGCAGCGGTGCGTCCAGTTGCAGCAGCGGCTCCCCCCCTGTACACACTACCCAGCGCTCGCCGGCAGCCTGGGCTGGCCAGTGCCCGGCAACGGCTTCGGCCAGCGCTGCCGGCGTGTGGAACTTGCCGCCACTGGTCTGCATACCCACGAACAGGGTATCGCAAAAATCACAGCGTGCCGTAGCCCGGTGAATTTCCCGGCCACTCCAGAGATTGCACCCACTAAAGCGACAAAATACTGCTGCACTGCCCGTGCGGGCACCTTCGCCCTGCAGGGTGTAGAACAGTTCGTGGACCGTATATGTCTTAGGCAGCATAGGCAACAGGGTCCACGCTACCCACCTGAGCAAACCCCCGGCGCCGCAGCAGACAGGCATCACAGGCCCCGCAGGCCAGACCTTCGGGCGTTGGGTCATAACAGGAATGGGTTAAACGGTAATCCACGCCCAATGCCAGACCCTGCCGGATGATCATGGCCTTGTCCCAGGACAGCAGCGGCGCATGGATCCGGATTTCGCGGCCTTCGACACCGGCCCGCGTGGCCAGCCTGGCCAGGGTACGGAATGCTTCCAGGTAGTCCGGACGACAATCTGGATAACCGCTGTAATCCAGGGCATTGATCCCCAGGAAGATTGCTTCGGCAGGCAGAACCTCTGCCCAGGCCAGCGCATACGACAGGAACAGGGTGTTGCGGGCCGGGACGTAGGTGCTGGGAATGGTTGTTTCCTGACGGCTCAAATCCCGGTGCTTGGGCACAACCCAGTCAGGTTGGGTCAAGGCTGAACCGCCCAGCGGAGCCAGATCCAGGGTTACAGTCCGCCAACTCGCAGCACCCAGATGCGCGGCCACCCGTTCGGCCGCCTGCAACTCCTGCACATGACGCTGACCATAGCGAAATGAAAGCGCATGGCAGACAAAACCTTGCGCCTGCGCCAGGGCCAGAACGGTGGCTGAATCCAGTCCGCCACTGAGTAAAACAACCGCAACACCCTGCATAAATGGTCAGTAGTGTGAACCCGGCAAGGCGCGTGGGGGCAGGGCCAGGGCCGTCTTGATGAAAGGAATGGTCATGCGCCGCTGGGCGCTCAGGGATGCTTGCGCCAGATTGTCCAACAAGCCAAACACGGCTTCACGCGGGGAGTGAGTCAGCAGGTAACGGGCGCTTTCCCGGGGCAGGTCAAAGCCACGCCAGTGCGCACGCCATTGCAGGGCCTCGATGCGCTCATAGTCGCCCAGTGGGTGCAGGGCCACACTCAGGCTGCCGGCCAGGCGCGAGCGCAGGTCAGGCAGCTGCAGGCCCAGCTCGGCATAAGACCGGATGCCAGTCAGGATAATCTGCCCTTCGAACAGATTGAACAAGGTATACAACGCTTCCTCCCAGGCCGGATTGCCCGCTATGGCATGCAGGTCGTCCAGGCAGATGATGTCGCAGGCTTCCAGGTCTTCGGTGGCACCGGGCGGATAAGCCGCCAGGGTAGTCAGCGGCAGATAGATGACCGGGCGCTGTTGGGTATCGGCTTGCTGGCAGACGGCCTGCAGCAGGTGGGTTTTCCCGCTCCCCGGCGGCCCCCAGAGATAAATGCGCTCAACTTCCGGGCGCTGAAGCTGGGCGATGGCAAAGGCATTGGTGCCGGGGTAATAATTGCCGTAGCAATATTCCTCGGATCGTTCAAACCGTAACGCCAGTTGCCGGGCACGCATGGGTTCAGCTCATGTCGGGATTTGCAGTTGACGCACCAGGGTGGCCAGCCGACGCCCCAGCGCGTGACACAACACCCGTTCCTGCTCGCTCAGCGGATTACGGCTGTCCGGGCCGGCCCAGTGGCTAGGCCCGTAAGGCGTCCCCCCACTGGTGGTCTGGCTGAGCGTGGCTTCGGTATAAGGCAGGCCGACCAGGTACATGCCATGATGCAGCAGCGGCAGCATCATGCTCAGCAGGGTGGTTTCCTGCCCACCGTGCAGGCTGCCAGTCGAAGTAAAAACCGCTGCCGGTTTGCCGCTCAAGCCCCCGCTGGCCCACAAGGCACCGGTGGTATCCAGAAAATATTTCAGGGGCGCAGCCATATTGCCAAAGCGCGTCGGACTGCCCAGTGCCAGGCCAGCGCATTCCTGCAAATCGCTCAAGCTGGCGTACGGTGGCCCTTCGGACGGAATGGCATCGCTGCCCACGGTCTGGGGTGCTACTGGTGGCACGGTGCGAATACGGGCCAATACCCCTGGCACCGCTTCAATACCACGGGCAATCAGATGTGCCATCTCGGCAGTGGCACCGTAACGGCTGTAATACAACACCAGGATTTCAGACACGAAAGAACTCCGGACCAGGAAAATCAGGGAAACATGCGCAAGGGGCCCGACATCTGATGGACATTGTAGTTCATGCGGTTGACCGTATGCGCCAGATGCTCGAAGCGTCCCGACATGTCGGCCACACCCTGGCTGATGATCACCATCTGGCCATCAATGTTGCTGATGTTCTGGGTCATGCCGCCTACATCGGTCTGCATGCCCACCACGGTCTGGCGCATCTGCTGCATCCGGGTGGCGATGGCTGGCATTCCTTCCATATTCTGATTGATGGCCCGCACCGACCGGGTCATCACATCCACATCGTCCGACATGGTGCCAAAGCGCTCGTACATCTCGACCATATTGCTGACCACACCGCGCATGTCGTCACTGAGCTTGGCAATCGTGATGAATATCACCAGGATGCTGATCCCCAATACGACCAGAACAGCGCGGATGATATTCAGCGTGACCCGTGCAATGCGCTGGCCACGCTGGTTGATGGATTCCATCTGTTGCTCAAACTGACTCGCCGTCTGATGGAGCAGTTGCAGGGTATCTTCGGGTAAGACAGGCGTATCACTCATATCAGGGCACCGGCATGAAATTGTTGAACATGCGCATTGGGCCGGACATCGTGTTGACGTCATGCCCGATACCCAGTACCGCACTATCCATGCGGGCAAAGGTCTGGCTCATCTGCACCACGCTGCCAGTCACCTGGGTCACACTGGCATTCATGCGGTCCATGCGCTGACCGATTTGATGAATATCACGGCCCATGGCCTGCATCGTGGCATCCATGATTTCGATTTCCCGCACGATGAGGGGCATGCTTTGCACGCGGGTTTCCATCTCGGCCACAGTCTGGCGCATGACCACCATATTCTTGGCCATGGTGCTGAAATGGGTATTCATGGTATTCATGGCCGTGACGATATACTGCATCTGCCAAGTCAGAATGGCGACCAGCAGACCGATGGCAAACACGATGACGGCCAGGCTGATTGTGCCGATGCGAATGATCGCCGTGATGCGTTTGGCCAGACGCAGGTTCATTTCGCCGCGCAGCATCATCGCGTGGTTAAAACGCAAAATGCTATCGCGCAACAGGGCTTGCGCTTCAGAATCGGTCATGGCACCCAGAATTCGGAACTACTGCACGCAGTTTAGCGGGTTTGGGGGTCAGGCGACAATAGCCTGCCATGACTTGCCCGCACCCAATGGTGCCCGCACACGCACCATAATGAAATAAATATTTTCTAAACAGTTAAATAGCGCTGAATCAAGGTATCATCCAGTGCTGCCATTGCGCCCGCCGCTACCGGACGGCCCCGGTCAAGCAGACAGAAGCGGTCACCCACCCGGCGGGCAAACGGCAATTTTTGCTCTACCAGCAAGACAGTCAGCCCCATTTCCTGATTGAGCTTGCGGATGATGTCGCCGATCTGATGGACGATATTGGGCTGGATTCCCTCAGTTGGCTCATCCAGGATTAATAACTTGGGGTCTAGTACCAGGGCACGTCCAATCGCGAGTTGTTGTTGCTGGCCGCCGGACAAATCCCCCCCGCGCCGGTGCAGCATTTCTTTCAGCACCGGGAACAGCTCAAAAATAGCCGCCGGAATCTGACGCGCCTTGTCCTTGCGGACGGGTAAGCCGATGCGCAAGTTTTCTTCTACGGTCAGCAAGGGGAAAATCTGTCTTCCCTGAGGTACATAGCCAAGACCAAGCCCAGCCCGGCGCTCCGCATCCAGCGCAAGCAGATTCTGACCCTGATAATCAATCTGCCCGTCCCGGGCCCTGACCAGGCCCATGATACATTGCAGCAAGGTCGTCTTGCCTACCCCATTACGGCCCATCAACACGGTACATTGGCCTGCCGGTACGTGCAGGTCCAAGTCCCACAGGGTATGGCTTTCGCCGTAATATTGGTTCAGTTGACTGATTTGCAGCATTTATTCCCCCAGATACACTTCGACCACACGCGGGTTGTGCTGCACTTCGTCCATTGTGCCTTCCGCCAGGACGCTGCCCTGATGTAACACCGTGACCTTACGGGCAATGGAACGCACAAAATCCATATCGTGCTCCACCACCACCACAGAATGCTTGCCTGCAAGGGCGGTGAGCAGTTCAGCGGTACGTTCCATTTCCTGATGGGTCATACCCGCCACCGGTTCGTCCACCAAAAGCAGATAAGGTTCCTGCACCAGCAACATACCGATTTCCAGCCACTGCTTTTGGCCATGCGCCAGGGTACCGGCCAGCCGCTGCCGCTGGGCACTCAGGCCGACGGTTTCCAGCGTGGCGGCGATCATGTCCTGCTGGGCACCGGTCAGGCGTGCCCAGAGGCTATGCCAGACGCCTTTGGGACCACGCAGTGCGAGCTCCAGATTTTCCGCAACAGTATGTGACTCAAATACAGTGGGTTTCTGGAACTTGCGCCCGATGCCGGCCCGGGCAATC
>CAYNNN010000061.1:0-13249 GCA_964398665.1 uncultured Gammaproteobacteria bacterium | reverse complement strand
ATTCCGGCCCTACTGGTTTGAAACCGGCACGCCGACGTTTTTGATTGATGTGCTGCGTGAGCGCCAAACCTGGCTACCCCAATTGGGGGTCGCTGTCGCCACCGAAGCCTTGTTATCCAGTTTCGACATCGAAGCCATGGCCACCGAAGCCTTGATGTGGCAGACCGGTTATCTCACCTTTGCCAGGCAGGCCGTCGAATTTGGCGAGATCACTTATTACCTGCGTTATCCCAATCACGAGGTTTATCAAAGCCTGGTCAACAGCCTGCTGCGGGCCTGGACGGATGGGGTGATTCATGCCCAGCCGGTGCAGCGCAACAAACAAACCCTGGGCCGTTTGTTGCTGGTGAACGATTTTCCCGGCATACAGGCCTTGATTACTGCCTTCTTTGCCAGCATTCCCAATGACTGGTATCGGCGTAATCCCATCGCGCAATACGAAGGTTACTGGGCCAGCGTGTTTTATGCCTATTTTGCCAGCCTGGGGCTGGATATTGTGCTGGAAGATGTCACGCACCTAGGCCGGATTGACATGACGGTGCGCTTCAATAGCCAAGTGTATTTGTTTGAGTTCAAGGTGGTGGAACTGGCCCCCGAAGGTCGGGCGCTGGAACAATTGCGCACCCGGCGTTATGCGGATAAGTATCTGGGCTTGGGCCAGCCGGTGCATCTGATCGGGGTCGAGTTCAGCAAAGAATCCCGGAGCGTGGTCGGCTTTGAGGTCGCGGCGGGGTGAAGGCGCAGCCCTGAACCCGCGCAGGCTCAGGGTTTGGGCGCTGGTGGGGCAGCCGTGCCCGCCTGCTGGTAAATGTCTGCTACCGAGGCATTGACGACATCAGCAAAATCGGTGTAGTGATTGTGGTAAACGCCTAACCCATTGCGCACATTTTCAATCACTTCGGCCAGGGGTTTGTGTTCAGCCTGCATCCGGCTGACCCGCTCCCAGAGTTCTTCAAAGTAAATCCGCTGATTCTGCAAATTGCCCGGCACACCCAGCGGCCCAACGCCCGGCAACACCTGAAGCGCCTGCAGCGGTTCAAGCTGATCTTTCAGGACCGCAATCCAGTTGCGCAGATCACTGTCGGCTGTGGCCGGATAGCGTTTGATGCTCAAGGCATCGCCGGCGAACAAAACGCGCTGCTTGGGCAACCACAGGGCCAGATCACCCGGTGCGGCCGCAGTGCCCAGCGGGATGAGTTCAGCCGTAATATCGCCAAACTGACGCAGACCCCGCTGGGCCACCGTTTCAGTCGGCAGGCGCAAATCAGTGCCTGGTTGCAGGCGCATCCGCTCCAGGGCCGCTGGCGTGGCGATGATCACCGTCTCGGCACCGGCTACGGCGCCATTACCGCCCCAATGCGCCAGGCGGGCATTGGTATTGACCACCCAGCGTACCGGCTTGTCGGTCACGCTGCGGATGGCTGCGAGAACCGCCGCCCCAGCCGTTGTGCTGGCACCGCTGTTGAATAGCAGCACGCCATCAGAACCGACTACAAAACCCTGATTAGTAATATTCTGGGCGTTTTCAGCGCTGGGATCCAGCCAGTAGGGTGATACCAGTGCGTAAGCGTTCCAGCGGATTTTTTCGGCACGCAGCCCAAAGGCCGCTGCCGCAGGCTGCACCCACAACAAGAGCAGGGCCAGGCAAAAAGTTGGATAAACCCATTGTTTCATGACATGTTCTCCACCGACCCGTAGCGTCGAACCACGTAAGCGGCTATCAGTTGTTCGAATTCTTCAGCCAGATGTTCGCCTTTCAGGGTCACGGTTTTCTGGCCATCCACATACACCGGTGCAACCGGAATTTCCCCGCTCCCCGGCAGGCTGATGCCGATATTGGCCTGACGGCTCTCCCCCGGCCCGTTGACCACGCAGCCCATCACCGCCACACTCATGGTTTCCACGCCCGGATAGCGGCTGCGCCAGTGCGGCATCTGGATGCGCAGGTAGGCCTCGATCCGGGCCGCCAGGGTTTGGAAATAAGTGCTGGTGGTACGGCCACAACCTGGACAGGCCACAACCTGAGGGGTAAAGGCGCGCAGACCCAGGGACTGTAAAATCTGCTGCGCGACCTGAACCTCCTGGATGCGTGACCCACCTGGTTCCGGGGTCAGGGAAACCCGGATGGTGTCACCGATCCCGGCTTGCAGCAGGATGGCCAAGGCTGCCGTGGAAGCCACAATGCCCTTGCTGCCCATCCCGGCTTCAGTCAGACCCAGATGGAGCGGATAATCACACCGGGCTGCCAGCGCCTGGTACACCGCGACGAGATCCTGCACCTCACTGACCTTGCACGACAAGATGATGCGGTCATGGGGCAGGCCCAGCGCCTCGGCCTGGGCGGCACTCTCCAGTGCCGATTGAATCAGCGCCTGATGCATCACCTGGCGCGCCGGCAGGGGATGCGCGGCCTGAGCATTGGCATCCATCAGCCGGGCCAGCAGGGCCTGGTCGAGGCTGCCCCAATTGACCCCGATGCGTACCGGTTTCTGGTAGCGGCAGGCGATTTCAATCAGGGTGGCAAACTGGCTGTCGCGCTTGCTGCCTCGCCCAACATTGCCGGGGTTGATGCGGTATTTGGCCAGCGCCTCGGCACAGTCAGGATATGCGCAAAGCAGTTTATGGCCGTTGAAATGAAAATCACCGATCAGCGGCACGGTGCAGCCCTGCCGGTGCAGGGCATCGCGCAGTGGTGCGACCTGAGCAGCAGCCTCGGCGCTGTTGACCGTGATGCGCACCAGCTCTGAACCGGCCTCGGCCAATTCACGCACCTGGCGCACCGTCGCCGCCAAATCGGCGGTGTCGGTGTTGGTCATCGCCTGCACCACAACCGCCGCAGGCCCACCCAGCAGCACCGGACCGACGGCCACACCCACACTGCGCCGCCGCTCAGGCAGCACAACCGTACCCAGTCTGTTGCATCAACTTACCTGCCCTTATCAAGGAAAGACCGCCACTTTAACCCCCAAGGCCCGAATCTGCCCAGCCCAGGCTTCCATTTCCTCAGCAGACAAACGGCCAAGCCGGGGCGCTTCGGGCTGGAAGGAAGGTCGGGCCAGGCCGTAGAGCTGCACCCCCTGCAAGGGCCAGCCCGCCGTCTGCATGCGCCTGAGACTGTCCAGGTAGGCGGCTTGTTCCCTGCTCGACGGAGCCTGACCGTCCAGCGTGAACCAGCAGGTTTGCAGCCAGGTCGGGATCAGCTGCACGCAGGTTTCCAGATTGGCCCACACGCTGGCATCACTCAAGGCAATATCGTTCACCTGACTGCGCCCGGCGGCCGTGGCCCGGTCAAACTTGAACCAGGCTTCCCCACCGGCACTGGCCCACTGCCGTAGCCCATCCTGCACGCCGGGGCGCCGAATCTGGCTGCCGTTGGTAATCAAGACCCGGCGCACCGCACGGTCCAGGCCCAAGGTGGCCATCGTTGTCACCACAGCAGCCACGACCGCAGGAAATTCCGGCGCCAGCGTCGGCTCGCCATTGCCGGAAAAGGCCACATCCACCAGGCGACGCATTGTGGGCGGGGCTTCACGTGCCAGAAAATCGCCGTGCAGAATGTCGGCCAGCACCTGGCGCAATTCCTCGGCCAGCCGGGTCAGGTCCAGGGCGGGCGGGTTGCCGCGCTGCAAATCAGGCACCTGACAATACAGGCAGCGCCAGTTGCAGGCATTATTGGGGTTGAGGTTGAGACCGACCGAAACGCCGCCTGCCCGCCGGGAAACCACGGCATAGACATACTGCAAGCCTGCCAGATTCTGATTGTGATCCGTGGTACTCAGCACAGTGGGGGCGTCAAGTACAGACGTGTTGGCGCAAGCAATGGGCCAGATCCTGTTCCAGACGCTGCAACACGCGCATCCAGGCCCGACGCCAGCCGGCTGCCAGAGCCTCCGGGTCAGCACGGGGCAGCGGTTCAGTTTCCTGATAGTGGCGCCGCAACCGCAACTGCATTCCGGCAGGCTGGTCCTGCAACAAGGCCAATTCCACGGCCAGTACTGCCTGCGGGGCCTGAAGATCACGGTAATCGCCATACAGGCTCAGCACGCTGCCTTCCAGCACGTAGCCGGGCTGGGCATAACCTACGCCAGGCGTGACATAAGCAAACAACCCGCTGGCGGCCAGCCACTCACGCAGGTTCTGGGTCAGGGTAGGTGCCGGCGGCGCCACCCAGCGGTGATAGGCATCGGTGAGATATTCCGCCTCACTGCGCCGATACAAGAATCCCTCACTGCCGGCACGCGGGGCCGCCTGCAAGGTTTGCACCGCCAACACCGGCGCTCCGGAAGGCGCAGCCACAGCAGCCGGATGCTCCACAGTCACGGCATAATGCTGACGCGGCGGCGGCGGATCACCCAGCCCGGCACAGCCGGACAGCAGCAAAAAAACAAGACCCCACAAATACTTAATCTGCATCAAGCGACCTGAGATTCCTGCGCACAGGGCAAGGCCTGCAAGCCCAGATAGTACCAGCCCATGGGCGTGGCATCGGCCTTGAACCCGTAAATCAGGGGCAAGCCGGTGGGAATTTCAAATTTCTCGATTTCGGCAACACTCATGCCCGATAGCCAGCCGACCAGGGCACGCAGGGAATTCCCGTGTGCGACGATCAACAGGGCCTCCTGAGCCGCAATGCGCGGCACGATCTGCTCCTGCCAGAAGGCCACCACCCGAGCTTGGGTATCAGCCAGGCTTTCCGTGGCGGGTAACAGTTCCGGGGCCAGTCCGGCATACACCGGGTCAAAACGCGGATGGCGGGGGTCATCCAGCGCCAAGGCCGGGGGTTTATCGTGAAAACCCCGGCGCCAGCGCAACACCTGATCGGCGCCATAACGGTGCGCCGTTTCGACTTTGTTCAGGCCCTGCAAAGCGCCATAGTGGCGTTCGTTCAAGCGCCAGTCACGGATGAAGGGCAAAGCCGACTGGCCCAACTCGGCCATCACGCCATCCAGGGTTTCCCGCGTCCGCTTTTGAAAGGAAATGTAAGCCCGGTCAAACTGAAACTGGCGCACCCGCAACAAGCGTCCGGCCGCACGGGCCTCTTCCAGCCCTGCCTCACTGAGGCTGACATCACCCCAGCCCGTAAACCGCTGTTGCAGATTCCACTCACTCTGTGCATGGCGCAGCATCACGACCGGGATGCACCGGCGCGTCTGCACTTCTGGATTATTCATTACCTTCTCCTGGGGTTGGTATGCGCTGAACTTGCGAGGGCCATGCCGCCTGGGCATGAGCGCCTCACCCACCCACCGACTGCAAGCAAGATATGATCCGGATTCTGCCGCGCAAGCAACACCGATGTTCTGGGCAAGCGGCGCGATTATATCAGAACCGCCTTCAAGATTCGGTGCTGCGACACCTGTATTCACTGCAATTTGCACCGCCGTAGGGCAAGTGCCGCATCTACCTTGATCCTCAGCGCCCGATCAGCGAGACCCGGAGTCTGACCTATACTGGGGGCTTTCCTCACCCTCAAGGTTTCACCATGTCGCGCCGCATCATTCATACAGACGCCGCTCCCGCTGCCATCGGCACCTACTCTCAGGCCGTCCAGGTCGGCCATACCGTTTATCTAGCCGGACAAATTCCCCTCGTCCCCCAGACCATGCAGCTCATTGATGGCGACGCCGAACAGCAGATTCGCCAAGTCTTTGCCAACCTGCAAGCCGTGGCCGAAGCCGCCGGGGGCAGCTTGCAGCAGACGGTCAAGCTGAACATCTTTCTGACCGATCTGAGCCATTTTCCCTTGGTCAACCGCATCATGGCGGAATTTTTCACGGCACCCTATCCAGCACGGGCGGCCCTGGGCGTCGCGGCCCTGCCCAAAGGCGCGCTGGTGGAAATGGACGCGATTCTGGTGCTGGACTAATTCGATTCAGGTGACTGTCAAGTCGCTGCGCTATGCTGGCGCCAGCGTACCTGTTGTGGAGAATCGCCGTGTTCCGATACCTCGCCCCGCTCGTCCTGCTTTTGCTACTGGTCCCCATCCTACATGCTGAGGTGCAAAAAGTGACTGAAGATAAAACACTTTCACCCTATTTTCTGGTGAAGGGCGATACGCCTGCAACTGAGCAACTGCCCCTGGAATCCACCACCGTGGCGGCCAACATCGCCGGCGTGATTGCCGATGTGCGCGTAACTCAGGTCTACAAAAACGCGGGGGCCACGCCGATTGAAGCCATTTACGTCTTCCCGGCCTCGACCCGAGCTGCCGTCTATGGCTTGCAGATGACCATCGGGGCACGCACCATCACAGCCCAAATCAAGGAAAAAGCCCAGGCCCGTGCGGATTACGAGCAGGCGCGGGCACGTGGCCAGAGTGCCTCGTTGCTGGAACAGGAACGGCCCAACGTGTTTCAGATGAATGTCGCCAACATCCTGCCAGGTGATGTGATTCAGGTAGAACTGCGCTATACCGAGCTGCTGGTTCCCAACGCCGGGGAATATGAATTCGTCTATCCCACTGTGGTGGGTCCACGCTATGCAGGCGCTAAGCCCGGCCAGACTCCACCGGGCCAGAATTGGGTCCAAAATCCCTATCTGGGCGAGGGGGTCCCACCCTCCAGCACCCTGAACCTGAACGTGCAACTGGCCACTGGTGTACCTTTGCAGGCTGTTGCCAGCCCCAGCCATCTGGTCGAGATCCGTTATGAGGGCCGATCCAACGCCACCGTGGTGCTGGCCGAACGCGAACGCCACGGCGGCAATCGCGATTTCAGCCTACGTTATCGCCTGAGCGGTGATGCTATCGAAACCGGCGTCCTGCTCTATCAGGGTGCGACGCCCCAGGAGGAAAATTTCTTCCTGGCCATGCTGCAACCGCCGAAACGGGTGGCGACCGAGGCCATGCCGGCACGGGATTATCTGTTTATCGTGGACGTGTCCGGCTCCATGTACGGCTTCCCGCTGAACACGGCCAAGCAACTGCTCAAGGCACTGCTGGGCCAGTTGCGGCCCCACGATACTTTCAACATCCTGCTGTTTTCCGGCGGTTCTGAAGTTTTGGCGCCGCAAAGCCTGCCCGCCAGCGCCCGCAATATCCAGGCGGCGTTGCGGCTGCTGGACGGGCAACAAGGCAGCGGGTCCACCGAACTGCTACCTGCCTTGCAGCGTGCCCTGAGCCTGCCCCGCCCGGATGGGCTGGCCCGGAGCGCCATCATCGTCACCGATGGCTATGTCACGGTCGAGACCGAAGCCTTCGATCTGATCCGCCAGCATCTGAACCAGCTGAATGTATTTGCTTTTGGCATCGGCTCCAGCGTCAACCGGCACCTCATCGAAGGCTTGGCTCATGTCGGCCAGGGCGAACCATTCATCATCACCCAGCCCAGCGAGGCCGCAGCGCAGGCAGCCCGATTCCGGACTTATATCGAAGCGCCAGTACTCACGGGCGTGACCGTGGCCTTTCAGGGCTTGCAGGTGCAAGACGTGGAGCCCCTCACAGTGCCAGACGTGTTTGCCCAGCGGCCCGTATTGGTGTATGGCAAGTGGCAGGGCCAGCCTCAGGGTGAAATCATCCTCAAGGGTCATGGCGGACAGGGACCCGTGACCCTGAAACTGGCTCTGGATGGGATACAGCCACGCCCGGCTCACGCAGCCCTGCGCTATCTCTGGGCGCGGGAACGCCTGCGCACACTTTCGGACTACAACGAATTGCGCCAGGACGCTGCACGGGTCAAAACCATCACCGAGCTGGCCTTGCGCTATAACCTGCTGTCCCAATACACGTCTTTTGTTGCCATTGACTCTGAGGTGCGGCGCAAGCCGGGTGAGACCCTCGAGACTGTGGAACAACCCCTGCCGCTACCCGAAGGCGTATCGGAGTATGCCTTGGCTGGAAAAGGCCTCGCCTATACAGCACCGGCGCCTGTCAGTGCAGCACCCGACAGATGGGTCAGCAACGAAGCCGATACCGGGCAACTGCGTGCCTTTGCACCACCCTCGCCCAGACAGGTCTATAAACTCAAAGCGCAGGAACGGGAGCAGCTGGCTCAGGCAGAACCCAAGCCCGCGGTACCGGCGGCAAGCGCGCTGGAAGTACACATCGGTGGTACCGGGCTGGACGTGGGCACCGTACGCCAGGTGGTCTTGAGTCATACAGCGGCACTGGAGGCCCTGCTGACGCACGTGACCGAACTCGAAATCCGCTTCACAGTATCACACCTGGGCAAGGTCAGCGTAGTGCAGCTGGTTTCCGGGTCACTGGCCCCCGAGGTGCTGCAACAACTGCAAGCTGCCGTCAGTGGCTGGCGGTTTCCGCCTTTCGCCAGCCCTACCCCGGTGCCGGTACGGCTGGTCCTGCGTTTTGATGCTCAAGGGAAATTACAGCCCTGAGCCGTGCTGCCTGCGGGGGCATTTGTCCCCGCGTGGGGGTGGGGTCAGGGTGCGTCCATGCTGCTATCGGGGGCAATTACCCAAACAGTCACACGCGCACATACCTTACCGCCAACAACCGGTTGGCAATGCTGAAGCAGACTCTTGCAGCCATGACTCCAGGTGCAGAGTCCGGAATGGTGCGTTGGCGCAATCAGCCCACACCACGTCTTATTTATCAAGTAACTCTTTGCATTTTTGGTATAAAACTTTCTTCCACCATACTGATGGAATGGGGACGCCTGTCATTCTGGCCATCAGTACCCTAGCCTTTTCCTTGATAAAATTTTGTACTGAGCGTGACAATCAGCGCACTTTGAGCCAGATGAGTTCAACCCGGTCATCCACCCCGTTGATGGCCGGGTGGCGACTGAGGCTCAGGCTTTCATTACTGCCCTTCCAGGCCGTCTGAATCCGTCCTTTCAGACGCTTGTTGTTGGCGCTGAGCAAATCGCTTACCGCCCGTGCCCGTGTTTGGCTAATGCCACTCGCATCACTACTGGCCTTGCTGACATGGCTGATCACCGTCAGGCGGCCCCCCTTCTTATCCACGGTCAAGAGCTGCTGGATGGCGCTCACCAGCATCCGGCGACTGGTTTGACTTTCAGGGTCGGACAGCCACTGGGCGCTATCCGGTTTGAAGGGAAACCGGGCCAGCACGGGCTGATTGCCCTCGGCCAGCCGTTTGACCGCCTTGGCCAGGTAATTTTCTGCCAAGGATAATTGTTGCTGCTGAAGCGCGACCTGGTACAAGCCCAATGTCGCAGCCAGTTGCGTCTGCCGGGCCAACACCCGGTCCTTGACCAGCAATTCCACATTATCGTGAAAGGTTGTCCAGATTTCGGCCGCCTGAGTCAGCTCGCCCCGTTCAAAATGCCGCTGGGCCAGATAAAGCTGGGAACGCAGCCGCAGCCCGCGCAGGTAATAGCTGGGCATCTGACGGTTACGTTCAACACCGCGCCACAGCTCACCCAGCGCCGTAGTCTCGGGATAAATGGGTAACTGGCTGGCCCACAGGATTTTGAGGGGCACCTGATTCACTGGCAGGGCAATCCGGCTCTGGGCCCGGATGGCGCCTTCCCTGGGATCGTAGAGCAGGGCGTACAGCTCGACTTCCGTATCGGGGTTTTGCGTGGCCGGGATGACGAACAGGCTCAGTATCCATTCGGCATTGTCCACCTGTTCTGGCTGATAGCTCAGCCAGGTATAGGCGGTGAGTGCGTTGCGCAGCGGCGCAGCAAAACGCTCCTGTTCACTGAGAACTTCGCCGGTCAGACCCATCACCACCGGTTCCAGCAACAAGCGGGGTTTTTTGGCGGCAGGGGCCACCGGTTGCAGCGCTGCTGCCAAACGCTGCAAGGCCGCTGTCAGCGGCTCGACCGCTTTGGAAGGAGTATCGTCGGGCCGGACGGGTTGTTCCGTGCAGGCAGCCAGCAGCCCGGCCAGGCCCAACAGCACGATACGTAGCAGCAGCTTAATCATAATTCGCCCCGAGTTCGCAGCAACGTTTGCAGGGTACGCAATTTCCCATGTTTGGGCTGGACTTGTAAACCTTCCTGGACCCACTGGCTCGCCGCCTGCGCCTGGCCCTGTTGCAGGGCCGTCTGGGCCTTCTGGAACAGGGCATCGGCAATTTGCTGCAATCCTGCCTGCGCCAGTTTGTTACGCGCATCCAGCTTCAAAACCTGACGAAAATAATGCTGGGCATTGGCCCCGGACGGCTGCGTCAGGCGCCCGTCCGCCAAAGCCTGCTGGCCTGCGGTCAGTAAATCTGCCACCGTCAGAGCCGCTTTGGGCACTTCGGCCTGTTGGGCCTCAGGCGGCAGTACCCGCTCGGGTGCGGCCAGCGCCAGCAGCCAGACGGCTTCCCAGGTTGTTTCGGCGTCCGGGAGCGGTTGGCTCAGTTGTAACCATAAGGCCCAGACTTCAGCCTCCAGTGCAGCGTCCTGCACCGGAGACGGCACAAGTTCACGTGCAGGCGCCGGGGCAGGCGCTTCGGGCAGGGTTTGCTCCGGTATGTGCCCCATCGACACAGTGGCAGGTGCCACGGTCACTGTCTGGACATGGAGCAACAACGGCGTGGCCTCAGGGCTGCTGATCGGCCTGGACATCCGCAACAGATAGGCCGCCCCGGCAATCATGCCCACCAGCAGCAATAAACCTGCCATCGTCCAGAGCCACGGCGCCTGCCACCAGCTTTGGGGTTGTGCAGCCAGTGCTTGCAGGGCGCGGATCCGATCGATGGCATCAATCAGCGTATCCGCATCGGGATAGCGCTGCTCGGGCTGCTTGGCCAGCAGGCGGGTCAAGAGCGGTTGATAGAGGGAAAGTTCCAGCGGAAGCGGCGGCGGCGGGGTCTGAATATGCAGCAACAGGGTGTTCATGGTCGAATCACCCTGAAACGGCTTCTTCCCGGTCAGCATTTCATACAGCATGACGCCCAACCCATAGAGATCGGCCCGCCCATCGACCGGCTGACCCAGCGCCTGCTCCGGACTGAGATAATACGGCGTGCCCAAGGTGCTGCCACCTCGGGTAATTTCCTGGCTGCCCTGCTGCTTGGCAATCCCGAAGTCAGTCAGCACCGGCGTGTTGTCTGCGCGAAATAGAATGTTGGAGGGCTTGATGTCCCGATGCACAATGCCTTGGGCATGAGAAACAGCCAGACCCTGGGCAATCTGGCGGCAAATGTTCAACGCCTGATCGGGCGGCAAGGCGCCAGCGTGCATCCGGCTGCGCAAGGTACCACCCGGCAGGTATTCCATGACGATGTACGGCAGGCCGTCCGTACAGGCACCCACGTCATATACCTGCACGACATTGGGCTGGTTGATGGCGGCTATCAGGGTGCCTTCGCGGAAAAAGCGTTCCAGAGAAATGGTGAAGTGTTCAATGGATTCCGATGAGGCCAGACGCGGATCCAGCACTTTGATGGCGACCAGCCGTTGCAGCGCTTCCTGCCGGGCCAGATAGACCCGTGCCATCCCGCCTTGGGCAATCAGGCGTTCAACCGCATAGCCCTGTAAGGCAGGTGGTGGTGGAGCGCTAGACGACATGAGCATGCAACATCAGACAAGACCCCTTCAAAACAATCAGAGTCTAGGCGATTGGGCCACTTTCGGTAAAGTCCTGCCGCCGGGATTTTACAGGCGTGCCGCCGCTGGGCCAGTCAGTCTGCTGCCGTCCAGGTCCCCGACTGACCCCCGGTTTTGGTCAGCAACCGGATCTCGGTCATGACCATGCCGCGATCTACGGCCTTGCACATATCGTAAATCGTCAGCAAGGCGACCTGCACGGCGGTCAGGGCTTCCATTTCCACGCCGGTTGGCGCCGTCGTGGCAAGCTCGGCCGTGCAACGTACCCGGGGGGGGTCGGGATGCAGTTCGAACTGCACCTGCACCGCATTGAGCGGCAATGGATGGCACAGGGGAATCAGCTCGGCCGTTTTTTTCGCAGCCATGATCCCGGCAATGCGGGCCACGCCCAGTACGTCACCTTTGGCCATCTGGCCCTGCTGGATACGCGCCAGCGTGGCTGCCTGCATCCGCAGCCAGCCTTCGGCCAGCGCCCGCCGGGCAGTCGCCGGCTTGGTGCTGACATCCACCATCTGGGCAGCGCCCTGCGCATCAAAATGGGTCAACAGCTGGTCCGGCATGATGTGAGCTATTTGGGCAGTGTCTGCACGGAAAATTGCCAGGTAGCCAGATCGGCCAGCACAAAGGAAGCCGGGGCCTGACCGATACCGGCCACCGTGCCGGGATTGACCAGATAGGTAATCCCCCCCTTGATATTATTGATGGTTTCCAGGCTGACGATGTGACTGTGTCCGCAACAGACCAAATCCCAGTCGCCCGTCAGTGCCATGGCCTGGGCATAATGGGGGTAATGCACCAGAAAGATGCGTGCTTCACCCAGGGTCAGACTGGCATCCTGGCCGTAATAATGTACCTTGTGCTTGGGATTGGCACTCATGCGGGAAAATGCGTACAAATCGCCCGTATTGTTGCCGTGAATCACATGCAACGGCAGGCCGTGGCGGCTCAGGCCGTGCAGGGTGCTGGGTGCCACCACATCCCCACAGTGCAGCACGGCTTCAGCGCCCCAGGCACGGGCCTGTGCCAGCGCCTGATCCATGCGCGGGGTGTGGTCATGGCTGTCAGAGAGAATACAAACCTTCATGGGTGATTAAAAATTCGGTTTTTCCGGCGCATCGTCAAACATTTTCACCGCCGCCAGAATTTCGGCCTTGGCTTCATCCACCCCACCCCAACCCTGGACCCGCACCCATTTTCCTTCATCCAAATCTTTGTAGTGCTCAAAAAAATGCGCTATCTGTTCCAGAATGTACTGGGGCAGATCACGGAAATTTTCTACCGCACGGTAGGATTTGCAGAGCTTGTCCACTGGAACGGCCAGCACTTTGGCATCATCGCCCGATTCATCGGTCATCTTCAGCACGCCGATAGGGCGGCATTGAATCACCGACCCCGGAATCAGCGGATACGGGGTCAGCACCAGTACATCCACCGGATCGCCGTCGGCAGACAAAGTGCGCGGCACGTAACCGTAGTTGCAGGGATAGTGCATGGCCGTATTCATGAACCGGTCGACAAACATCGCCCCGGTCTTCTTGTCCATCTCGTACTTCACCGGGTCGGAGTTGGCGGGGATTTCGATGATCACATTGACGTTGTTGGGCACGTCCTTCCCAGAACTCACACGATCGAGATTCACATTGCCTCCCAAATACAAAGCCCTGCCGGGCAAGCCCGGCAGGGCAGCAGCTTGCGGGTAGTCGCCTAACCGCCGACCAGCGGCAGCAGCGGGATAATCAGCAGGGCCACGATGTTGATGATCTTGATCATCGGATCCACGGCCG